>CADCPA010000033.1 GCA_902803135.1 uncultured bacterium
CGCGCAGCGCGTCAAGCAGCAGCTCCAGAAGGCGGGTCTCACGCCGGAAGAGTGGGGCGGCGACATCGTCTGCTGTGAAGTCTCCGGCACGACGGGCCAGGGCGTGGATACGCTCCTCGAAATGATTCTCCTGCAGGCGGACGTGCTTGAACTTCAGGCCAATCCGAAGCGCCGCGCGAACGGCTACGTCATCGAAGCCGAGCTTGAGCAGGGTTTCGGCCCGTCGGCGCCGCTGCTCGTCACGGGCGGTACGCTCAAGGTCGGCGACGCGATCCTCATCGGCGAGCACTTCGGCAAGGTGCGCTCGCTCATCGACGACCGCGGCCGCCGCATCAAGGAAGCCATTCCGTCCACCCCGGTCAAGTGCACGGGTCTTTCCGGTGTGCCGGAAGCGGGCGCGGAATTCCGCGTGATGCTCGACGAAAAGCGGGCGCGTACGCTCGCCGAGGAGACGGCGCGCCTCCGCAAGGAACAGGAACTTTCCCAGACGCGCGCCCTCTCGCTGGACGATCTGATGAGCCAGATGAGCGCGGGCGACAAGCGCGAACTCAGCGTTGTCGTGAAGAGCGACACGCAGGGTTCCCTCGAGGCGATCGTCGAGGCCCTCCGCGGCATCAAGAGCGAGAAGGTGTCGCTCAAGATCATCGGCACCGGCACGGGCAACGTGTCGCTGACGGACGTCAAGAGCGCCGCGGCCGGCAAGGCCGTGATCGTCGGCTTCGACATCGGCTGCGATTCGGGCGTGCAGCAGCAGGCCCGCCACGACGGCGTGCGCATCAACTCGTTCCGCATCATCTACGAGCTGATCGACCATGTCAAGAAGACCATGCTCGACCTCCTGCCGCCGGAATACACGGAGAAGGTGCGCGGCCATGCGGAAATCAAGGCCATCTACGACATCGGCAAGCTCGGCAAGATCGCCGGCTCGCAGATGCTCGACGGTACGCTCATCGCGTCGGCCCGCTACCGCGTGCTGCGCAACCAGAACAAGATCTGGGAAGGCAAGGTCCAGACGCTGCGCCACTTCAAGGAGGAGGTCAAGGAAGTCACGGGCCAGCAGGAATGCGGCATCTGCTTCCAGAACTTCGAGGCGTTCGCCGAAGGCGACGTGGTCGAATGCTACATCCTGGAAGAGCTTCCGCGTACGCTTTAAGGACGGAGTCCCATGTCTGTCGATCGTCTTGAGAGAGTCAACAGCCTGCTGAAGCGCGTCATCGGCGAGTCGATGTTCCGCGTGCTGCAGGGCGACGACGTGAACCCGGGCAAGGTGACGGTCACCGACGTCGCGTGTGCGAAGAACCTCCGCAACGCGACGGTGAAGGTGAGCGTGTTCGGCGAACCCGCCGAACAGACGCGTGTCTTGGGGCACATCATCCGTCGGACGCACGAGTTCGAACGGATCGTGAACGCGCAGGTTCGCCTGAAATTCACGCCGCAGCTTCGCTTTGTGATCGACCACTCCCTGGAGAAGGGCGATCGGGTGCTGGCGTTGCTCGACGGGCTGGACGTTCCCACGACCGAACCGCCGCCCGCACCGGCCGAAGCCTGATCGACACACGGGGGCGCTCAGATGGCCAATCTTGATACGATGGCGATGCTGGCCTCGGTCGACGGAATTCTGCTCGTCGACAAGCCCGCGCGGATTTCATCCCACGACGTGCTGAAGGCGGTGAAGAGGCAGTTCAATCTCGCGAAGATCGGACATGGCGGCACGCTGGAACCGAATGCGACCGGCCTGCTGGTGCTTCTCGTCGGCGATGCGACGGCCGTCGCCAACGACGTGATGGGCGGCGACCGGCGCTATACGGCGACCATCCGGCTCGGACGGACCACGAACACGCAGGATGCCGAAGGCGAGACGCTGGCGGAAAAGCCCTTTGACGCGGTCACGCGCGAAGCGCTGGAGGCCGCACTGCCGGAGTTCCGCGGCGACATTTTCCAGACGCCGCCGCCGTTCAGCGTCATCAAGCGCCCCGACCTGCCGAACTACGGCATCGTTCCGACGAACGCGGAGGATGCGAAGGCGCGCCTGGTGCATGTCTACCGTCTTGCGGTGACGGATTTCGCGCCGCCGTTCGCGACGTTCGATCTGTTCTGCACGAAGGGGGTCTGCGTGCGCGCATTCGCGCACGACCTCGGACAGAAGCTGGGCTGCGGGGCGTCCCTTGAGACGCTGCGCCGCACGTCCTGCGGCCGTTTCAAGGTCGAGGACGCCCTCGGCTTCATGGACCTGCTGAAGCTCGATGCGGTCTCGTTCAAGCATCGGCTTCGTCCCACGGCGGGAGCGTTTGCCTGATGAACCTGGCCGTCGGCTTTTTCGACGGGGTGCATCTCGGCCATCGCCGGATTCTCGCGTGCGCCGATGCCGCGTTGACGTTTCGCACCCACCCGACGGCTGTGTTCGCGCCCGAGCGGACGCCGGCCCTGTTGATGGATCCGGCGACGCGGCGTCAGGCGATCGCCGCGTCGCTGCGCGGTCCGGCGAAGCCGGACGCGGTCGTCTTTCTGGAGTTTACCCGTGAATTCGCGGCAACCCCGCCGGAGGGTTTTGCCGCATGGTTGAAACAGGCCTATCCGCATCTCGGGACAATCTATTGCGGACCCGACTGGACGTTCGGTGCGCGCGGGGCCGGCAACGCGGAATTGCTTCGCACGCTGGGCTTTGCGGTTGAGACGGTTCCCTTTGTCGAAGTTGCGGGGGAGTCCGTTTCCTCGACCCGCATTCGCAAGGCGCTGACAGAAGGGGACCTCGTGACGGCGACGGCCTGTCTGGGGCGTCCCTGGCGCGTGGTCGGCGAGGTTGTGTCCGGCAAGGGCGTGGGGCATGAGCTGGGGTTTCCGACGCTGAATGTGCGCGTGCCCGCCGAGCTGGTGCGTCCGCGCTGCGGCGTCTATGCCGTCGATACGGACTACGGCCGTGCCGTGGCCAATTGGGGACTGGCGCCGACGATGGGAGATCGGGCCTGGACCGACCCCCTGCTCGAGGTGCATCTGCTTGAATCGGCGCCGCTGAAAAAGCCGACGGCTCTCGCCGTCGACTTTCGCGCGTTCCTTCGTCCGGAACGCCGGTTCGCGTCGTGTGCGGATCTCCGTGCGCAGATTGCGGCGGACATCCGGCTGGCGCGCGGGCTTTAACCGATGACCGGACGGATTGTCTGGCAGCCGATTTCCGCCAGTGCGGCGGAGAGGCGGCTGAACTGTTCGTCGTCCGCATACGTACCCACGATGGCGCCGCCCGAACCGGCGAATTTCGCCGAGGCGCCCGTGGAACGGGCCGCCATGACCATACGGCGGTTTGCGGGGGCGACGTTGAAGATGCGGTCGCGGAGGTCGAAGTTCGCGTTGACGAGCGCCGGCAGCTCGTCGCGGCGTCCGGCGACGAGCGCGTCGCGGCCTTTCTGCGCGATGTCGGCGAATTCGCTCATGGCGGCGAGAATGTCGGGCTTCTTTTCCTCAAAGAGCACGCGCAGCTTCTTGTGATACGTGCCGGAAACCTCGGCGCGTCGCGGATCGTAGGCGATGTAGAGCGGCGGCAGCAGGGCCGGATCGAGACGCTCGTAGCGGCCGTGGCCGGTGGACTCGACCAGCGATTGTTCAAAGTCCATGAAGACACAGCCTTCATAGACCTGGATGACGCGGTCCTGGAGTCCGCACTGGATGTCCAGCTCGTCGCGTTCCGCCTCGAGGCAGAGCGTCGGCGCCTCTTCCAGCGGAATCTCGACGTCGTAGAATTTCTGCAGCGCCTTCAGCATGGCCGTGCAGATCGCCGAGGAGCCGGAGAGTCCGACCAGGCGCGGGATGTTGGAGGTATAGCGCACGGTGAAATTCTTCTGCGGCAACACAATGGCATGGTCGCGGCAGTAGAGGAAGAACAGCTTGGCGACGGCCTTCATGAGGCGGATGCCGCCGTAGTAGCCGAACAGCTGGATGTCGCGCAGCAGCTCGTCAGGCGAGGCGAACGTCGCATCGTCGACGTCGCTCGGCACGAAACCGAGTTCGGGCGTTTCGTACATGACGAGGTCGGCCGCGAAGTTGCGAAAGACGAACGACACGGTCTTGCCGAAGTAGCCGTCGGAAGGGTTGCCGAGCAGACCGGCGCGAGCATAGGAACGAGTGCGGATCAGCATGGTTTTGTCTTGTTGGATGAATTGTGCAAACGGCCATATTGTACCAATCTCGCACCGGACGCGCAAGTCTCATTCTGGAAAGCGAACTCGCCGTCCGTCGTAGCCCGACGGTATCGCCGCGTTCTGCGCCACGTCGATCGCCACCGTTACGCGTTCTGCGCCGAACGCGCGCACCATCTCGCCGATCATCTCGGGGGGAGGGACGCGCTCCGTCGCGTCCGCCGGGCGGGTCTTATCTCGCTGAGGCGCGGAGAGAGGGTTGGGGGGACAGTCCCCATTGGTTTCAATTCGCTAAATCTTCACATAGGTGAACCTGAATCCTTGTATAAACAAGTTCACCTAATCGTCAAAAATCAATTTAGGTGAACTGGTTGCAGTTGACATAAAGAGCGGTTAATGATATAATATCTCTTGTTATTGCAAAAAAGGACTCTTATGGACTTCTTTGGAAGAGAAAATGAGATTGGCGATTTGATGGCGCTTTGGGGCAAGCGGTGTGGCTCGCTTGTTACTTGTCGAGGGCGTCGTCGCATTGGCAAGTCGACCTTGATTGAAGTCTTTGCACAAAGATCAAAAGCCCGTTTCATAAGGATAGAAGGTGTACGACCAAAGCCCGAGTTCTCTAATGAGACAGAATTGAAGACCTTTGCACGAGAACTTGCTACGCAGACTCGGGCGGATGATAGCGTGCCAGATAATTGGCTTAAGGCGTTTATCAAACTTGATCGTGAAATTAACGACAAGGAACGTACGGTCGTATTGCTGGACGAGGTTTCATGGCTTGGTCATTATGATGAAACCTTCGCCGATCTTGTCAAAATCGCTTGGGATGGCTATTGGTCAAAACATAGCCGGCTGATTGTCGTCGTCTGCGGCAGCGTGTCGGGATGGATCAAGGAGCATTTTGTCGACAATGGCGCTTTCTTCGGCAGACGTTCGCTCGACTTGGTTGTAAAGGAGCTGCCGCTCAAAGAGTGTGTCAAGTTCTGGGGTCGCGCTGCGACAAGGGTGGATACTCGTGAAATCATTGACGTGCTGTCAGTGACAGGTGGCGTTCCTCGGTATCTGAGGGAGATTGCGCCGGGAGATTGCGCCGTATCGAATATCGCTCGCCTCGCGTTTCGCCCCAATTCGATTCTTCGTATCGACTTTGACGAGATGTTCTCAGATGTCATAACGAAGCTTCCGACGCTCTCCGGGAAGATTGTGCGTGCGCTCGTAGAGCGCCCTTTGTCAGTTTCCGAAACGGCGGTAGCCATCGGTACGGAGAAGGGCGGAAAGATAGGCGAAGCGTTGGAACAGTTGGTGGAAGCAGGACTTGTCGCATCCGACGTGGGCAACAATCCTGAGACTGGCAAGCGCTTGCGGGAGATCAAGTATCGTCTCAAGGACAATTATGCACGCTTCTACCTTCGTTACATAGAACCGAAGAAAGAGATTGTCGACGCCGGAGCGTACAGATTTGTGTCCTTGGATGCATTGGACGGATGGGATACGATCATGGGGCTTCAGTTCGAAAACCTCGTGGTGAACCACTATGCGGTGTTGATAGACCCGCTTCATTTAGGGAATTCGCTGATAGAGTCTGCTGCTCCCTATTCGCGCAGCCGGAAAGGCGACGGCGAAGACGGGTTGCAGATAGACCTTCTTCTTCAGACGAAACACAGCAATTATGTGGTAGAAATCAAGCGTCGACGCGAGATCGGCAGGGAGACAATCGCCGAAGTCGAGCGGAAGTTGAAGAAACTCTCCATGCCGAGGGGGAAGTCTGCTCGGCCTGTGCTTGTCTATGACGGGCATCTTGCTCCCATCGTCGAGGCTGATGGGTATTTTGATTCGATAGTACCGTTTCGAAGACTTATGGGGTTATAAGGGAAAGGGCTTATTGCTAGAGTTAATTGCAAAACCTCAAGCAATACCTCAGGACTTAGGACTCAAGGCAGCTGGGACTCAGGACGTGAGGACTCAGGGCTGCGACGGCACGACGGTCCTACGTCCTGAGTCGTGAGTCCCAGTAGCAGTCTTGAGTCCTGAGTCTGGAGTTCTGAGTCCCCGCCCGAGGTCCTGAGGCCTCAAGTCCTGAGTCCATAGGGTTGAGGGGGACAGTCCCCGAGGGGTGATGGGGACGCCGCAGAGTATACACGATTCGTCCCACCGCGAAGCACGCGAGGGTTTGCGCATTTGAAAAGATGCGTTGATGTAAACATGGCCTGCAATTTTCCCGAAGTCGGGTGTTCGTTCGACACGCGCGTCGAAAGTTTGGTATAATATTCCGCGGGCAGACCAATCGTGGTCGAGGGGAGGGGACGTGATGCAGGATTTGAACGACACAAGAGAAAGGCCAGTGAAATGAAGACGAAGATGCTATCCGCGCTCTGCGCGCTCCTCGCGACTTCCGCGTTTGCGGACGTCTCGCTCAACAGGATATTCTCGGACCACATGGTGCTCCAGCGCGACCGCGTCGTGCCGGTGTGGGGCAAGGCCGCGCCCGGCGAAAGCGTGTCGGTCCGCTTCGGCGGGCATACGCTTTCCGCGCGTGCGGACGCCAAGGGACGCTGGGAGGTGAAGCTCCCCGCCATGAAGTGGAACGCCACGGCGCAGGAGCTTTCCGTCCAGGGCGCGAAAAACGAGGTCGTGGTCAAGGACGTGCTCGTCGGCGACGTGTGGCTCGTGTCGGGCCAGTCCAACTCGGAGATGACGTTCGGCTGGGGGATCATCAACGGCGAGGAGGAGAAGGCAAAGGCAAAGGACTTCCCCAACATCCGCGCCGTCAAGTTCGACCACAAGACGGCGGTGTTCCCGATCGACGACGCGCCCTGCTGCCATTCGTGGCAGGTCGCCACGAAGGACTCCCTCAACGGCATCACCGCCGAGGGGTACTTCATGGTGCGCGAGCTCAACGAAAAGACCGGCATCCCGATGGGCATTCTCGACGACAACTGGTCCGGCTGCCGCATCGAGCCGTTCGTCAACGACGCCGGGCTCAAGTCCGTTCCCGAGCTGAAGGGCCATGCCGAAAGGCTCAAGGCGTACCGGGCGAACGTGATGGCGTGGGCCGAGCGTCTTCTGGACGCCCGCCAGACGGGCAACTACTCGGCCGTCGGCGGATTCCCGGAAGATAGCGACTGGACGCGCCAGTACAATGCGATGATCGCCCCGATCGTGAAGTTCCCGATTGCCGGCGCGACCTGGTACCAGGGCTGCTCGAACGGCGGGGAGGGCATGGAGTACGCCCACAAGCTCCAGGCTCTTGCGGGCGGCTGGCGCGCGGCGTGGGGCTACGAGTTCCCGTTCTACATCGTGCAGCTCGCCTCGTTTACCGAGAAGACCACGGATCCCGCGGGCGGAAATGGCTATGCGCGCATCCGAAACGCCGAGCGCATCGCCGCGCAGACGCTGATACCGAAGAGCGGACTTGCCGTGGCGATCGACATCGGCAACGCGAAGGACATCCACCCGAAGAACAAGTTCGACGTCGGCCACCGCCTGGCCCTCTGGGCCCGCCGCGACGTCTACGGCGAGAAGGATCTCGTCGTCTCCGGTCCGCTCTACAAGAGCATGGCCGTGGAGGGCGGGAAGATTCGCATCTCGTTCGAGCACGTCGGCTCGGGGCTCATGGCGGCCGAGAAGGGTCCGGACACGCCCGGCGTCGCGCCGGTTCCGAGCGCGGACGGCGCGCTCAAGGGTTTTGCAATAGCCGGCGCTGACCGCAAGTGGCATTGGGCCAAGGCCGAGGTCAAGGGCAAGGACGTGGTCGTCTCTGCCGACGAAGTCAAGGAGCCCGTTGCCGTACGCTACGCGTATCGCGCGAACCCGATGGGCGACTGCAACCTCTATAACGCGGAAGGCCTTCCCGCGTCTCCGTTCCGCACGGACAGCTGGTAAGGGCCGTGAGGTGGCACACGATGAGGGCGACGGCTGCTGTTGCAGTTTTCGCCCTTGCGGTTGCCTTGGTCTGCGCGGAGAGTTCCGCGTCGGAAGGAGCCTGATATGAAACGAGCGATGTTGCCCGTGCTGGCGTTCTCGTTTGCCGTGTTCGCGTCGGCCAAGCGCGGCGGAAAACAGCTGACGATGCGCATACTGCGCCTTAGAAAGTGAGGCATGCCGTGAAATCTGCGATCTTGACTTTAGCTGCAGTCCTTTGCGCCGGAACGGCGATTGCGCGCGACCGCGTGCCGGTGGGGGGGGTGGCGTCTCGCTCCGGCAGACGTCGTCGTCGCGGAGGCGGCGGAAAAGGACTGGCTGACCGAAGACAACGATCGCGACTACCTCATCGGGCGGCGGCTTTCGCGGACGGACTACAAGCCGTCGTCCGGATGGCACAAGGCGGTCGTTCCGGGCACGGTGCTGACGTCGCTTGTCGCGGACGGCACGTACCCGGAGCCGCTCTTCGGCGTGAACAACCGTCCCGAGATCATCCCGGAGTCGCTTTGTCGCAAGGACTGGTGGTATCGTACGACGTTCGTCGTCCCGAAGGAATACGCAGGGCGGCGCGTCTGGCTTGAGTTTGACGGCATCAACTACGCGGCCGAGATCCACGTGAACGGGCGGTTCGCAGGACGACTCAAGGGCGCGTTCCGCCGCGGCAAGTTCGAGATCAACGACTACAACCTCAGGTACGGCGAACAGAACGCCCTTGCGGTGCGCATCTCGCCGCAGCCGACTGTCGGAACCCCGAACGAGCACACGATGGCGTCGAACGGCGGCCCCTGCGGCGGCGTGGGGCGGAATGACGGCCCGACGTTCAGCTGTTCCCTCGGCTGGGACTGGCAGTCCGGCATACGCGACCGCAACGCCGGAATCTGGCAGGGCGTGTGGCTTTCCGCCACGCGCCGGATCATCCTGACAGACCCGCAGATCGTCACCGATCTTCCCGACCTGCCGTCGACGGACCGCGCGACGATCACGGTGCGCGTGCCTGTGCGCAACACGACGCACGACGAGGTCTTCGGAAGGGTCGTCGTCTCGTTCGACGGCGTGAAACTCTCGCGCGACGTGAAGCTCGGCCCGTGGGAGGACAAGACGGTCGAGTTTACGCCCAAGACCGACCCTGCGCTCGTGGTGAAGAACCCGAAGCTCTGGTGGCCCAACGGGCTCGGCGCGCCTGCGCTCCACAAGATGGAGTTCGTCCTCGAGGAGGACGGCAAGGTGGCCGATACGCGCGAGGAGACGTTCGGCATCCGCAAGTTCGAGTACTTCACGCCGGGCAAGAAGGAGTTCGCGCTTTCCGTGAACGGCGTCCGGGTGTTCATGAAGGGCGGCAACTGGGGACTGGACGAAGCTCTCAAGCGCATCCCCTCCGCACGCATCGACGCGCAGGTCCGCCTCCACCGCGACTGCAACTTCAACATGATACGCAACTGGGGCGGGCAGAACTACTCCGATCCGCTGGCGGACGCGTGCGACAAGTACGGCATCCTGCTCTTCCAGGAGTTCTGGCACATGGATGCCATGGGACCGCGCGACGAAGGCACGTATTTCGACAACCTGCGCGACATCGTGCTCCGCTACCGCAATCGCGCGTCCGTGGCGTTCTGGTGCGCGCTCAACGAGGCGATTCCGCACAAGATGCTCAACGACCGCATTCGCCGCACGTTGGCCGAACTCGATCCGACGCGCCACTACCAGCCGCATTCCGGCGACTACTTCGGCTTCAACTCGGGCGGTCCGTACGAATGGCTGCCGCCGGTGAAGTACACGCGCTTCTTCGAGGACCCGCAGTTCAACCGCCGCGAGACGTTCAAGACCGAGCTCGGCGCGATTGCGATCCCCACATACGAGGCGTTCGAGACGATGTTCCCCGCCGCGGACTGCGAGGGCGTGACGGATGCCTGGGGCGAGTGCAACTTCACGGCGGGCGGCGGACGGAGCTTCATCCGCTACATGACCGCGCGCTATGGCGCGCCGCGTACGTTCGCCGACTTCGTGCGCAAGTCGCAGTTGATGGACTACGAGGCCCACCGTGCGATGTACGAGGGGCGCCTCGCGCGGATGTTCGAGCCGTCGGAAGGCGTGCTTCTCTGGATGAGCATACCTTCGCATCCGAGCTTGATCTGGAATTTGATGTCGTACGACCTCGAGCCGCACGCCGCCTTCTTCGCGGTTCAGCAGGGATGCCGTCCGGTCCACGCCTTCTTCACCGAGACGGCCTACGGCACGGTGTACCTGGTCAACCAGACCGCCGCGGAGGTCGCACGCGACGTGCGCGTATCCGTCTACACGCTCGACGGGAAAGAGCTTTCGCGCAAGGACCTGCGCGCGAAATGCCCAGCCGCGGCCGTGCGCGCGGTGGCGAAGGTCGCCTGGCCGGAAAACCTCCCCGAGGCGCATTTTGTCCGCGTCGACGACGCCTTCTACTGGCGCCGGCGCGACACGAATCCGGAGGACGTGAAGGACCTCGGCGACACGAACCGGCTCGTCTACCGCGAGAACCTCAAGGCGATGGACGAGATGCCGAAGGTCTCTCTGAAGGCGCTGGCGCGCACGCGCGTCCAGGACGGGAGAGCGCAGACGCGCGTGGCGATCCAGAATCCGACGGACCACATCGCGCTCCTCGTCCATGCGCAGCTCGTGTCGGACGCGGACGGGAAGCGCGTCCTTCCGGCGTACTGGTCGGAGAACTACGTCACGCTCGGGCCGAAGGAGCAGCGGGTCCTGTCGTGCACGTACGATACGGCGGCCCTGCGCGGCGGCTCGGCGCGCGTGCAAGTCGACGGCTGGAACGTGTCCGCCATTTCCGGGGACGGGACGGTCGTCTTGAACCCGCACTTCGCGCCGGCGGAATTGAAGGGCGAGGACGGCAAGACGTTCGGCTTCAAGAAGCCGACGGCCCGGCCGCAGGACGCGGTGCGCATCAACTGCGCGGGCTACAACTGTGGTGCGTTCGCGAAGGATCCCGGCTTCCTCGACGGTGCCGCGGGGTACCAGGCCGAGCCGGTGATCCTTCCCGACGACGCGCGTCTCGCGCCTCCGGACGTCTACAGGACGGTCCGTTGGAGCTCGAGCGAATACGACTGCCTCCTGACTGGCAAGTCGAAGCCCTATCTCTTGCGCCTCCATTTCGCGGAGTCGAGCCGCGAGAAGGTCGCGGGCGTGTGCAAGTTCGACGTAAAGGTCAACGGCAAGGTCGTGCTGCCGGACTTCGACGTGGCGGCGGCGGCGGGCGGAATCAACCGGGCGTGCGTGGTCGACGTGGACGTGACGAGCGATACGCAGGGGCATGTGAAGGTCGAGTTCGCCAAGGGCGACAAGAAGGGCGACGAAAAGCATCGCGACCCGCGCGTGTGCGGCCTGGAGGTCCTGCCGGCGCGATGACCATGGTCAGCCCCCCCCCGATGAAATGTGCTTTAGAAACTTGAAAGGGAGATTGTCCATGAAACGGATGACGGTGTTGTTCCTTGCGGCTTTGGCGTTTTGCGGGGGATTCGGGGTCGTTGCCGCGATTGAAGGCGATCTTGTCTGCAGCATGCAGCCGGAAGGCGAGGTCGCAAAGACGGGGCTGCCGCTCTCGGGCCGGGCCGAGGTGAAGATCGAGTCGGCCCGACTCGCCGACGTCCGCGGACGCGACCCGGCCGACTTGGCGTTTGCCTGCGAACTGCGGGTGACGCGCCATGACGGCGTGACGGGCAAGGATTCGCTGCGCTTCGTTTGCAACGGACGCGTCGTCCTGCGCGATTCGGACGGAAAGCGAGTGCTGGAGCTTGGGTCGCCTGTGCAGAAGGGCGTCTCTGACGTTGCGCGCATTGCCGGTGAATGGATGCCCGTCTCGTTTTCGCTCGAGGGAATGTCCGCCGGATCGGGCTGGATTGCCGATGCCATCGTGTTCGACCATAACGACATCCCGAAGATGACTCCCGCGCAGACCGGCATCACCTACGAGGTTCGCAACGCGCGCATCCTCGACGTCCGTTCCGTGCGCGCATGGGAAGCGGAACTCGCGAAGGCGACGAAGTCCGTGGAGAACCCGCAGCCGCTCACCACGTGCAATCCGCTCGACCTCGAGTACATGATCGAGCCGTCGCGCAGGCGCGACAACGGCACGTTTACCGACGTCTACATCATATCCGGAGACCCGGCGATCGTCGTGTTCAAGGGGGAATATTGGCTGTTCGCGTCGCATGCGGACGGCTACTGGTTCTCCAATGACCTTGCGAAGTGGCGGTTCGTGCGCATTCCGCCGGACCACAAGTTCATCGACCAGTTCCGCAAGTGGGCACCGGGCATGTGTGTAATTGACGATACGCTCTACCTCACGCACTCCGAGAGCGGCGACATTCTGAAGACGGCCGATCCGCACGACGTCTCCAAGTGGGAACGCGTGGGCCATCCGTCAGGCTGGTCCGATCCGGCGCTCTTCTACGACGATCCCGCGGAAGGCGGCGACGGTTTTGTCTACGCCTACAGCGGGCTTTCGCACCGCAACCCGATCTCCGTCCTGCGGCTCGACCCGAAGGACGGCTTCAAGGTCGCGGGCGGGCCGTGGGAGCTGGCGTGGCCCGACAAGGAAAACCGCGGGTACGAGGTTCCGGGCGACAACAACGACGCCTACGAAAAGGCCG
Source organism: uncultured bacterium (assembly GCA_902803135.1). Classification (GTDB taxonomy): domain Bacteria; phylum Verrucomicrobiota; class Kiritimatiellia; order RFP12; family UBA1067; genus RUG572. Next base: position 12,686 of record CADCPA010000033.1, read on the forward strand.
ACACGCAGGAAGGGCCGTGGGTGGTCAAGCACGGGGGGCGCTACTATCTCACCTGCGCCGTGCCGGGCACGGAGTACGCGACGTACTGCGACAACTGCTACATCGCGCCGAGTCCGATTGGCCCGTTCGTGTTCGCCCCGAATAGTCCCGTCAGCCGCAAGTCGACGGGCTTTACGCAGGGCGCGGGACATGGCGGACTTTTCAGAGACCTCAACGGGAACTGGTGGAAGATCGACCTTTGCCGCGTGCGCGGCATCGACCGCCGTCTCGTGCTCCTGCCGGCGAAGTTCGGCGAAGACGGCCGACTCTACACGAATGCCTGCCTGAGCGACATGCCGTTCTTCGTTCCGGCGCGCTCGAAGGATCCGTTCGGCAATCCGTCGCCCGGCTGGATGCTGCTCTCGTACGGCAAGCCGGCAACGGCGTCGTCCAACGCCTTCGGCGCGTCGCTGGCCTTCAACGAGAAGAGCTACGATTCCTGGGTGCCCGCGACGGACAAGCCGGGCGAGTGGATTTCAGTCGACCTTGGCAAGCTCTGCGCCGTCCGCTCCGTGCAGGTCAATTTCGACGATGTCGGCTACAAGTCCGGCGGACGCGACCACGACTTCGCCTACCGCTACGTGATCGAGTTCTCGCAGAACGGCCGCGACTGGAAGACGCTCGTCGACCGCTCGCGCGCGACCGAGAACCGCCAGCACGAGTACATCGAGTTCACCGAGAAGGTCGGGGCGCGCTACGTGCGCCTCGTCAACAGAAGCGAGAAGATACCCGGCGACGGACGCTTCGCCGTGAGCGCCCTCAGGATATTCGGCGAAGGCGGAGGGACGAAGCCCGACGCGGTGGACATGGAGAACGTCTACGCGGACCGCAGGGCGGACAACAACCGCACTGTGGGAATCGAGTGGCCGAAGGCCAGGGGCGCGCAGGGGTACGTCGTGCGCTACGGGCTTTCGCCGGACAGAATGTATCAGCATCACCAGGTGTGGGACGCGCAGAGCTGCCGTATCAACGCGCTGAACCGCGGGCATGACTACTACTTCACGGTCGACTCCCTGAACGAAAACGGTGTAACCCGCGGGACGAAAACGATTTGCCTCAAGGCGACGGAACTGCTTGCGGAGGGGTACGATCCTGGCGAGAACAATGTTGCGATCAGGGCGCGGATTCCCGGCGTGCGCGTCCACGAGGCCGAATCGGCCGAGTTGGCGGGAAAGGGGCTCAGCGCGGAGTATGAGGTGCGCGCGTCCGGCGTGAAGGCCCTCCACGGCTTTGGCCCACGGGGGACGTCTGCGGCGTTTTGCGCCGACGTCGCAGGCAAGGCGTTGCGGATTTCCTACGCATCGCCGGCCGGCGCGCGTGTCGCCGTCGAGCAGGACGGCTCGCGCACGGAGTTTACTCTGTCGAAGACGAAGGGGTGGTCGTCGTTCCAGATAATCGACCTCCCTCTGGAAGTCAAGGCCGGAGGGAAGGTGGTGCTTGCCGGTGTGGGCGAGAACGTCGTCCTCGACTGGGTGCAGTTCCTGCCGTAGCGCCAGGGGAGCGCGTCGGCGTTGCCCGTGCCGTGTTCAGTGAAATCAGGGAGAAACAAAATGAGAAAAGTCACAGGGACTGTCAGTTGCGTTGTCGCGCTTGGCCTGGGATGGGTGTCCTTGGCTGCGGGAATGCCGGATGCCGGCGTGGCGCGCTACGAGGCGGAGAAGGCGCGACGGACCGGTGGGGCGGTTTTGCGCGGCCCGTCGCTCGACCAGACGGACGTCGCCGCGCAGGCGTCCGACATGCAGTACGTGGAGCTGCCGAAGGCGGGCGCGTCACTTGAGTGGACGGTGCGCGAAAGCGGGCTTGACGGCGTGACGCTCCGCTTCACGATGCCCGACGCCCCGGACGGCTGGAAGCAGGCGAATCCGAATGACGAGACGCCGCAGTACCGGCGCGCGGACGTCTTTACGGGCGCGCTTGAATTCCGCGTGAACGGCAAGGTGCGGAAGGTCCGCCAGTACGGGAAAGTTTCGGACGCGATACCGCTTTCCTCCTACTGGATGTGGCAGTATTTCGTGGGGGACCGTCCGTCCGACGAGCCGGGCGGACACGACTTCGCGCGTTTCGCGTTCGACGAGGTGCATTTTGCGGTCGAGGGCGCGCCCCTCGCGAAGGGGGACGTCGTGGCGCTTGCGAACGTCGACGGGAAGTATCCGTACGGCGTGGACTTCATCGAACTCGAGAAGATACCCTCTCCGATTCCGAAACCCGCCGATGCGCTGAGCGTGGCGGACTTCGGGACGGGTCGCGATGCGATTGACGCGTGCTTCGCCGCCTGCCGCGAGCAGAAGAAGGCGATGTACTTCCCGGCGGGCGTGTGGGAGTACTACCGCAAGACGGGCGACAACCGCTGGCTTCTTTCCGGAGCTTCGGGCATGAAGATCACCGGCGCGGGCATGTGGCACACCAACCTGCATTTCCCGGGGTCGAAGCCCTTCGGCGGCGGCGTGGGCGGCGATCGCGCTGCCGTCGGCACGGAGTTCTGCCACATGTACTTGAGCTCGATGCTCCGCTCGCGCTTCAACCAGAACGCGGTGTACAAAGGCATCATGGAGGCGTGGGGCGACAAGGCGAAGATCCATCACCTGTGGATCGAGCATTTCGAGTGCGGCATGTGGCTCGGCGACTACCAGAGCCCGGCGAAGCCCACCACGAACGCCCTCATCGGCGACTGCCGGATCCGAAACAACCTCGCGGACGGCATCAACCTCTGCCAGGGGACGTCGTCCACGGTCATCGAGCGCTGCTCGTTCCGCGGCAACGGCGACGACGGAATCGCGATCTGGAACCACGACGCCTGCGGCGCGCAGGACACGAAGGACGACGTGATCCGCTTCAACACGGTCGAGTGCAACTGGCGCGCGGCGAGCATCGCCGTCTTTGGCGGCGACGGGCACGTCATCGAGGGCAATCTCCTGAAGGACGGCTACAAGGGCGCGGGGATACGGCTCAACACCGATTTCCCCGGATATCAGTTCCGCAACACGAACAAGATCCTCTTCAAGGACAACGTGATCGTCAACTGCGGCACGTCGTGGGACTGCTACGGCGGCGCGGCGAAGGACCAGCCGTCCGAGCGCGGCGCCGTCGACTTCCAGGGCGACATCCGCAACATCGTGTTCGAGGGGACGACGATCGTGAAGGCGCATCGGTCCGCCGTGCAGATGATTGCCGGCAACATGCAGAACATCAGGTTCAAGGACCTGGCCGTCGATGCCATTGGGACCGACGGCGGCAGAAAGTCGCGCTTCACGTGGGCGGAGGATCTGGGGCCCGGGCGCGTGTTCCATCTCCTTGGCGACATGAAGCCGGTCGTGGACGGGATCGTCATTCGCAACGTCTCGAAGGACGACCTCGTCAACCTTCAGGAGCGGGACAAGAAGTGCATCGTCTGGGCCAAGGAACCCGTCTTCGCATCCTCCGCCTCCAAATGACGCGACCCTTCCCGTCGCCCATGCTGTTCGATGTCGACGGGGAGCTGCTTCGGGAGACAACGTCCCCCTCGCCATCCTCGCTGATTATATTTGCTAATTAATCACTGTCGTCCCATTCAATCACTGTCGTCCCATTCAACCGAAACGGACTTGTATGACGCCGCATAAAGCGTCACTTTTCGTTGAAACGGACTATACTGTCTTCGTTGCTTTCGGGTTGGACTTTTCGATTTTTTCACGTCCCCATTGGTTTCACTTTTGTCAACATTCACACGCCGACCTTCACATAACTTTGGTATAATGTGCGGCATGGAGAGGATAGCCACAGATACGTATTCGTTCGCTGACATCCGTAAAGGCGGATTCGTCTATGTTGACAAGACGGCGATCATGAAGACCCTTGCGGACGGCTCAATCGGCAAGCAGTTCTTCGTCGCGCGTCCGCGCCGGTTCGGCAAGTCGCTTGCAATCTCCACGTTCCAGTGCCTTTTCGAGGGACGGCGCGAGCTGTTCAGGGGACTCGCCATCGAGCCGGAGTGGGACTGGGCGAAGACATACCCCGTCCTCAAACTCGACATGGGTTCGTGCCAGGCGGCGTCCGTCGCCGAGCTGTGGAAAAAAATCAACACGATGCTCAAGGCGGAGTCGGAGCGCGTGGGAGTTCCGCTCAGGGCGGACGAACCCGCATCGGGCAAGTTCCGGTTCTTGATGTCCGACATGATCGCCGCCGCCGACCGCGAGGCGAAGTCGAAGGATCCGCAGGCACGCGTTGACAAGGTTGTGCTTCTCGTCGACGAGTACGACAAGCCGCTCCTCGGGCACCTCGGCAAAGATGACGTCAACGAGATCCGCGACGCGCTGAAGGAGTTCTACTCCGTCATCAAGACGTGCGAGGGAATGCAGCGCTTCGCGTTCATCACGGGCGTCAGCAAGTTCTCAAAGGTGTCGATCTTCTCGGACCTCAACAACCTCAACGAGTTCTCGACGGATGCGCGCGTGGCGCTGCTCTTCGGCTACACGCACGAGGAGGTGAAGGTCAATTTCCCCGAATCGCTCGCGGCGCTCGGCGAAAAGCTCGGCCTCGACGCCGACGCGACGTTCGCGAAGCTGGTGAAGTGGTACGACGGCTACAGGTTTCACCAAGATGCGCCGACCGTGTTCAACCCGGTCTCCGTCGGAAAGTGCCTTTCGTCGCGGCAGTTCGATCCGTACTGGTTCGAGACCGGAACGCCGTCGTTCCTGTTGCGGATGCTGGAGCGGGATCCCGTTCTTTTGGACGACATCGAGGTCTCCCAGACATCCTTCTCCGTTTACGAACCAGACAGGCCGGCCGTGATGGCGCTTCTCTACCAGACGGGATATCTGACGATCAAGGAAGCGCGCCAGGAGGGAGAGGAGCGCGTCTATCGGCTCGGCTGCCCGAACTACGAGGTCCGCAAGGCGTTCAACGAATCGCTGTCCGTCGAGTTTTCGCACCTGGACACGTTCGACCACGCCTCGCTTCTGAACCAGATGCTGTCCGCGCTCCGCCACGACGACGTGAACGACATGCTCGACGCGCTCTCGTGCTTCTTCGCGAACATACCCGCGAACATCACGGTGAAGCGCGAGAAGTACTACCAGACGCTCTTCTATGCTGTGTTTGTCCTGATCGGCGCGCGCACGCACGCCGAGTGCTGGACGAACCGCGGGCGCGTTGACGCCGTGGTGGAGACGCCATGCGGCATCTACGTGTTCGAGTTCAAGCTGAACGGAACGGCGTCCGCCGCGCTCGCGCAGATCAAGGAGAAGGGCTACCACGAGAAGTACCTCCGCGACGGCAGGAAGGTTACCCTCGCCGGCGTCGCCTTCGACGCCGAGATGCGCAACCTCTCCGACAGGCAGATCGAGGTCGCCGCAGACGCCGCCCGTTGACTGATACATCCCTCGCATTCACAGGAAACGGAAAGAGGAATCAAGACATGACTGCTACAAGACGGGATTTCATGCGCGGCGGTGCCGCGTTCTTCGCGGCGGCGGGGCTTGGCAACGTCGCCTTCGGAAAAGACGCAGGCCCGGCCCGGCTTCGCGTGGGCGTGTTGTCAGACGTCCACATCGTCGACGCCGCGATGGGCAGCGAAGCCAGCGCCGCTTCGCTCGCGATGCTCGAGAAGGCATTGCGCTACTTCGGCGTCAGGGGCGTCGACGCCGTCCTCATCGCCGGCGACATCGCGGATCACGGACTCATCTCGGAGCTGAAGCTCGTCGGCGACACATGGCGCAAGGTGTTCCCGGACGGGAAGCGTCCGGACGGCGGCAAGGTCGAGAAGGTGTTCGTCTACGGCAACCACGACATCGACGGCTGGCGCTACGGGTCCGGACGCAAGTTCCTCAAGACCCCGGCGGACCAGAAGGCCAAGGCCATCGGGTTCAAGGGCAACCGCGCCAGGGTCTGGAAGGAGGTGTTCGACGAGGACTTCTCTCCGATGTACATCAAGGACGTGAAGGGCTACAAGTTCGTCGGCGTCCACTTCCACGAGTTCGACAGGAAGGGCGCGGTCGCGTCGTTCCTCGAATCGCATCGGGCGGAGCTCGCCGGCGGCAGGCCTTTCTTCTACACGCAGCACTACCACCCGAAGGGCACCTGTTCCGCGCCTTGGGTCTGGGGACAGGATTCCGGCGAATCCACCGCCGCCCTCAAGGCGTTTCCAAACGCAGTGTCGTTCACCGGACATTCCCACACCCCGCTGTCCGACGACCGCACGCTCTGGCGCGGCGAGTTCACGAGCGTCGGCACCGCCTCGCTCAAGTATCTCATCCCGTTCGGCGGCCGCGAGAATTCGCGCATCTTCGGAACAAAGGACGTGGGGCCGCAGCAGATGCCGCACCTGTCGTGCAGGGACGGTCACCACGGCCAGGTCATGACGGTCTACGACGACAGGATCGTGCTGGAGCGCCGCGACTTCGAGAACGACCTTCCGGCGGGGCCGGACTGGGTGGTGCCGCTGCCGGCTGGCGCATCGTCGTTCGACGAGCGGGCCGAGAAGTCGGCCGTGCCGCAGTTCCCCGCCGACGCGAAGGTGGCTGTGGAGCAGATCGACGGGAAGAACCGCAGGGGCGACGACGTCCGTCAGGTGGCCGTTACGTTCCCGAACGTGCGGGGGCTTGGCGGCGGCGCGCGGGCTTTCGACTTCGAGGTCAGCGTCGTGGGGAGGGATGTCGACCGCGACAGGACATGGGTGACCAAGCGCGTCTATTCGCCGCACTACTACTGGGCGGCGGAGCGGGACGACGAGACCGTCACATGCCTCTTCGCGCTTTCGGAACTGCCCGCGACGAACGGCAAGCTTGAACGCGGGCGCGGCGTGGAGTATCGCTTCGCCGTGTCGCCCGCGAACTGCTTTGGCCGGCAGGGCATGCCCATATTCTCCGAACCGCAGTTCTGATGCGGAGTCCGTTTTGCCGTTCAGGATTTCGCGTTTCAGCGTGTCCGCCACGGCAAGGTACTTTCCTGCTTGCGCGTTCACGCCGCAATTATACCACACATGAACGGCGCCATGGAGGCAAAATCCGCAAAAACCTGCTAAAGCAGCTTTTTGCCATGTTGTGGGTTGCCGTATTGATTTTCCCACCTCTGAAATGGTATGATATACGCCATGCGAAAGATAGTAGTCATAGGATCGACGAATACCGACATGGTGATAACCGGGAAGCGCATCCCAGTTCCTGGCGAGACTGTGAGCGGCGGACATTTCATGATGAACCCTGGCGGCAAGGGCGCAAACCAGGCCGTCGCGGTCGCGCGGCTCTCCGCGAAGAAAGGCGCGTGCATCTTCATTGCGAAGGTCGGGGATGATGTATTCGGACGCGATACGGCGGCGCGTCTCAAGAGGGACGGCATTGCGGCGCGGCTGATTGTCGACAAGAAGGAACCGTCAGGAACGGCGCTTATCCTCGTGGATTCGAAGGGGCAGAACGTCATCTCCGTCGCGCTCGGCGCGAATGGGACACTCTCGCCCAAAGACGTCGAACCATTCAGGAAGGACATCGAGGACGCGGCGGCGCTCGTCATGCAACTTGAGACGCCGATGGAGACTGTCGCATGGGCAACGAAGGTCGCGCACGACAAGGGCGTGACGGTGATTCTCAATCCGGCGCCGGCGAGGAAGCTACCGAAGTCGCTTTATCCGCTTGTAGACTGGATCACGCCGAATGAGACTGAGACGGAGTTAATGACCGGTGTGAAGGTCGTAGACGCGGCGAGCGCGGCGAAGGCGACGGCTGTATTCAAGAAGCGCGGCGTCAAGCACGTCGTCATTACGATGGGGTCTAAGGGCGTGTACTGCGGCGACTGCGGAAAGATATTCCCTGCAAAGAAGGTCAAGGCGGTTGACTGCGTCGCGGCTGGCGACACGTTCAACGGCGCGTTCGCGGTGGCGATCGCCGAAGGAAAGGGCTGCGCCGACGCCATAGCCTTTGCGCAGAAGGCCGCCGCGATTTCCGTGACGCGCCCCGGCGCACAGTCGTCAGTTCCGTATCGGAATGAAATATTAGCCACAAAGAACACAAAGAGCACAAAGGCGTTGTGAACGGTCAGGTTAGTATGCAAGGGGAGGGAATGACGTGAGCAGAATGGTCTCCATGTTCGCAGCCGCTGTGTTTGCCGTGGCCTCGTACGCGCAGCCCGTGAAGATTATCTTCGACACGGACATGATAACGGACTTCGACGACGTGGGCGCTCTCGCGTGCCTGCACGCGCTCGCGGACGCGGGGGAGTGCGAGATACTCGCCACGATCAGTTCGACGCGCGGCAATGCGTCCGTCGGCGCAATCGAGGTGATCAACCACTACTATGGACGCCCCGACCTCCCCGTCGGTTCGCCGAAGGGCATGGGCGTCATGGGTGCGAAGGCAGGCGCGAAGGTGAAGGTCGATCCAAAGGCTCCGCTCGGCGAGAAGCGCGGCAACGACGGCGGACACTACAAGTACCGCAAGCTGCTCGCGGATTATCCCGGATGGTACCGCCATGCCGACGCGGACGACGCGCCGGACGCGAACGAGACCTACCGCCGCGTCCTCGCCGCGCAGCCGGACAAGAGCGTCGTCATCTGCTCTGTCGGCTTCATCACCAACATGCGTCGCCTGCTCGAGACCAAGCCGGACGCGATTTCGCCGCTCGACGGCAAGGCGCTCGTCGCGAAGAAGGTGAGGCTGTGGGTCGCGATGGCGTGCCAGTATCCGTCTGGGCAGGAGTACAACTCGCGCTGGGACCACGAGTCTTCGCGCATCGCGTTCGAGAACTGGCCCACGCCGGTCGTGTTCTCCGACTTCACATACGGGCGCGACTGCTTCGCCGGGCGCGCCGTGGCGGAGATGAAGGTCGAACGGAGTCCAGTGAAGGACGTGTTCGCGGGCAACATCCCGTCGCGCGAGGAGATTCGCAAAGACTCCGCCAAGTGGCTTCGGCGCTGCTATGGTATGGGCGGCCGCGCCGCATGGGACGAGACGGCCGTGCTTGCGGCGGTGCGCGGCACCGAGCCCTATTTCAACACCGAACGAGGCACATACCGGATGGTCGGGAACAAGGGCGACGACGAG
>CADCPA010000034.1 GCA_902803135.1 uncultured bacterium
TCCGAGGGCTCCGAGGACGTGTTCCGCCCCGCCGCCGTCGTGACCGTCCTCGACCAGGCCTGCGGCACCGGCGGCATGCTCTCCTCCGCCCACGACTACATCCTGCACCGCAACCCGTCCGCCAAGATCTTCCTCTACGGCCAGGAATACGACGACGCGGCCTACGCGATCTGCCTCGCGGAGATGCTCATCAAGGGGCAGACGCCCGACAACATCCGCATCGCCGACTCGCTCATGGAGGACTGCTTCGACGACCGCAAGATGCGTTTCGTCATCGAAAACCCGCCGTTCGGCACCGCGTGGGGCGGCGACAAGCTCGAGAAGCGCGAGAAGGCCGTCAAGGCCGAGAACGTCCCCGGCGGCCGCTATCCCGCCGGCCTTCCCGGCACGGGCGACAGCCAGCTGCTCTTCGTCCAGTCCGCCGTCGACAAGATGGACGAGCGCCGCGGCCGCGCGGCGATCGTCGAACACGCCGGCCCGCTCTACAAGGGCGACGCCGGTTCGGGCGAGAGCGAGATCCGCCGCTGGCTTCTCGAGAACGACCTTCTGGAGGCCATCGTCGCGCTCCCCGTCGACCTTTTCTACAACACGGGGCTCCAGACCTACGTCTGGATTCTCTCGAAGAACAAGTCGCCCCGGCGAAAGGGCAAGGTCCAGCTCATCGACGCCTCGTCCTTCTGCCACCCGCTCCGCAAGAAGCTCGGCGACAAGAAGAACGAAATCACGCCCGAGGACCGCGAGGCCGTCGTCCGGCTCTACGCGGAGTTCGTGGAGAACGATCACTGCAAGATCTTCGACAACGCCGACTTCCTCTACCGCGAATACACCGTCATGCGCCCGCTCTACGGCCCGGACGGCAAGCCGCAGCGCGACCGAAAGGGCAACGTTCTCTACGACAAGGCCACGAAGGACACGGAGATCGTCCCCTTCAAGGAGGACATCGACGCCTACATGGCGCGCGAAGTCCTGCCCCACGTGCCGGACGCCAAGGCCTTCTTCGAGGAGGACCTCCTGAAGAAGAAGCCCGTCATCAAGACCGGCGCCGAGTTCCCCTTCACGCGCCACTTCTACAAATACGCCGAGCTGGAGCCGGCGGAGAAGATCTGGGGCGAAATCGAGTCGCTCGACGCGTCCGCCGCCGCCGCGATGCGCTCGCTCAAGGAGATGCTGGGATGAAAAAGGACTTCGATTCTCTGGTCGGACGCATCCGGTCGGCTTCCGACGCGCTCCGGCAGGATGCGCTCGCCGTCATCAACCGAAGCGTGACGGCGCGTGCGTGGATCACCGGGTTCTACATCGTCGAATACGAACAGCACGGCGAAGACAGGGCGAAATACGGCGAAAGGCTGCTCCAGCGACTTGCCGAACGGATTCCCGACAAGGCGGTCACCGCCGAAAGCCTCAAGAAGAACCGGCGCTTTTATCTGGCCTTTCCGCGGCTTGCCCTGCCGGTTGCCGCCTATCTCCGGGCACGTTTCGGGAATGGGGAATCGGCGATTCCCCAATTGCCTCCGGCGGAGCGGTCCGGGGTCGCGGAATCTCTTCCGGAGATCGGGGAATCGTCGATTCCCGGATCCGAAAACGGCCTTTTGGTCGAGAACGGCGACGGTAGCGTCGAAATATCGCCCTGGGCGCTGTTCAACCGGACGTCCTATACGCACATGCTCCAGCTGATCTCGATGCACGACGGACTGATGCGCACGTTCTACGCGTTCGAGGCGATACGGGGAACCTGGAGCGTGAAGGAGCTGAAGCGCCAGATCGAAAGCCAGTACTACCAGCGCTGCGGCTGGAGCAGGGATCCGCGCAAGTATGCCGCGATGATGAAGGGCAAGGTCGAGAAGCTCGATGCCGACGATTTCATCAAGACGGACAACGTGCTGGAATTCCTCGGCGCGAGGTTGCCGGAGGGCTGGGAGGAGAACGACCTGGAACAGGGGATCTGCGACAACCTGAAGGATTTCATCCTCGAAATGGGCGCCGGCTTCTGTTTCGAGGCTCGGCAGAAGAAGATCCTGATCGACGACGCCTACGAGCGCATCGACCTCGTCTTCTACCACCGCATCCTGAAATGCCACGTCCTCATCGAGTTGAAGCCGAAGAAATTCGACCGTGCGGACGCCGTGCAGCTCGGCGTCTACATGGAATACTACCGCAAGCGCGTGATGACGGAAGGGGACAATCCGCCGATCGGCATCCTGATGTGCACGGAAGTCGGCAGGGAACTGGCCGAATACATCGCGCCGTACATTGACGAGAGACTGTTCCTCGCGAAGTACATGCTGCAATTGCCCTCCAAGGAGAAGATGGTCGAGTTCCTCAAGGCGGAGAACGCCAGGGAGGCCCGCCAGTGAAACGCGCGATGAAGAACAGCGGCGTCCCGTGGCTCGGCGATGTGCCTGCGGAGTGGAATGTTCGCAAAATTGGCGCTCTTTATGAAGAACGGAGCCGAAAAGTCAGCGAACAGGACTACCCAGCTCTTTCAGTCTCAAAACTGGGAGTCGTTCCGCAACTGGAACATGTCGCAAAATCCAATGATGTCGACAATCGGAAGCTGGTTTGCAGGGGGGATTTTGCAATCAACAGCCGTTCTGATCGTCGAGGTGCTTGCGGCATTGCGAAACAAGATGGTTCTGTCTCTCTTATAAACATCGTTCTCAAGCCGAAAGCGATTATGGAGCCCGCGTATTTCGACTGGCTTTTCCATTCGTCACTTTTTGCCGACGAGTTCTACAAATGGGGGTCTGGAATAGATGCGGACGTTTGGTCAACGCGCTGGACAATGATGAAAAAGATTGCCGTTCCGTTTCCTCCTCTTCCCGAACAGCGGCGAATCGCGGCGTTTCTGGATGCCGTGGTCACGAAGATCGACGGAATCCGCGACGGAATCCAGCGCGAAATCGAACGCCTCGACGACTACAGGAAATCGCTCGTCGCGGA
>CADCPA010000035.1 GCA_902803135.1 uncultured bacterium
CGCCAAACTTTGTCCGGGCGACCAGGTCAATGCCGACATCATTCCCCTTTGCAAAAGGACATTCACTCCAAAGCCAGACTTCATCAAATTGCGACGCATAGAACGGCTCGGCCTTGAAGTACCGCTTGACAAACCTTTCGAACTCCGCACCCAGCTGGCGCGAACTCCAGGCGTTCTCGCGAATCTGCCGCAGATAGTCTGTAATCGTCATTACTCAATTCCTCTCTCGTCCTCTTTTCTGCCCCGCGATTTAGGCCTCATGTCGTATTCCCGCCGTCCATAGGCGCATCAAGCGCGCAGGCATGGCGTCATCCATTCCGAAGTCTCCTTGAAACCACACTGAAGGGCGTTGAAAATTTCTAATATTATACCAAATCGCCGTGTAGCCAGAAAGCATCACGGCGATTCCAAGTAAGATGCAGAGAGTTATATCTGGAGAAGAGTGATGACGCCGAAATCATTTGCATATTGGGCTGCCAAACGGAATGGAGAAAAAGAAAGCCGCGCTTGATCTGCGCGGTACCTCTTTTTTAGTCTATCCTATTGGTGGAGATAAGGGGAGTCGAACCCCTGACCTTCTCAATGCCATTGAGACGCTCTACCAACTGAGCTATATCCCCGTCACGTTGAAAACAAGGGACAGTATACCGAATCTACCGGCGGATTGCAAGCGCGAATGCAAGAAATTTTCACCCTTGACGCTTGGCGGAGCGGGTCACTTTTCGCCGGCGAGGACGTGGAAGTAGCGTTTCACGAGATCGCGGTACTCTTCCGGCACGCGGGAGATGTCGACCGTGTCGGTCTCGCCTAGCACGGCGCGGATGCGCACCCACTCTTCCTGCGACAGCACGCCGCGCAGTTGCTGCGGCACCAGCTGCGAACGCATCAACATCCGGCGGAAAACCTGCTGCGACCGACTCTTCTGACCCGACTGCCGAGACGCCGAACCCGACTCCTGCTCGGGGATTCCCAGCTCCGCCTGCTTGTCGGCCAGCGCCTGCTTCAGCACATCCGCCGCCGCACGCGCCGCCTGGGCGCTCGTCCGCGGCTGGGGCTGACCCCGGCCTTGTTCCTGGCCCTGCTGCGGCTCGCCCTGTCCCTGCTGCTGCGCCGCCTGCTCCGCAGCCTTCGCCTCCGCCCGCGCGGACTGTTCCGCCGCTGCCGCCTGCTCGGCCGCCTTGAGCTTTTCCATCGCCTCGCCCAGCGCCTCCACAAGCTCGCCGTTCTTTCCGTCCGGCGCCAACGCCTTCGCGTTCCACCGCCGCTGCATGAACTCCCGTTGCGCCGCTTCGGCCGCCTCCGTCTCATGGTGGAGCGCGGCAATCGCCTCCGCCATCGCCTCGCGCGTCTCGTCGGAGGCCTCCGCCGCCATCAATTCGTCCGCCGCCTGACGTTCGAGCTGTTCCGCCCGACGCTCGCGGTCGCGCGCCTCGTTGTGCAGACGGTGCAACGCACTGCGCTCCTCCTCCGTGTACGGCAGATGCGGAATCTCGGGCTGGCCGTTTTCAGAACCGGCGTTTTCCTCGGCGGTCGCCTGAGCCGCCTCGGCCGCGGCTTCGGCTTCGCGTTGGGCGTGGGCGGCCTCGATCTTCGCCGCCTCTTCGCGACGGGCCGACGCTTCCTGCAGCTGCTGTTCGGTCGCGCGCATGCGCTGCTGGGCCGCCTCGAGCGCGCGTTGCTGCGCGCCTTCGTCGACACGTCCCGCCTGCTCCTCGCGCGAACGGCGGACGGCCGCGTGCATCTGGCGCGACGCCTCGGCAATCTGCGGCATGTTGTCATGCCAGGCCATCTCGTCGGCCGTATGCGCCAGCGACTCTTCGGCATGGCGCCATTCGCGTTGCTCGTTGCGATCCGCCTCGGCCGCGGCCGGCTCCGCAGCTGCCGGTTCCGCAGCTGCCGCCGCACGCTCTTCCGCCTGCTGCGCGAGCGACTCCTGGCGTTCGGCCATGTCCTTCACACGCTCGTAGTTCTTCACGTCGCGCCCGCGGTCCTTCATCATGCCCTCGAGCGGACGCAGCTCGTTCAGCGCCTGGTTCAGCGCATCCGGCAGCTCCTTCGCCGCCTGGGCGCGCTCCGCTGCATTCTCGGCATTCGGCTGCATCTGCTGCAGCTTCTGCGCCGCGGCCGCCATCTCCTCTTCCAGCATCTTGCGGAACGCCTCGGCAATCGGATCGAAACGGCCGTCCTCCTCCATCGCACGCTCGAGCGTCGTCAGCTTTTCACGCGCCTCCTCGAAGCGCTTCGACAGTTCCTCCAGACGACGTTCCGAATGTTCCTTGTATTCGCCGTGGTCGTTGCGCACGTCGTTGCGCAGCTCGTTCGCACGGTCGCGCGCGAATTCCAGATCCTGACGCACGTCGCGGTACAAATCCTCCGCCCGCTTCATCATCTCGTCGAGCGCCTGGCGCACAAAATCCTTCGCACCCGTGTCGATGCGCACGCGGATGGGCTGCGACGTCGCCGCGTGGCAGCCGCCGAATTCGGGCGGACACGCATCGCGCACGACCGCCGTGATGACGATCTTGCCGACATTGTCGAGCTTGAGGTCCGCCAAGTCAAGCGTCGTCGCGAGACGGCGCGCCGTACCTTCCATCGCCTCGGGCGTCAGTTTCCGCACCGCGAGCATGTTCGTCGTGCCCGAGATGCGCACGTTCAGTTCGGCGGCGGCGATGCCGAAGTCGTCGTTCGCCGTGTAGAGGAGCGGCAGACGTCCGCGCGGCGGCAGCGCAAGTTCCTCGCCCGTCGGCTCCTGCAGCGCGACGGCGGGCGCGCGGTCCTCGACCGTTTCGAGAAATCCTCTGCCGACCTCCTCCGCAAATTTCTCAGGGCTCGTCATCGACAGCGTCCACGGCACCGTGTTGGTCGTCGTGCACCCCGCCGTCCAGGCCCATACGTTGGTGGCGGGCTGCGACGCCTGCGCGCCCTCGAGCGTCAGCGCGGGCTGCGACGCGTCCTTCGTCGTCACCGCGAACGTCACCGTGCTGCCCAGCACCGCGCGCACATGCGCGACCTCGGCGTTGGAAACGACCGTCTCCGGACGCGCCGTGTACGCAGGCCACGCGATTGTCGCCTGGAAGGACGCGTAGTTCGGGCGCGGCACCACGTTCACTTCGTAGTAGCGCGACACGGCCGGACCGCAGTTCACGCGGTAGCGCCAGCGCGGTTCTACGAGATCGGCGGCCGTCTCGAACACGCCCTCCTCGCCCATCGGCGTGGTGCGTTCGCGGTCCCAGCCCGTGCCCGTCCAGCGCGAGATGCGGATCGTGCACGGCTTGCCGAAGTCGAACTTCGTCTTCACCGTCACGGTGATGTTCGTGCCGGCAAGCGCGGTGAGGTCGCCCGGCCGCACCTCGAGGTCGTCCGCATAGAGGTTGCCCGTATCGACCCACGGCGTGAGCACGCGCTGCGCGAGGCACTTCATGAGCTTCGGATGCTTCACCGCCACCCCCGTGAACAGCAGCACGAGCGCCAGCACCGGCAACAGCCAGAGGAAGAGACTGCCCAGCGGAAATTCGCGGCGGCTGTTGTACGGCGCCACCCGCGCGTCCGCCTCGCGCGCGAGATAGGCCATCAAGTCGTCGGACGCCCCCGTCTCCTCGCCCGCGGCCTGGCGCGTCGCCACGTCGACGAGCGTCGCCAGGCGTTCCTGCAGCTCCGGATGCGCCGCATCGACCTTGCGCGCGAGATCGGAGAACGTGGGGCGCCCGCGCACGAGGCGGATCGCCGCCCAGAGCGCGCAGCCCGCAGCTGTCAGGTAGACGGCGCACGTGAGCGCCCAGCGGGCCACGTCGTCGAAGATCGTAGCCGTCGCGTCGACGGCCATTGCCAGGGCCAGGACGGCCAGCGACACGGTCGCCACGAGCGCAAGGGCACGGCCGCGGCGCAGACGGTTGGTACGCCGACGGCCGGCGCGGAGAAGCTTTTCGACGTGTTCGGGCAACTTTGTCATGGTCGTGAAATTATACCACAACCGCCGTGCGGCGGCATTGACTATTCGGGATTAGATCGTCGTGGGCCTCGCCATCTGCGCGGCCAGCAGCCGACGGGCGCGATAGGCGGGCGAGCGGATTTCGGATTTCGAAGACATGAGATTCGTCAGCACGACGGCGGCCTGGCGCTTCTCGGGGTCGATCGCCACGTACTGGCCCGTGTAGCCGTGGTGGGTGATCGTCGCGGCGCTCCAGCCGGGCGGCGCGTTGCCGGGCGTCTGGTCCCAGCCGAAGGTACGTCCGTAGCCGTCGAGCGAAAACTCGCGCGTGAACATCAGGTCGTACACGGCCTTCGAAAACGTGCGGCGGCTCAGCAGATCGTCCGCATACACGAGCAGTTCCTTCACCGAAGTGAAGACGCCCGCGTTGCCGACCGGACGCGTCGAGTTGCGCGCGTTCTCGTCGCCCTTCGTGCCGAGCGGACACCATCCCTTCGTGTAGATGCGCACCGTGTCGGGATTGTTCGGACAGTTCTGCCATGTCGTCGCCTTCAGGCCGAGCGGCTTCCAGACGTACTTCCGCGCGGCCGCGTCGAGATCGAGGCCCGTCAGGCGTTCGACGATGAATCCGAGCAGGATCATGTTGTGGCAGGCGTAGATGTAGTCCGTACGCCGCGCGCACACGGGCCGCGCCGACAGCACCGCCGCCTCGTAGGACGCCTGATCGCGGTAGGGCCACGTCGGATTGTAGATGCCCGCCTGGCCCATCCAGCCGTTCGAGAAGCCGGAGCAGTGCGCCCCGAGGTCGCGCACCGTGATGTCGCACTTTTCCTTGGCGAGCACGTGGTCGGGCAGATACTTCGTGAACGGCGCGTCGAGATCGAGCAGACCCGCGTCCCAGAGGCGCGCGCACACGAGCGCGCAAAATGTCTTGGAAACGCTCGCGATTTCGAAGAGCGAATCTTCGTCCGCCGGCACGGGGGCTCCCAATCCGGGGCGCCGGTCGCCGATCGTGTACACGGCGCCGCCGACCGTCCCCGCGCAGCAACAGGTGAAATAGCCCTTCGCGATTTCGTCTTCGATCTCCGCGACGACGGCGGGATCCTGCGGCGGACGCCGCCTTCCCCTTGACAGGCAGCCGCCCAGCGCGAACGCGGAACCGGCGACGAGGAACGATCTGCGGTTGAGGTTCATCTTATTTCTCCCAATCGGCGGCAGTTTGCAGGAACGCGGTCATTTGCCCGTCGCTTCGCGCGGCGCGCGTTCGGTCAGCAGACGGAGCTGGCGCGGAGATTCGCGCACGGGGCCGTCGCTGAATTCGGGGATGTTGTAGGACAGAAGACGGTTCGTGTGTTCGGAAGGATCCTCGACCGGAATTTTGAACGGCTTCGAAAACTTGCCCGTTTCGGGATCGAACGCCGCGAAGTAGGGACGCGTGTAGACGCCGTCGTCGCGCCGCGAGGAGAAGACCATCCACCGTCCGTTCGCCGCGAAGCAGTGGTAGCTCTCGGATGCGTTGCTGTTGAGCTCCGTCGCCGCCCGCGCCTCGTTCTTCTGGATGTCGAGAATCCAGAGGTCCGCCGTGCGGTGCCAGATGCTGAAGACGCCATAGGGCCCCACCGTGAAGACGAGCCAGCGGCCGTCCGGCGAAATGCGCGGGAACGTGAACGAGCGCTTCGACGTGAGCGCGTTCACGAGGATGCGCCGCGGCGAGAACGTGAGCGTCTGCTCGTCGAACGTGCGCACGGAGAGGTCGTACATCACCTGCGAATACTTCTCCTGCATCTGCTTCTCGCGCCCCTCCTGGTCCTCGGGCAGATCCTTGAACGGCGTGCGGGCGGACGACGTGACGAGATACTTGCCGTCGGGGCTCCACGTCGGATAGCACTCGAAGAGCGTGGGATCCTCGTCGATCATCGTGACCTTGCCGTCCTTCAGACGGTAGAGGAAGAGGTCGCTGCGCGAATCCATGACTTCGATTTTGTCCGGATTCGTCGAATAGAAGATCTGGCTTGTGTCGTTGCAGGAGAACGCGATGAAATCGCCGCTCGGATGCCAGGCGGGATAGACGCCGAACTTGTAGCCGGACGGCAGCTGCGGCTGGATCTTCATGTTACCGTACTTCTGGCTCACGACCTGCGTGCCCGCGTTCTGGGCGCGCGTGTGGAAGAGGTACTGTCCGGGATCGCCGTTGTTGTAGGTGTGGCAGTTGACGCACTGCACGCGGCTGCCCTGCACGTTGCGGTAGAGCGGACGCTCCTGGAACGTCGTGAGGTCGCGCTGGTAGATGCCCACTTCGTTGAATCCCGTGTAGCCCGGCGGAATGAGACGGTAGGTCAGATGCGTGGGAATCGGCGTGCGCGAAATGCGGTTCGTGAACGCGTAGTCCGCCCCGTCGACGGACAGCGTGCCGACGACAGCCTCCCCCGCATGCTTTTCGAGGAAGCGCCGCCACGCGCCCGCCGCGAAGCGGATCTTCGCGCCCGTCTCCACCAGCTCCTCGCCGTCGGAGGCGCGCAGCTTCACGACGGGCGCCGACTTCGTCTCGCCCTCGACGTCGAAGTTGAGCGGCGCGATGTTGGGCGGAATCTCGATGTTGAAGTAGTCGGGGCTCACCTGCACCGCGCCGGCGGAGCCGGCGAGAGCGGAGAGCGACACGAGAAGCGCGCGGTGCAGAAACTCACTTGATGAATTCATTGTAGAAGAAATAGGTTGAGGCCCAACGGGAGAGGAAGGTGGCCTGGTCGAGCGCCCCGGTCGTGACGCGCTGCGCGTCCGTCTGGAACGCCCTCGCCTGCTGCCTGAGTTCGGGCAGGATCGAATCCGCCGGATAGTTGCCGGAGACGATCAGCGCCTGCTGGATGTAGGCCGGCACGTGCGCCGGACCGCCGAAGACGCCGTCCAGCAGCTTCTTGTTCATCGCCAGCGTGTTGTGCTTCTTCTTGAGCATCATGCACGCGAGGCAGAACTTCGCCGTGGGGCCGTCGCAGTTCTTCACGTTGATGAAGTGGTTGTAGACGAGCTGCTCGGCGTTCTGCTGGATGTCGAAGAACTCGACCTTGTTCTGCTGGAGCATGGCGTTGACGGTGCGCGCGAGGCTCGCGACCGGCGCGAGGTCCGGCGGCAGTTCGGGCTTCTCCGCATGGAGCGCGGCGAGACGCGCCTTCGCGAAGTCGCGGTAGTAGGGGCACCGCAGGAGCAGACGGTAGTTGCGCTCGGCAAGCGCCCCTTCGTCGAAGAGATACGCGATGTCGCCCAGAATCTGGAAATGGCGCGGCATCCAGTCCTTCGTCGCCATCGTCTCGTAGAGGTAGCGCCGCGCGGGAAGGAGGAGCCCGTACGCGAACAGCAGCTCATGGCCGTCCATCAGCTCCTCCTGCGCGTCCGTCGCATCCTGCGAGCTCCAGATCGGCTCGTCGAAGAGATGTTCCGCCGCTTGCTCCAGACGCTGCAGCGCGAGGATCCGGTAGGCCGTCTCCATGCGGAGCGCGTTGCCGTTACGCGGCCGCACCGCGAGCACGTCCTGCCAGCGCCCTTCCACGATGGCGCGCTCGCGCGCCATCTGTCCGCGCAGATCGGGCCGGGGCCGCGTCGCCCAGACGCCCGCCACCAAGGCCGCGGCCGCGCCGACGTACACCGCCGGCACGCTCCACGCCGGGAACTTCCTCTCCCGCAGCTTCGCCGGCGTCTTCGACACGAACCAACGCACAAGACGTGTCGTGCCAAACGAACGCCCACGGTCGATCGCCGCTGCGACGAAGAAGAGCAGAAACGCCCCCGCCGTAAAGACGTTGAGCGAGCAGAACCGCAACCGGTCGAAGACCGCGCCGCTGTTCAGGTACACGCATTCAAGCGCAAGGTCGTGGTAGAGGAACGTCGCACAAAGGCCCGGCACGAGCACGAGCGGCAGGCACCACGCGGACGCGGCGATCGCGCCGAGCAGCGGATAGTAGCCGAGCGCGGGGAAAAGAACCGTCGCCACGAGGGCCGCGATCCACGGCTTCGTGCGTCGCGCAAGGGCGTAGATGCCGAGGGCGGACCACAGGCCGAACGTGTTGCGGAAGCCGGCGGCGTAGTCGTCGAGCAGCCAGAGGGACGTGCCCGCGAGGACCGCGGGATAGATGGTGAGAAGCGCCGCGGGGAACGAGAGAATCGGTCCGAGTCCGCGCCGCTGCCCCGCAAACACCCACCGCCACAGCAGCATCGTGCCGGCCGCCGCGAGGCCGTCGAACAGCCAATAGGCGGAGCCGAGGCCCGTCACCTGAAAACCGCGCGACACCCAGTCCAGCGCGCCGCCCGGCAGACCGCGCGTCGAGCAGAGTTCCCGGAAACCCGCGAAGTCCGCATAGAACAGCGTCTGCTGGGACAGCTTCCAGACGATCGGCGCGTACAGCACCGCCAGCACCGCCGCCGCGACACCGCCGCACAGCGCGAGCACAAGCCCCGTGCCCCATTCTCTATTCACCAATTTCACATGTGAATTATAGCACAGTTGCGAATTGTGCGCAAACGCCGCACGGCGGCGGCAGAAGATCGTGCACGCCCTCGCCGGGTGGCAGAAGGCGTGCTCTGTCCGGTTTTAGCGCAGGAGGATGACCGTACCGGCCGACCCGATGCGCACGGCGTTCGGCGAGAAGAAGACGCTGTAGCCCGTGCCCTTCAGGTTGTGGTCCTTGGCAGGGCCCCTCACCGTGCCCGTCGCCGTCGCGATTTCGTAGAATCCGCAGAGCTGCTGACGGTCGCGGACGAGAATCGTCGCCTGCGTCAGGTCGAGGTCGCCATCGACGACGATCTTGTCCTCGAGGTCGACGATGTACGTGCCCGTCACCTTCGTGGACGTCTTGAACGTAAGCTCGCCCGTCGGATCGAGCGTACCGCCGATCTCAAGCGTGCCGTTCTGCACCGTGCCGGAGCCGACCACGTTGTTCGCGCAGGCCGTCGTGCCCTGGAGGTCGAGCGTCGCGCCTGCGGCGATCGACAGCGTATCCGGGCCATTGGCCGGCACGACACCCGCGAGCTGCGGCAGCATGTCCGGACCGTTCTTCACATTCTTCTCGAGCTGGGCGTCCGAGAGGGCCGCATGCCAGATGCGGAGTTCGTTGTACGTCACGCTCGCATCCGGGTCGTTCCACTGCGAACGGCCCAGCCAGCAGCTGCGCTGGTTGAGGTTTCCGCCAATCGTCCAGTTGTCCACCTTGCGCGTCACGGAGCCGAAGATCTCGGCCGAACCCGCCTTGCGCACCGTCATCGACACCTCGGTGCCGCCTTCAACCGGCACCAGCGTGACCGCCGCGTGGTATTCGCGGCCGATTTCGAGCACGCCGATCGATCCGGGGTCGTCGAACATGCCGTTGATGCTCAGGAAGCACTTGTCCTGGTTTTCGCCGCCGCGGTTCAGGGCCTGGCCAATCACGAGATAGTTGCCCGTATCCAAACCGAAGTCCAGGATCTGGCTCCAGCCGCGACGCACGTTGACGATGAACCAAAGTTCGATCGTCACCGGGCCTTCCTTCGGCAGCACGTCCGAACCGAGGTCGATGAGGCTCGTTCCCTTGTTGCCGCCCGCGAGCCTGACGCCGTCGAACGAACGCGGCTGCACCGTCACGTTCACGTGGTCGTCGGAATTGTCCTGCGTCGTCGCCTGACGGCCGCCGGCCGTGTCGAGGAGACTGCCGTTGTTGAAGCTCCAGCGATGTTTCAGCACCTGGTCGCCCGCGTTCTCCGCAATCACGTTGTCCTCAGTCGGCGTCGCGTCGAAGGTCGGCACCACGTCGGGGCCTGCAAGCGCGCTCGTACGCTGTTCGCCGAGCGTGAGCGCGCGGTCCCACACGCGGATTTCGTTGTAGGTGCCGCCCAGGTCGGGGTCGCCCCAGAAGGTACGGCCGAGGTAGGCGAACTTCTGGTTGATGTTGGCGATGCGGAAGGTTTCGCTATACCCGCGGTAGATGCCGAGCAGCTCGCCCGTCGTCGCATCGCGGCGCGTCGCCGTGACGTAGGTGCCCGAAACGCCGTCCGGCTCCCACGTGATCGCGTAGTGGTATTCCTTGCCGCGATCCGCCTTGCCCGTTGCCGTATCGTTGCCCATGAAGCCCGACATGCCGACCGAGGTATCGCCATCTGCACCGCCCGTGCAACCTGTGAAGATGATGTAGTTGTCTGTGGATTCGCCGATGCTGATGCCCTTGGACCAGCCGAGGCTTGCGTCGACCGACAGCCAGAATTCCAGCGTGACCGGCCCTTCCTTCGGCAGGATGTCCGCGCCGAGGTCGACGCCGGTCGTGTTGTGTCCGCCGCCGGGCAACACCATCTTGCCGTCCGCAAAGGTGAGCCCGCCGAGGTCGCTGCCCGTCTGGCCGCCGACGGAGTCCGTCAGATCGCCGTTGAAGCTCCAGCGGTGTACGAGCCCCTTGGACGTCTTCGTGCCCTGGAAGGCCACCGTGCCTTCCTTGACCGTGAACGTCGACACCTTCGGCAGCGTCGAGCCGAGCTGCAGCACGCCCGAGCCGGCCTTCGTCAGCGGACCGCCCTGGAAGGCGTCCGCAAAACCGATGCCGACCGTATGGTCCGCCGTGTCGAAGGTCAGGCCGTTCGGGCCGATCGCGACATTGGCGATACCGTCGAAGAAGTTGCGGCGGTCGACGCGGGCCACAAGCGTACCGCCGTCGACGGCGAAGTCCGCAAGGCCCGTGCGGCCCTGTCCCCAGTTGCTCTGGATGCGCTCCGTCTCGACGCGGCCGCCGTCCGTCACGTGCACGCGGCCATGCGCCACGTCGTACTGGCCAAGGCGCAAGAACGGCGTACGCAGCACACCCGTGCCATGCACGTCGACCGTGCCGTCGCCTTCCTCGCCTGCGATCACCGCACAGGCCGTCTGGTTCCAGAGGCCCGCGCCGATGTCGAGGAGGCCCGTACCCTGGCGGAAGCGGCCGATGCTCGTCCATCCCGTCGCGGTGGCGTTGCCCAGCTCGCTCTGCACGTAGCTGCCCTTCCAGTTCGCGCCGACCTGGAAGTTGCCGCGCACGTCAAACTGTCCGCCCGTCAGGTTGTAGGCGCCCACGCCCTTGTTGCCGCCGTCGCAACCGCCGATGCGGTTGTCGCCGCCGCGCATCAGCACCGTACCGCCGGTCTGGTTCATCGTGCCGTTGCCGTTCAGGCCCAGATACAGCTGGTTGATGTTCACCTCGGCTCCTTCGCCGACGTTGACCGTACCCTGGCTGTTGCCGTTGACGCCCGCACGGATATAGCCGTTCGCATAGTGGTAGCCGTTGATGTCGAGCTCGGAGGGGGCGCCGCCGATGCCCACGTAGGTCCACCCGGTCGCCGTCACACGGCTGCCCGCCTCGATGGCGTTCTTGCCGCCCTCGGAGCAGATCAGGTCGCGCATCACCGTGTCGCCCGTGCCCGGGCCGAAGATCGACAGGCCCTTCTCCGTGCGGTAGTGGGTCGACGGCATCGTCAGCGGCGCCTCGAAGCGCACCGTGCCCTCGCCGTACTTCCAGAACGCGGGAACGGGATCGCCGTCGCGACGCGAAATCGCGCCGGCCATCGTCACCACGGCGTTCGGATTCGTCGAATCGACGCGCATCTCCGAATCGCCGTCCGCATTCAGCACGAGCGCGTTTTCAAAGCGCAGGGGCTGGTCGGCCGCCGCCGTGTTGAGCACGAGGCCGTTGTTGCGTCCGCCCGCCACGAACGTGTCGCTCGCAAAGGTGAGCGGCGCGCCGTTGTCGAAGTTCACCGTGAGCGGCGTGCCGATCGCCGTGAAGCCGCTCGTGCCGGTGGGTTCAAAGGCCACAGGACCCGTCGCCGCCGCCTGCTGGGGCGCCCACACGCCGCCCGCGAGGACGAGCTTGGAATCGGCGGGCAAACCTGAACCGCGCAGTGCCAGCAGCGTACCGCCGGCCACGCGCGTCTCGCCCGTCCAGACGTTCGCGCCCGTCAGCACGAGCGTGCCCGCGCCGGACTTCAGCAGCGAGGCGCAGGAGATGTCCGCATCGAGCGTCAGCGTCGCGCCACCCGCCACGTAGACCGTGAACGGCGTCGCAGGCGTCAGCTGCGCGAGCGTCGATGCGATCTCCTCGGCCGTCCAGCTATCCGTAATGCCGAGGCCCGTGCCTTCGGCGTAGTCGATCGTCGAAGGGTCGAGCACGCCCGTCGCGCCCAGCACGAGCACGCCTTCCCGCACGTGCGTGCCGCCGAGATACGTGTTGCCCGCCGCCTTCATGAGCAGCGTGCCCGCGCCCGTCTTCGTGAGGCCGGCGCCCGCGGCCGTCGCGCCCGCGGCCGCCAGAATCGGCTGGTCGATCACCACCGTCACGCCGGCCGGCACGTCGATCGTGACGCCGCCGTCGCCCATCGTGACGCTTTCAAGCAGCTGCATGAACGGCTCCGTGGTGGCCGCCTTCGCCTCCACCGTGCCGCCGTTGAACACGACCTCGCGCCTGCGGTCCGTATTCCGTTCACGCAGTGCGGACGTCACCAGGCGCGCATTGCCCGAGAGCGTGAGCCGGCCGTTGCGGATGAAAACCCCCTGGGACGCGTCCAGCACGGCCGTGCCCGAGAGGTCCACCTCGCCGTAGCCGTCTTCGCCGATCACCATATGGCGGTCGCCGCGCAACACCGTCGCCTTGCCGCCCGTCATCGTCAACAGGCCGTTGCCGGCGCCGTAGCGGCCAATCACGAAGTAGCCCTTGAAGGTCGCCTCGCCGCCCGTGATCGTCATCTCGCCGTAGCCGTCCGCACCGATGTTCGCATTCGCGTCGGAGCCCACGTTCAGCGTACCGGCCGAAAGCGTATAGGTGTCGCGCGTCGTCACGCCTTCCGCGCGGCGGTTGCGTCCGATCGCAAAGCCCGGGTCGCCGCCGGCGGTGATGTTGAACGTGCCGCCCGACTGCGTCACATGGCTGACCGCCGTGGCGGACTCGCCCGTGCGGAAGTTGCGCACATTGAGCGTGCCGCCCGAAATCGACAGCACCGTCTCGTCGCCGTCCGCCACGCCGAGGCGTAGCACGCCGATCGTCGCCTCGCCCCCGCCGAAGCCGAAGGTCGCGCCCGTCACCAGGGCCTCGTCGTCGACGGTCGGCAGCGTGCCGCCCCAGTTCGCCTCGTCGGTGAACGTCGCCCCGTCACCTCCGCCCGTCCAGGCGACATCCGCCGCAAAGACGGCCATGAAGCCAAGGCCCGCGGCCATGATCGCGAACACGGTTCTCATTCTCATCGCATGATCTCCTTGATCCTTGTTTAGAAAGTTCCCCATCCTCGAGAATGTGCCCCCCGCCGAACACAAAACCCAAAATGCGAATTTAATTGTATCAAAATATCCGCGGCCCAGTCAATCGGCTGGAGAAACGCGCGACGGCCGACGCATTGACAACCGGTCAAGCCAGGGCCGCGAGGATGTTGCCGATGACGGCGTCGGTGGCGTGGGGATGGTTGACGCAGACTTCCCTCTTCGCAAAGGCGGCGCGTGCGGCGGCTTCGGGATCCTTGCCTGCCAGCACGACGTCGCGGATGAACGCGACGATTTCGTCGCCCGTGAACGCCTTGTGCGCGTAGTCGAGCAGCCGGCGGCTGAACGGCAGGAACTGCTCGTCGACCGTCTTCCGCCCTTCGAGCAGGTAGCATTGCGGACGTCCCGTGTAGAAGTATTCGGCCAGGAACGAACCGCAGTCGTGGATCATCGCGTCCGAATCGAGGAAGGTCGCGAAATAGTCGCCGCCCTGCTGATACTCGACATTCGGGTAGGCCGCCATCTTCTCGCGGTAGGCGGCCGTCTTCGCCTCGCCCCACCACTTCGCCGTCGCCAGGCGCGGGAAGAGGAGCGGATGCGGACGGAACACGAAGTCGATCTCCGGGAACATCTCCGGCAGCTTCAGCAGCAGGTCCGCATGGAGGAGGAACGTCGACAGCGCCAGACCGTCCGCCGCCTTGTCGATCGTGTGGTGCGGGCAGAGAATCACCTTTTTGCGCCGCGTCGCGCACGGAGCCGGCCGACTCGCCTTCAGCGTCTCCAAGCGGTCCATCTTGCAGTAGCCCGAGACGACGATGTTCGCGGAGAGGTTCGGGTTGCGCGCGACGTTCATCGCCCGCGTCGCCTCGTTGGAGACGAAGTAGCGCCAGGCGAAGACGATGTTCGGCAGGAACGGCGTCTTCTTCTCGTTGGAGACGAAGAGTCCGCCGTAGCCGTAGTAGAGGATCGCCACGAGCGCCCGCGTCGAAAGATTCTCCGTCGTGTACTGCGGCAGCGTCTGGTCCTCGTAGAGAATCGTGCTGAAGACGAGATCCGCGTCGAGCGTCTCGGCGCGCCGCGTGTCGGGATCGTAGAGCGCGCGCACGGCGGCGCCGTAGCGGGCGCCGAGCGTCTTCACGGTCTTCGCCAGCGTCCCGCGCAGGAACGCATCCCCGCGCGTCACGCGCGGCGCCACGACGATGGAACAGTCGAAGCGCGGATCATCCTTCATCTTCAGGTAGACGCTTTCGCCCGAAAACATGGACGCATCGCACACGAGGAACGCGACCGACAGCTTCCCGCCGCGCGCCAGCTTCACGCGGCAGGCCGCCGCGCGGGCGGCGGCGCGGGCGCGCACGGGCGGCAGGTCGTGCGCGAAACGCGCGTCGCGCGCCTGCGCCAGCAGCTGCTTGCGGATGCGCTTGCGCAGGCCCTTCGCGGGAATCAACGCGGTTGCCAGGCGGATCAGTGTCGGATTCATGTCGCCCCTCGTTCGGAAGGTGACGCGCGCCAGGTGCCGCGCACCGTGCGCCAGCGACGTTCAAGCTGGGCGTACTTGCGGTGCCGGCGCCCGCGGATGAGCATCTGCAGCCGCAGCGAGCAGCCGTACAGCCACAGCTTCAGGCGCACCAGCCCCTTCGGCGGGTCCGCATAGGACAGGTTCGGCGCCTCGGCGGACAGCTCGGACGCCACCGCCTTCACCGTTTCGGTCTGCGGGAAGTCCGCCAGGATGCGCGCCAGCGCGTGGAAGTCGTTCCACACGCCGAGGCCGAGGTCGCGGTTCACGCCGAAGACGACGTAGCGGAACTTCCAGTTGCGCTTCACCCACGGATCCTCGCGCGGCACGTTGCGGTCAATGGCGAGCTGCCAGTCGATGGCCTTGAGATGGCCGTCGGCGTCGAGGAGGAGATTGTCGGAAAAGAGGTCGCGGTGGACAATGCCGAGCGTCTTGAGCGCCTGCGCAAGCGTGCGGATGTCGTGCGCAAAGGAATCGGCCTGTTCGTGCGAAAGGCCCTTCGCCAGCAGCTCGGTCAGCGGCGGACCCGCCACCTTCGCCGTCACCACGGC
>CADCPA010000036.1 GCA_902803135.1 uncultured bacterium
ATCTCGAGCGGATAGGCGTCGCGGAAGTCGTCCTTCGTGAGGAACGGAAGGTTCTGCAGATCGTCGAGGCTTTTCACGTCCTCGGGATCCGAAACGCCCCGCTTCTTCAGCAGGTTGCGGCTCCATTCGCTCTTCCACACGCGCCGAAGCGACTTCTGCAGGCCCTTGAGCTGCACGTCCGCGAGCTGGTCGCGGCTCATCGTCTCGACTTCACGATTCCAGAAATTCATGCCGTCTCCTTCTCTTTCTTCTCTTTCTCACTTGCCGAAATAGGCTTCGTACAGGGCGCGCACCGCACGATCGCGGTCGGCGCTCTTGATGCTGATCATAAACGAGAATTCGCTCGCGCCCTGGTTGACCATCGAGATGTTGATGCCATGCTGGGCCAGCGCGGCCGTCGCCTTCGCGAGCATGCCGGCGGAGAAGGCCATGCCTTCGCCCACGACCATCAGCACCGCATAGTCGCGCACGACGAGCACGGAGTCCGGCGCGAGCTCGCGCTTGATGCGTGCAACCACGCGGTTCTCGACCGTCTTCGTGAAGCGGTCGCTGCGGATGATCACGGAAATCGAGTCGATGCCCGAGGGGATGTGCTCGTACGCAATGCCTTCCTGCTGGAGGATCTCGAGCAGGCGGGACGTAAACCCGACTTCGCGGTTCATGCAGTACTTGTCGATGATGATGTTGCTGAAGCCGTCCGCCGCCGCAATGCCCGTGACCGTGCCCGGGATCACGCGGCGCGACTGCACGATCATCGTGCCCGGTTCGCCCGGATGGTTCGTGTTGCGCACGTTGATCGGCACGCGCGCACGCACCGCGGGCATCACCGCCTCGTCGTTGAACACGCCGAAGCCCGCGTACGCGAGTTCGCGCATTTCACGGTAGGTCATCGTGTCGATGCCTTCCTTCACTTCCGGCACGATGCGCGGATCGACGGGATAGACGTTGTCGACGTCCGTGAAGTTTTCGTACACGTCGGCGCGCACGGCCGCCGCGAGAATCGAACCCGTGATGTCGCTGCCGCCGCGCGGAAACGTGGCGACGCTGCCGTCCTTGCGGTAGCCGAAGAAGCCGGGATAGATCACGAGGCCTTCAAAGTCGGCGAACGCACGGGCGAGCTTGCGGTAGCTCTCCTCGGCGAGGTAGGCGTTTCCGCTCTCGCCCTCGAGCACCATGCCCGTGTCGCGCGGGCTCGCATAGCGCGCCTTCACGCCGCGCTTCGCGAACGCGACGGCGGCGAGCTTGGCGCTGTTGTCCTCGCCGGCGGCCTTGAGCGTGTCCATGAAGACGCCCGCGTCCTTCTTCGACGTGGCGAGGCGCGCCTTGATGTCGCGCTCGATTTCCGCCACGATTTCCCCGCCGAGGTCGAGGTCCTTCGCAATCGAGGCGTAGCGGGCGACGACGGCGGCGAGCTGAGACTTCGTCTCCTTCTTGTCCAGCGCCGCCTGGGCCAGCGCGATGAGGAGATCCGTCACCTTCGTGTCCGCCTTGTTGCGCTTGCCGGGCGCGGAAACCACGACGATGCGGCGCTGAGGGTCGGCCAGCACGATGTCGATCACCTTGGCCAGCTGCTTCGCATCCGCAAGCGAGCTGCCGCCGAATTTGCACACTTTCATCTCTATGACCTCTTTGAGGAACTGAAAATTAATGATTTATTTTATCAAAAAACCATCCGTTCTTCAATAGGGGCGCTGGCGTCGGCCGTGTGGCGTCGGTGGAGTCGGCCGACGCGGCTCATTTTAGATTTGGAATCGGCGGCGTCTTGCTATTCAACCTTCACGCGGTAGAATGCCTGCTTGCCGCGCTTGGGGAGCAGATACACGGTCGGCGTCTTGCCGCCGCCGGATGCAGGCAGCGAGATGCAGTTCACGGGGTCGGACGAGCCCTCGTTCAGAAATTCGACCTTTTTCCAGTCCGGGTGCTCAAGGGACGTGGCCGACTCCAGCGAATAGGCGCGGCCGGGACTTGCCGTAAACGTCAACTCGCCCTTCTCATGTGTCTCGGAGCCGGAAGCCTCCGCGGTCTTCGTCGGCCTGTACGCGACGATGGCGAGCTTGTCGGCAGGGTCAAACGGATTTGTCCCCGAAAGCGCCTCCGATCGCGTCGATGCGCCGTCGCCGTCATGGTCTTTCGTGGGGTCGAACGCCTCGCCGGGCTTGTAGTACCGGCTGTATCGCCACGCCCAGTAGAGGTCGTTGTAGAGGTCGTCGTCGAGCCCGTACGCGTTGTTCGTGCATTTCGCGAGAACGATATCGACCTCCTTGACCGAACCCGGCCCGCCGAGCGTCGCGTCGGAATCGACGACGACGCCCGTCCACACCGCGCCGTTCGGCTCGGTCACCTCCACCGACACAACCGCGCCGGGGCTCGCCGCGCCGTCAACCGGCGCGGAAGCCATCGGCACCGCCAGGGAATAGTTTCGCCGCGAGTCGGCTTTGAAAAACGTCTTTGACGCGGCGATCTTCTTCCCCGAGGCGTCATAGGCGGCGATACGCGCAACGCGGTTCGCGTCGAACGCGACGTGCTCGGCGTCCATGAGCCGCCCCGAGAAGACGCACGGGCTCTCCGCCTGTATGGGAGCGCGCGCGGGAAGGAACGATGGTACAAGAGCCAAAAGCGAAGCGAGGTGATGTGCCTTGTTCATGTTGCTGTCCCTTCCGTGTTTCAATTGCCGCTCGTCGAGTAGGTCTTGAGGCCGAGCTTGATGTCCGTCACGCCCGTGAAGTCGAGCTGGCCGTCGCGGTCGGCGTCGAGGCCGTCGATGAACGCCGAAAGCGCCGCTTCGCGGTCCGCGCCGAGCGAGCCGGCGGGAATGATCAGGAGCCACTTCGTGTTCCATGCGGAGCGCCCGACGAGGCGCGTGCAGTCGAGCGAGTCGTCGCTCGGGTCCTTGCCCGGATCGTCGTAGTAGGCGCGGAACGACGGGTGCTTGCGGATGCGCGCGCCGAGGTCGTTGCCGCCCGTCGCGCCGTCGTAAAGCGGTGTCCAGTCGGGGTCGTCCAGCTGCGTGGAGCCGATCGCGTAGGGTGCGGGAATCGTCTGGTCGACGACCTTCCACGAGAGTATGGTGTCGCGGTCGCCGACGGCGCGCATCCGGTCCTCGCCCGCAGGCACGAGATACACGGTGGGCGTCTTCGCAAGCGAGCCGTCGTCGTAGCCCTCGAAGTGGACGCCCGCCGAGGAGATATGCGTGGCGTAGTACGTCGAGTCGAGCGCGGAGTCGCCGCCGGCGAGCTTCTGCCCGAAGAAGTTGTAGCCGTGGGCGATCAGCGACGGGAACGGGATCACGAGCCCCGGCTCCTTTTGCTCCGCCGAGCCGGCGAGCGGCTGGCAGTAGCGGCGGAACTCGGCGAGCGCGTTGAGGTCGTCGACCATGTACTTGCGAAGCTCCGTCTTCCACGCCTTGTCGCCGTCCTCCCCGTCGTAGATGCGGAAGAGGTCGTGACGGAGCGAGAACCAGGTGGCGTATGGCTGCGGGTTGTTGATGCCGAGCCGCGGCTTGAGGACGAGCCAGTTGGCGTCCAGCTCAGCAAGGATCGCGGCGAGCCCGCCGTCGCCCTTCGCGGCGTCGGAGGCCGCGATCGGGTCGCCGTCGTCGTCGAATTCGCCGAGCGTGCGCGCGCCGACGATGCGCGCGAGGAAGCGCTCGCCGCTCCGACGGTCGGATGAGAGCAGGCCCGTCTCGTAGTCGTACGCCTGCGCGGCGAGGTAGGTGTACTTCTGCGCGAGATCGAACTGCGCGGAG
>CADCPA010000037.1 GCA_902803135.1 uncultured bacterium
ACGAGACGGTGCCGGTCCACTCCGTGGCCATCTACTGGGAAACGGCCGAGTTCATCTCCCCGTACGAGGACGGCGGCTACGACGTGTTCCTGAAGGTGAAGGGCGGCTGGCTGAAGACGGGCGACGTCGCCGTGACGCGCGAACCCTACTCCGGCGCCGTCGTCGTCGACACGCTCAGGCTGAAGACGCCCGTCGACGCCGCCGGCGTGAAGGTCGTCTTCAAGGACGGCACGTGCTCGCACCAGTACGCCCCGAAGGTGTATGAGATCGAAATCCTCTCGGACGCCCCGCCGGCGCAGCGCAACCCGCTCTTCGACGGCTGGTACGCCGATCCGCAGATCCGCCGCTACGGCGACACGTACTGGATCTTCCCGACCTACTCGCACGACTACAGGGAGCAGGAACACTTCGACGTCTTCTCGTCCAAGGACCTCAAGCACTGGACGAAGCACGACCGTGCGGTCGACGCGAAAGACTTCACGTGGGTGAAAGGCGCGATGTGGGCGCCCGACGCGCATGAGAAGGACGGCAAGTACTACATCTTCTTCGGCGCGAACGACGCCTACCCGGTCGACCGCAACGGCGGCAACCTGACGCCCCGCAAGAAGCCGGGCATCGGCCAGTACGGCGGCATCGGCGTCGCGGTCGCGGACCGTCCGGAGGGTCCGTACAAGGACCTCATCGGCAAGCCGCTCATCGACCAGTTCTGGAACGCGGCGCAGCCGATCGACCAGTACGTCTTCCCGTACAAGGGCGACTGGTACATGGTCTATGGCGGCTGGGGCCGCTGCAACCTCGTGAAGCTCGCGCCCGACTTCAAGTCGCTTCTCCCGCTCGCGGACGGCAAGCTCTGGCGCGACATGACGCCGAAGGGCTACGTCGAAGGTTCGGTGATGTTCGAGCGCAAGGGCAAGTGGTACTTCATGTACTCGGCGGGCGGCTGGACGACGGACAACTACTGCGTCAACTACAGCGTGGGCGATTCGCCGTTCGGCCCGTGGGAGTTCAAGGGCAAGGTGCTGGGCGTGCAGCGTCCGCTCGCGACGGGCGCCGGCCACCACTCCGTCATCTGCCTGCCCGGTACCGACGACTGGTACATCTGCTACCATCGCCGTCCGATTCCGAATCTGTCGGGCCACCATCGCGTGACCTGCCTCGACCGCATGTACTTTGACGCGAAGGGTGACATCAAGCCTGTCGTCATGACGGAATGACGAAACACGCCTTCCCGCCGCGTGCGCTTCCGACATTCAGATAATTACGCGCTAGCAAAACCCCCGTGGAAAGGGTATAATCTACCACATGGACAAATGGTATGTTAGAAACACAGCCGGCAAGGTGTATGGTCCGATTGGCCTTGAAACGCTGAAGATGTGGGTGAAAGACGGCCGCGTGGAACCTCTCGCGGGCATTTCAAACGATCTTCAGAGCTGGATGCTGGCTCCGCTCAAGCCCGAATTGGAAATGAACTGGGTTGTGGAGAACAACCCCGGGCAGTTCTACGGCCCGACGCACCGTACGGTTTTGGACGACCTGCTGAAGGCGGGCACGCTGACGCCCGAGGCGCGCTTCTTCCAGGACGACCGCGGCGCGGCGCAGGAATATCGCCGCCAGACGACCGCGGCGATGGCCGAGAAGGACGCGGAGATCGCCCGTCGCGACAAGGCGCTGCTCGAAGCGCAGCGCATGTCCGCGAAGAAGGACCTCCAGTACGCGGCCGCGCAGAAGACCATCGCCCGGCGCGACGAGCGCCTGTCGGAGCTGACGTCGATGCTGGCGCAGCGCGAGTCGCAGTTCGAGACCCTGTCGAAGACCCTGCAGGCCAAGGATGCGGAAATCGCCCGCAAGCTGTCCGAACTCGACCAGAAGCAGGCCGAGCTCGAGAAGGCGATGCAGGAGATCAAGCGGCGCGACGTCGAGCTCGCCGAGATGCGCGAAGAGCGTGCGCGTGCGATGGAAATCCACAAGCGCGAGTGGAAGACGGACACCATCGAGTCGGACGTCATCGTCTCCGAGATGCCGCCGCCCGTCGCCCGCCAGGCCTTTTCGTTCGGCCGCGGCGGCGTGTCGCAGGCCCGGCTGGCGGCGATGGAGCGCCAGGCGCAGCAGGAGCTGGCCAGCATGGGGGTGTCCGACCTCCGCCAGCTGCTGGGCAAGCATTGACTGACGGGCTTTTTGAGTTTTTGGCGCGGTTTGAGGAAATGAGGAAGCGTTGATGGGCAATCAGTGGTGGCTGCGAACGCAGGACGAGGTCTTCGGCCCCGTCACGCGCGACAACCTGCTGGAGTGGGCGCAGATGGGCCGCATCCAGCCGGGGCAGGACATTTCCAACGACGGCGAGACGTGGCGTCCCGCCCCGGAAATCGATTTTCTCGACATGCGCTGGTCGATCGACATCGGCGACGGCACGCCCCGCGGGCCGTTCAATCGGAAGGCCGCGCAGGCGCTGCTGGAGAGCGGACGGCTGCCGAAGGGCAGCCGGCTGGTCGAAGTGGCGCCGGCGAAGTCCTCTGCGGCGGCGAAGGCGCCGGCCGCCTCCCCGGCGGCCCAGGCGGCGACGATCGACGAGCTGCGCCGCCAGATCGAGACGCTGCGGATGGGCCTCAAGGCGGCCGAGACGCGGGCGGACGAGGCGGAGCGCAAGGCGGCGACGGCCCGCGGCGAGGCGAAGACCGCGCTCAAGGCGGCGGACGTGGCCGAGGCGCGGCTGGCCGCGCTGCAGACTGAAATGGCGAAGCAGGACGCGTCGCGCGCGGCGGCGGCGTCCGACCGCGAGGCGGAGCTGGAAGTGGCGCTCGTCTCGAAGGATGCCGAACGGGCTGACGCGCTGAAGAAGAAAGACGCCGAAATGGCGGCGATGCTCTCCGCCCGCGAGGCGGCGCATGCGGCCGATCTCAAGCAGAAGGAAGAGGAGCTGGCCAAGGTTTTGTCCGACCGCGACGCCGCCTGTGCGGAGGCCCTTCGCAAGAAGGAGGCGGAAATGGCCGCGGCGCTGGCCGCGCACGAGGCCGGCAAGGCCGAGGCGCTGAAGGCCAAGGACGCCGAACGTGCCGCGGCGCTGGCCGCGAAGGGGAACGAATGCGACGCGATCCTGCGCCAGAAGGACGTCGACTGCGCGGCCGCCATCCAGGCGAAGGAGACGGAGTGGGCGCACAAGCTTGCGGAGAAGGACGAAGCCCTGGCCGCACGCGACCGCCAGCTCGTCGAAGACCGCGCGGCGTTTGCCGCGCTGGAAGCCGATTTCAAGGCGAAGACGGCGGAGCTGGAGGCGCGGACCGCGGACCTTGCGGCGCGCGACGCGGCGCTGGCCGAACGCGAGCAGGCGCTGGCCGACGAACGCCGGGCGACGGCGGAGGCGAACGCCCGCGCCGAGACCGCGGCGGCGGACCTGGCGCGCTTCACGACGGCGAAGGAGGCGAGCGACGCCGCGTACGAAGACCGGATCAATTCGCTGACGGAAGACCTCAAGCGCCTGCCCCCGACGGCCCAGCTGGCCGCCGACGCGCAGGCGGCGGTCTATGCGATCATGAAAGAGGAGTCGGACGAGCTGGCCGCGACGATCGAGGCCGAGAACCGCGAGGCCGAACAGTTGCGCGAATATCGCCGCCGCCGCGCCGAGCGCCTGCTGGCGCGCCGTCAGGAAATCCTCCGCCGCATCGGTACGGACGCCGAAGACATGTCGCGCCGGGCGCTTCAGGAGCATCCGGAAGATCCGCGCACGATGCACATGCGCCAGGAACTCGAGGCATTGCGCCTGCTGCAGGAGAAGTCCGCCCTCGAGGCCGAGCGCAAGATCCGCGAGCTCGCGGCCCGGCTGCACGAGCGCGAAAGCGAGCTGAAGCGTCTGCACGAGCAGTCCAACGACACCACGGTGATTCTCCGCCAGCTGCAGGAGACGCGCGAGAAGCTCATGCACCGCGAGAAGGAGCTCGTCGACGAGCGGCAGCGTGCCGAGGCCGAGCGCCTGCAGCATGCCGCGGCTCAGCAGGCCTTGGTCAACCGGCTCTCGTCCCTCGAGATGAGCCTGCCCGGCGGCACGCGTCAGTCGCAGGAAGCGCGCAAGGTGCGCCTCGCCCCCTGGATGGCGTTGAAGAGCTGACATGAAATCGCTCTCTCTCGTCGTTCCGGTCTTCAATTCGCCCGACCTTGCGCGGACGGCGCTCGGCCGTCTCGCCGAGCTGAAGGATGCGGCGGCGGCGACGGGCTTCACGCTGGTGGAGACGGTGTTCGTCGACGACGGGTCGGCGGAGCCGCTCGTGTTCGACGGCGCGCCGGCGGACGTGCGGGTGCTTCGTCACGAGCCCAACCGCGGGAAGGGCTATTCCGTGCGCGAGGGCGTGCTGGCGGCCAAAGGCGACTGGGCGCTGATGAGCGACGTCGACCTGTCGGCCCCGCTGGGCGAGTTCGCGAAACTCGCGCCGCAGGCGGACGCCTGGATGGTCTGCGGCAGCCGGTACGGACGCCCCGGCATGCCGTTGCGCCGCAAGCTGCTGTCGTGGCTCTTCCACCTCATGGTGCGGTTGGCCGGCGTCAAGGGCGTGCACGACACGCAGTGCGGTTTCAAGCTGTTCCGCGTGGACGTCATGCGGCGCATTTTCGAAGCGCTCAAGACCGAGCGCTTCTCGTTCGACGTC
The DNA here is from genome assembly GCA_902803135.1 of uncultured bacterium. GTDB lineage: Bacteria > Verrucomicrobiota > Kiritimatiellia > RFP12 > UBA1067 > RUG572. Next base: position 4,635 of record CADCPA010000037.1, read on the forward strand.
GAACTCATCCGGCGCGTCCAGCGTGCCGGCGGAAAAGTCGTCGAAGTGCCGGTCGTCTGGGAAGGCGGCACGCGCAGTTCGCTGCGCATCTTCACGGATGCGCCGCGGATGCTGTGGGATCTTTTCAAACTCAGCAGGGAGAAATGACATGGCGAATCAGCAGGAACTCGGTGGTGACGACGTCGCGCGCGTGGCGGCGCTGCATGCGAAATACGGCGAAATCCGGAAGGCCCTTGCGGAAGTCGTCGTGGGGCAGTGCGACGTCGTGGAACAGGTTCTCGTCGCGGTCTTCTCCCGCGGGCATGCGCTGCTGGTCGGCGTGCCGGGTCTGGCGAAGACGCTGCTCGTGCGCACGCTCGCCGACGTGCTCGACCTCGGCTTCAAGCGCGTGCAGTTCACACCGGACCTGATGCCCGCCGATATCACGGGCACGGACGTCTTGGACACGGATCCGGCGACGGGCCGCCATTCGTTCCGCTTCGTGAAGGGGCCGGTGTTCACGAACCTCCTCCTCGCGGACGAAATCAACCGTACGCCGCCGAAGACCCAGGCCGCGTTGCTCGAAGCCATGCAGGAACGTTCCGTCACGGTCGGCGAAAGCACCTATCCGCTCGCGGCGCCGTTCTTCGTCCTCGCGACGCAGAACCCGATCGAGCAGGAAGGCACCTATCCGCTGCCGGAAGCCCAGCTCGAC
>CADCPA010000038.1 GCA_902803135.1 uncultured bacterium
GACACGAACTACGGCCTTTCGGAATCCACCGGCCCCGGCGCCGTCCACCTCGGCATCGAGAACATCGACCACGTGGGTGCGATCGGCGTGCCGGGCTTCGGCTGGGAGACGAAGATCGTCAAGCCCGACGGCAGCGAAGTGGCGCCCGGCGAAGTGGGCGAGCTGGCGTTGAGGGGTCCGGGCGTGTTGCGCGAATACTACAAGAACCCCGAGGCGACGCGTGAGATCCTCTCCGAAGACGGCTGGCTCCGCACGGGCGACATGGCCGAAGTGCGCGACGGGTTCATCTATCTCGTGGACCGCGCGAAGGACGTGATCATCACGGGCGGCGAAAATCTCTACCCCGTGCAGATCGAAGACTTCCTCCGCGGACACGGCAAGATCAAGGACGTGGCGGTGATCGGCCTGGCCGACGCGCGTCTCGGCGAAATCGCCGCGGCGATCGTCGAAGTCAAGGAAGGCCAGACGCTGACGGAAGACGAAGTCAACCAGTTCTGTCTCGACCTGCCGCGCTACAAGCGTCCGCGCAAGATCATCTTCGCGCCGGTGCCGCGCAATCCGACCGGCAAGATCGAAAAGCCGAAACTGCGCAAGATCTACGGTGCCGACTCGCTCGTCGCGCAGCAGAACGGTCTGTGAGCGCGCAACCCTCCAAACGGGAGTCTATGAGTCCGGAAGTCACAGCGAAATATCCCTACGTCGCCAATGCCTATTCGAAAGAATTGGCGGCGAAGTGCCCGGCGTTTGCGAAGCAGGTGAACCCCGATCCCCGCGAGCTGGAGGAGGACGACTATGGCCCCGATCCCTTCGGCGAAGAGGAGGAGGCCGCCGGCTGCTACGGACTGAAGCAGCGATTCGAGGACCGCGTGCTGATCATGGCGAGCGACAGCTGCTTCATGAACTGCCGCCATTGCACCCGCAAGGGCTTGCTGCGCCAGGCCGAGGTCGTGCGGACCGACGAGGAGCTGCAGACCTGCATGGCCTACGTGCAGGACCATCCTCTTGTGCGCGACGTGCTCATCTCGGGCGGCGATCCGCTCGTGCTGCCGGACGAAGAGGTCATGCGCTTCGTGCGTTCGTTCAGCGGCCTGGCGCAGGTGGACGTCGTGCGCCTCTGCACCCGCGCCCCGTGCGTCAACCCCGCGCGCATCACGCGCGACCTCGCCGCGCTGCTCGGCCGTAGCGGCAAGGTGTGGGTGAACACGCAGTTCAACTGCGCCGAGGAACTGACACCCGAGGCGGTGGAGGCCTGCACGAATCTCGTCCGCGCGGGTGTGCCCGTGTCCTGCCAGACCGTGCTGCTCGCCGGCGTCAACGATTCCGCCGAGCGGCTGCTCGAGCTCTTCCGCGCGCTGCTGCGCGCGCGGGTGCGTCCGTATTACGTCTTCCAGTGCGACCCGATCGCCGGCATCTCGCATTTTCGCGTGCCGCTCGAGAAGGCGCAGAAAATCGAGCGCGAATGTGCCGAGCGCATCGGCGGTCTCGGCCTGCCGCGTTTCGTGATGGACATCCCCGGCGCCCTGCGCAAGACGCCGATAGGAGAAATGTGATGAAGTTGACGTTGAACCGCGAATACGCGACGCGCCACCTGGGCGTCGCGGCCCTCTTCCTCGGCCTTGCCGGCTGGTTCCTCTACGACGCCGTGTTCGTCTATCCGAACCTCCCCGCCGACGGGGCGCACCACACGACGGTCGAATTCCAGTACAGTTTCGCGGGCCTCCTCCTCTTCGCGTCGATGGTCATCGCGCTGCGCGTGTGGCGCAACTGGAAGGCGACGTTGGAGTGGGACGACGAGAAGATGTGGGGTTCGTTGACGGACGGGCGTCCGCTCGCTTTCGCCGACGTCGACAAGGTCGACGATTCGCGTTGGGCGAAGAAGGGCATCCTCGTTGTGAAAGCCAAGGACGGTCGCCGCGTGACCCTCGATGCCTGGCATCATAATCTTGATGACGCCCTCGTGCAACATTTGCTTCCGGCGCGGGAACAATAATCGAAACGTCCCTAAAAATAATTTTGCGGTTACGTTATTTCTCCTTGCAAGTCGAACGCCCGTTTGATATACTACCCGCCGTTTTTCAAGGAAACGAGGTAAATAATGGTTAAGATCAGACTGCGTCGTACGGGTTGCAAGAACCACGCGACCTATCGTATTGTTGCGGCGGATGAGCGTTCGCCCCGTGACGGCAAGTTCCTGGAGATCCTCGGCTGGTACGACACGGCCATGAAGGACGACAACTTCAAGATGGATCTCGTCCGCGTCGACGACTGGCTGGCCCATGGCGCCAAGCCGTCCGCCACTGTTGCGTCCCTGATTCGCCGTGCGCGCAATCCGCAGCTCAAGCCGCACCATGCGAAGAAGGCCAAGAAGGCCTAAGGAGGTAGATCATGGGTATCGCTATTCTCGATAAGATCAACGCCGAGCAGGCCAAGGCCATCGGCGAAAAGAACTTCCCGGCGTTCCACACGGGCGACACGGTGCGCGTTTCCGTGCGCATCAAGGAAGGCGAAAAGACGCGTCTTCAGGACTTCGAGGGCAAGGTGCTCGCAATCGACAACGGCGCGAAGAACGCCTCGGGCAACTTCACGGTTTCCCGCGACAGCTACGGCGTGCGCGTCGAGAAGCTCTTCCCGTTCGCTTCCCCGGCGGTCGAAAAGATCGTCGTCGTGAAGAAGAACCCCTCCTGGCGCAGCAAGCTCTACACGGAGCGCACGTTCTGCAGCCACAAGGCGGTTCGCAAGCTCGTGAAGAAATAATGCAGATCGACATCATCACCGTCTTTCCCGAGATGTTTCGGGGATTTCTGGGTGAGAGCATCCTTTCCCGTGCCGCGCGTGCGGGGAAGGTTTTTATTCGTACGGTGGACCTGCGCGACTTTTCGCGCGATTTGCGGCGCACGGTCGACGACCGGCCCTATTCGGGCGGTCCCGGCATGCTGATGAAACCGGAGGTCTGGTACGCGGCGATTGAAAGCTGTCTCACCCCCGGCGCGCGCGTCGTCTTGACGACGCCGGCCGGTGCGCCGTACACCCAGCGGACGGCGGCGGCTTTCGCGACCTGCGAGCACCTCGTTTTCCTGTGCGGACACTACGAGGGCCTTGACGAACGCGTGCGCCGTCTGGTGACGGACGAAGTCTCCCTCGGCGATTTCGTGCTGACGGGCGGCGAGATTCCCGTGGCCGCGATGATCGATTCCACCGTGCGGCTGCTGCCCGGCGTTTTGGGCGGCGGGGCGGCGGCGACGGCTCACGAGTCGTTCGGCGACGAAGGCCTTCTGGAAGCCCCGCAGTATACGCGCCCTCCGGTCTTCCGCGGCATGGCCGTGCCCGAAGTGCTCGTGAACGGCGACCATGCGAAGGTGGACGGCTGGCGGCGGCGCCAGGCGTTCGACCTGACGAGCCGGCGACGTCCAGACCTGCTGGAAAAGGGCGGAACCTTTTCCAACGAATAGGTAATAGTGAATAGTGAATGGTGAATGGTGAATAGGTTGCGGCAGGCGGGAATGAGGGAAAGGGAGCGATGAGATGCTGAGAGCGATTGTTATTTTGGCCCTTCTTCACGTTCCCGCGTTTCTTTCTCCCCTTGGGGCGAAAA
>CADCPA010000039.1 GCA_902803135.1 uncultured bacterium
AGCATCTCGCTTACAAGCGTGCCGTTCCGATACTTCGACGTGCTCGTCTATTTCAACAGCGACAACTCCGGCAACGCCTTCACGCCGGTCGAGGTCAACGGGCAGCTCTACACATGGGATGCCGAAAACGGCGCGGCGCGCACTGCGACCGCCCAGACCGAGACCTGGGGCGCCACCTACCAGAACGACGTGATGGAGCTTGGCGTCAACGTGCTGCGCGTGGACGCGCTCGATGCCGGCGCAAGCGGAAGGATCGACATCCGCACGGCCGAGCGCTACACGTCGCGCGGTTCCGTGGCGGCGATACAGATCGTCGAGGCGGAAAGCGCGTCCATGCCGAGCCCCGACTTCTCGTGGTCCGGCGTGCCGGGCGAGCAGCCCGCTGGCTGGATAACGTCCTTCTCGGGCGAATACGCTCCGCAGTACCAGCGCCTGGGGCCCGGCGGCATCGTGGTGTGCTCGCTCGGCGCGGGACGCGCCCCGTATGCGGGCGCGGCGATGCCGGAGGACTTCACCTGCTCGGTGCTTCTCGACGTCGCCGACGTCGATGGCGGCGACAAGGACGCGACGCTTCTCGACTTCGGCAGCGGCAACGGCGGAAACAACTCCCTGCGCCTCTTCAAGCTGAGCGGCACCGACAACGTGCAGCTCGCCTACTGCGCGAACACATCGCAGAGCGTCGATACATACACGAAGCTCGACTCGCTGACTGTTGAGAACGTGGGGCAGGGCTACCATCTCTACACGATCACGTTCTCCACGACGGGCGGCATGACGCTCCGACTGGACGACGGCGAGACCGCGCGCTCGCTCACGACGGCGTTCTCGCCGCTTGCGTCCGGCTTCCAGCTCGGCGGCGTGTACGGCGGCCGGTCTATGTCCGCCGCCGCCGACAACATGGGCCTCTACAACCTGCGCGTGTGGAACTCCATCCTCAGCGGGGAGCAGATGGACCGCATCTGGCAGATGAGCGAGGACGCGGTGGGCACGCCGGTGAAGTACGCCACCTCGAAGAACCTGACGACGTGGCCGGCGACGGCGGGCTACATCACGCTCGACGTGCCCACGATGGCGGATACGGGCCATCACTATCTCGGCGCGAACTGCGGCACGATCAACATCCGCGAGAAGTCCGCAGTGGAGCTTTCGGCGCTCTGCTTCATGAACCATTCCTCCGAGACGAACAACTTTACGCTCAACCTCGCCGGCTCCGTGAACGTCACGGCGTCCAACACGACGGCGGACGTCTATCACGACCTCTACGAGGCCACCCACGACCGCGGCATCCTCACCGGCCACTGGCGCGGACGCGGCACCTACAACATCACGGGCGTGCTGGTGGGCACGAACGCCTATTGGGAGACGGTGTACACCGCCGAGGCGCAGACGATCAAGATCGCAGGCGGCTTCGTGCACGTGCGCGGATTCTCGGCGCACAACAACAACAGCGTGATCGAGGTCACGGATGGGGGCGTGCTCGAATTCGCCGACTTCTCGGTGGGCGAGAACGTGGGCAGCGCCGTTCCCTTCCGCCTCGGCGAAGGCACGGTGCGCGCCGTCCCGTGGGGCGGATCGGAGGGATGGACGCTGCCGGGCGCGGTGACGTTCACCGACGCCGCAACGGGCACCACGCTCGACCCCAACGGCCTTTCGATGACGTTCGACGGCGCGACGTCCGGCACGGGCGCGGTGACGATAGCCGACTCCTCCGAAGCGGGCGACGGCACGGTCGCGTTCGCGTCGCTCAACGGCTTCTCGGGTCCGATCGCCGTCACAGGCGCAGTGCGGCTCAAGGCGTATGCGGCGAACGGCTTCACGGGAACGTTCTCCATGGACGGCACATCGACGCTCGATCTCGGCGCGAACCGGCCGGAGGGCGCGATCGTCTTTGCCGAGGGCACGTCGGTCGTGCTCATGGAGTCGCTCGCCGACGAGAACGGCATTGCGAATCTGACGTTCACCGGCACGCCGAACGTGACGATGTTCCGTCCCGACGGCGCGACGCCGATCGAAGATGCGCGCGTGGAGACCATCGACGGCGTACAGCGTATCGTCTATACGCCGAGCGAGAACGTGCTCGTGTCGGGGACGGCCTGCTGGTACGATTTCGAGTTCGAGGACTATTCCTACCGCAGTACCGGCGTGAACACGGGCACGCTCTCGCGTGAAGGACAATGGTCGCCCGGCTCCATCCTCGGCAACGCCGCAGCCGACTTCCGCGACGAGCACACCCTCTACACGGCGGCGGAGTGCTACATGAGCATCACCTATCCGGCGCAGTGGTCTGCGGCCATCTACGCGACCGTGCCGCAGATTCCCGAAAGCGTGGTGATGACGTTCGGCACGCTGCAGGACGGCCTGATCGGTCTCATCGCGGGCAACGAGGCGAACGAGGTGCTGCTCGTGCGCACGACGGGCAATGTGCCCTACGAGACGCTGGCCTCGATGCGCGTGCCGAACGCGGCGACGTCCCAGCACCTCTACGTGTTCTCGAAGCGCAGCCGCACGATCGACATCTACCTCGACGGCGTTCTGTGGAACACCTACACCTCGCCTGCGGACATCACGCTCGGCTCCGGCTTCCAGATCGGCTCGGTGCACGGCAGCACGGGCGCGACCGGGCTTCAGCGCTTCGGCGTGGCGAACTTCTACACCAACGACGAGCGCGAGAACTTCACGATGGAGGCGGCTCCGGAGGCGCTGCTCTCCAGCTACATCGGCATGCTGCGCATCTACGACACGGCGCTTAATTCAAGGGCGCTCGAAGCGCTTGCCTCGGAATTTCCATACGTCTCGCCGAACGGACTCTATGCGCGTACGCTGACAGGCGCAGCTGAAGCCGAGAGCTGGGAAGCGCCGGGCGCCTGGGCGCAGGTGACGGACGCGGGCTCTACGCCGGTCGATGCGCCGCTCGCGGGCGCGATGCTGCAGATCTACGCCTCGGGTCCGTCGGCGCTCGCCGTCGAGCTCCCCACGAACATGAGCTTTGAATCCCTCTCTCTCGGCGGTACGGGCTCCATCCTGCTCAAGAAGGGCGGCACGGGCGTTTTGATGAACGACGGCAAGACCACGGTCTCCGTGCCGGTGACGATCGAATATGGCGCGGCGTCGATCGCGGGCGGTCCGCTCGTGATGAACCCGGGCGGTTCGGTGACCTTCGACTACAGCGCCTTCCCGATCGGCTACACGACGCCGAACCAGACGATCGTGCTCACCGGCAATTCCACGGATACGGCGGCGATCTCGCTCGTAAAGCCGGCGAACCTCTACGGCCGCCGCTTCGAGCTCGTGTTCAACCACGACACGAGCCAGTGGCAGATCGACATCGCGCGCGATCCGCTGCAGCTCTCCTGGACGGGCGGCGACGGCGGTGCGTGGAACGAAGCGGCAATCTGGCGCGACGTGGCCACGGGAGGCGACGCCGGCTTCATCAAGGGCGACACCGTCTTCTTCGCCGACCTTGCGAACGAGGCCGAGGCGAGCGTGGACGTGACGCAGGCCTACGCGCCGGCGGCCGTCGGATTCGCGGCCAATACTACGTCGTACGCGCTTTCCGGCGCGGGCACGATCACGACGACGGCCATCGCCAAGAGCGGCGCGGGCGCGGTTGACGTGGCCGCCACCGTCCAGCTCGACGGCGCGGAGATGTCGATCTCGTCCGGCGACGCGGCCTTCCACGACCTGCGCGGCACGGTGTCGTCGGCGACGGTCGAGATGGGCAGCGGAGAGGTGGTGTTCGGCACGGCAGGCACGCTCTCGCTCGCGGGCGTGACGGCCGGCGCGGGCCGCACGCTTGTGGTCGAGGCCGCAGAGGGCGGCACGGTCACCTCGCCTGGCGTAGGCGATATTCTGGCCCTTTCGAGCGTCACGCTCCGCAAGACGGGCTCCGGGCTTCTGAACTTCCCCGAGGGCAACAACGTATTCGCGGGACGTCTGCTGGTGGAGGAGGGCCGCGTGGAACTTCGCAAGCTCGGCCTGACCGCGGTGACGGCGACGCGCGAGAAGCCGATTCTGGTGACCGGTTCCGGCTGGTTGACGTTTGCGACGGGCAGCAACGGCTATGATGGCAGCGTGCCGGCCTCGCTGCCGCTGAACGCGTTCGTCGAAGCGGCGGATGGCGGTACGATCGAGCTGAACGGCAACAACATGTTCCGTCGCGATCCGGATGTCGCCCCGACGTTCCTCGTCAACGGCGGCGAGCTGCGGTGCATCGGCGCGAACGGCGCGAACGACATTCGCGTCGAGGGGGTCGAACTGAATTCCGGCACGCTCCGCTTCACGGGCGAAACGGCGAACTGGCAGAACCGCGCCATCTTCCTCACGGGCGGCAAGCTGGTGAGCACGGGCACGTCGACGATTGTGGCGGACGAAAACTGCCCCAACCGCCTCGACGTTGCGACGATCGACGTGAAGAACGGCAAGCTGGCGCTCGATGCGATGTGCGAGCAGACCATCGTCAAGACGGGCGTCGGCATGCTTGAACTCGCCGGCGGTTCCCAGACGGGCCTCGTCGAGATCCGCGCCGGCGGACTCAAGGCGACCGAGACGACGGCGGCGAACAATACGCAGGTCTATCTCTGGAGCGGCACGACGCTCGACCTTTCCGCGCTCACGGGACCGTTCGGCGGCGAGGATCTGTCGATCGTCTATCCGGAAGACAATACGGCGATCACCATCGACCTCGGCGACCGCGACGTGCACAACGGCGATCTGCTCGTGGCCTGGGGCGCCGACGGCGCCCAGACGGGCACGTACAAGTGTCGCCGCAGCAACGGCTCGGGTATCGTCAAGGCGCAGGAGGACGGCCTCCACTTCGTCTTCACCGGTTTCACCTTCATTCTGCGCTAACGCGGGCGACCGTATCGGCAAAAAAACAGGCGGCGGGGTTTCCCGCCGCCTGTTTTTTGTTTCGCGCACCGCATCTCTGTGGTAAAATCTGGGGTATGAAAAGAACGGCAAAGAGGGCGGTTTTGACGGTTGGTGCACGCGGGAGCAAGCTCTCCCTGGCGCAGGCGAGCGGTGCGGTGGCGTTTCTGGCGGAGATGTTTCCGGAAACCTCCTATCGTATCGTACCGGTCGAGACGCCCGGCGACCGCGATCTGACGACGCCGATCGAACGGAGCGCCCCGGATTTCTTCACGCGCGACCTCGATGCGGCCGTACGCGAAGGGCGTATCGACTTTGCCATCCATTCGGCCAAGGACCTGCCGCCCCTGGAGACGATTCCGTCCGATCTGGACTGGTTTTGGCTGCCGAACCGTGAAGATCCGCGCGACTGCTGGGTGACGCGGCGCGAAACGGGCCTGGCGTCCGCCGCCCGCCGGATTCGCTCCATCGGCATTTCCAGCGAGCGCCGCAGGAACTATGCGGCGAAATGCTTTCCGAGGGCCAGTCTTCTGCCGATTCGCGGGGCCATCGACGCGCGTATCCAACAGCTGCTGGACGGCAAGTATGATGCCGTGCTGATGGCCATGGCGGGCCTCAACCGCCTGATGGCGGGCGATCAAGCGGCAATCGACGGTTCGAAGATCGCCCTGGAGCCGATTCCGCTCTCCGACCTGACGCCGCCCGAAGCGCAGGGCGTGTTGGCGGTCGTGTTCCGCGCCGGCGATGAACGTCTGACGAAAATGCGCGAGCGCTTTGTCAAGGCGGTGCGGTTTGTGTCCGCCGGCGTTGGCGACGCCGGACTCTGCACGTTGGCCGGCGCACGTGACATTTCCCATGCGGACGTGATACTCTTCGACGACCTGATGGGATCTGAACTGCTTGCGGGCCTGCTCCCGACGCGTGGTTCGGCCGCATCGCCGACCTTGATCCACGTCGGCAAGCGCTGTGGCGCGCATTCGATGAAACAGGCGGAGATTTCGCGGTTGATCTGCGATGAGGCGCGCAAGGGCCGCCGGGTCGTACGGCTCAAGGGCGGCGACGCCGGGTTGTTCGGGCGCCTCGCGGAAGAGGCGGATGCGCTGACGGATTTGAAGATTCCCTTTGTCGTCCGCCCCGGTGTGAGCGCGCTGACGGCGGCGACGACGGGGACTGGTCTCCTGTTGACGCGTCGCGGCGAGTCGGCCGGCTTTACGGTCTATACGCCGCGCCGTGCCGCAGACCGGTCGACGTCTCGTCCGAAGGGAGGGGGCGTCGCGTCTTCCTTCTCGGCGGCGCGCTTCCTCCTGGACCAGCCGCTCGTCATGTTCATGGCGACGAAGGTCGCGGGCGAGGAGGCGAAGCGTCTGTTGTCCGAAGGGTGGACGAAGACGACGCCGTGCGCGCTCGTGTGGGATGCGGCGGGTCCGCGTCAGGATGTGGCCGTGTCGACGCTTGGCGAACTCGCCAAGAGTCCGTCGGTGTTCGGTACGCGTGCGGAACCGGGATTGTTCATCGTGGGCGCCGCGGCGGCGCATCGCTGGCCGGCGCTGGGCGCGTTCGCAGGACGCCGCGTGCTCGTGACGTGCTCGGAGGCCGTACAGGAGAAGGCGTGCGTGGCGGTCGAGGATCGCGGCGGCCGTCCGCTGCGCTGGCCGCTCATCCGCCTGGTGCCGAATGGCCGGATTGTCGGGAAGGGACGCCGCCCCGAAGATTACGATGCGATTGTGCTGACGTCGCCGTCCTCCGTGCGGATTTTCTTCCAGTCTTGGCAAGGGGACTTCCGCCGGCTTCCCGCTTTTTACACATGTGGCTCGGGAACCGATGCCGAGCTGCGCACGCACGGCGTGTCGAGCGACGTCATGCCGACGGAGGATTTTTCGGCCGCGGGCTTGATCGAGGAGATTCGAAAGTTGGATCTCAAGGGGCGTCAGGTGCTGCGTCTCCGCAGTGCCAAGGCGGGTCCCGGCGTGGCAAAGGCGTTGAAGAAGGCCGGGGCGAAGGTGGACGACGTCGTTCTCTACGACAATGTCTTCTGTGCGCCGGGCGACACGCTGCCGCCGTTCGACGACGTCTACTTTGCATCGGCGTCGGCCGTCGAATCTTTTGTCGCGCACTATGGCGTCGGCAAGCTTCGTGGCAAGGGTCTGTTCGTGATGGGGCAGCCCACGCGCGCGGCCGTCACCGCGGCCTGCAGGCGTGAATCGACGATCTTCAACCTGCAGGATGTGTAAAAGAATGGTGGCGCCGCAGGGCGGTTGTATCGCAAATATCACAAATGTTTCCAAAATGCAAATTTCATATTTGACAATCAGTCAAGGAGTTTGATACAATTCCAACCGTAATGAAAAGTGTCATTCAAATTTCGACGGCAGACATGGTAAAGAGGTTGCGGGCAGAACGCAATCTCTCTCAGCTTGAGTTGGCGAAGCGTGCCGGCATGTCTGCTGCGCAACTCTGCAAAATCGAGCGCGGGCACAGTGAACTTACGGCATCCACCTTGCGTCGGCTTGCAGACGCGATAGGCGTTCCCGTGTCCGTTCTTCTGGGGGAGGGAATCGGAGATCCGGCAATGCCTGTCAATGGGGCGGTTTCAAGCAGGATTGTCGAGCTGCCCGTGACGCAAGACTTTGTTCCGGTACTGTCTTCGTTTGCCGATGAGGCTTCCGTGCTTGGCGAAGTCGTTAAGGTTGAGCAAGAAATGGCAGCTGAAGAGGAAAGGCTTGGAATTGCGTGGCAGACGGCTTTGCAGCTCGTGTATTCATACGGAGGGGACGAGAGGTCTGCCGAGTTGCTTGCCAGGGATGTAAGGGTTTCGCTGGGGATTGGCAGGCAGCCTCGGATTGACCTCGCGTCAGTGTTCGAAAGCGTTGGCGTGCGTGTTGTGAAGGTGTGCCGGCCTTCCGTGTTCCAGAGCGCGTCGTTCTACAACCGTCGCAGGCGCACGCTGGCAATTGCGCTGAATGCGTCCAACACGTCCGAGCGGAACTTGTATAGGCTCGCGTATGAGCTGGGCGGCGCCGTGTGTTTCGCCTCGCGCGGATTCTGGACCGTTACGGACGAGGGGATGGAACATCGCTTTCTCCGTGCGTTCACGGCGGCTTTCCTGATGCCGGAGGAGGCGGTTAGGGGCGCGGTCGCGCGTCTGGGCGTCGGGCCTCGGCAGTGGACGATGGATGCGCTTGTATTCGTGAAGGAACGCTTCGGCGTCTCGGCGGAGGCGTTTGCGCTTCGTCTTGAATCGCTCGGCCTCATCCAGCCGACACTGCGGCAGGCACTCCGCGACGAGCTTCGCGCACGGTACAAGTCCCATCCGCGTTCCATGGAACCCCACCCGCCCAAAAACCAGACGCTGGTGGACGTTCTGAAGAAGATTGCGTAAACACAAGCAGTTTAAAGGAAAATTCCAATAAAGGTAAGCAGTTATGAAGCGTTATCCAATTAAAATGGAGATTGCCGGTTCGACGGCGATGTGGACGCGCCCCGACACTGGCGACTGTCCAGTCAGTTATCCGGCGCCGACCTACTCGGCCGTCCGCAACATCTTCCAGTCCATTCTCTGGGGGCAGGCAGTTGAGATAATCCCGACACAGGTGGACATCTGCGCTCCGCTCCAGTTCCACACCTACAATACAAACTATGGAGGCCCGTTGCGGAAGTTAGATCAAATCAAAGATGGGAACAACTTTCAGTTGCTTGCCACCGTGCTGACAGACGTTCGCTATCGGCTTTATGCCGATGTCGTAGAAACGCCACCTTCGGACTCCGAAAGCGAGCGCACAAAAGCGTGGCGAGCGAAGACCAAGTCGCCAGGACACGCCTATCAGGAAATCTTTGATCGTCGGCTTGCGGCCGGAAAATGCTTTCACACGCCTTTTCTTGGCTGGAAGGAGTTCACGGCGTCCTACTTCGGACCGATTCGTGACGATGCAACACTTGTGGATGTTTCAACCGTGATTCCATCCATGTTCCGCGATGCAAAATTCGCCACCGGCCAGAGGAAACCTCGGTATCTTTACAATCAGAATGTCCAAGTTGAGCATGGTATTCTGATATTTCCCAAAGAGGCAGGAAGAGAGGTCTCCCATGCTGAATGAACTTAAAACACTCTCGGATTCCATCCATGACATTGGTATTTCCGTCGCGCACTGGGATGACAAGTTCAAGGAGATAAAAACCACATCGCCTTGTTTTGTCGTTTCGCTTTCTGCGGAGGGAACGATTGCGGACATCCGCAAGTTGGATGCCGATAAGGCGAAAGGATTGAGAACTTGGCAGGGCGGTAGCTTGGGATCGACATTCCCTGCTTTCAACTTTCAGCCGTTTTACGCTTTCAAAGAGGCCAAGGGCAAAGACAAAGGACCTACGCCAAAAGAAAGAGCCTCGTCTATCGCCGACCTTGTGAGCTTGTTCCGTGAGACAGGAACATTGCCGAAAGTTAACGAGCCGCTAGTGGAACAGGAACGGACCAACGCCGACAATAAAACTGCAAAGTGCCTTGGTAAGAAATGTGCGGAGGAGTTTTTCTCCAGGGTCTGTACGAATGCGAAAGAAGGAGACAGACTTGTCAGATTTAGAGATACCTTCCGTTGTTTCATGCCATCTGGCGCATCCGCCGAATCGTTCAACAACAAGCTTATTGACTTCCTTCGGCTGTGTCCAAATCTTGGGGAGATACAAGACCTTCTCGTGAGAACCGGAGATGTCGTCCTTTTCTTTGATGTCGCC
>CADCPA010000040.1 GCA_902803135.1 uncultured bacterium
AGGGGTCGGCGTTGTTGTCCGTGTCGACGATCTGCACGTTTTCGATGCCCACCCAGAAATTGCACGTCGCGTTGTTGTTCGGCAGCGCCGCCGGCGTCTTCACGTTGCAGAGCTTCACCGCGTCCGGCGTCTTGCCGAGGCCGAGGATCTGCGTGTAGTAGCCGATCTGGATCGTCTTCGCGCCCACATAGTCGCCCGGCAGGAACAGGAACACGTAGCGGTCCGTGCCGAACTGCGCATGATGCTGCTTTTTGAACACGTCCTCCGTGATGCGGTGGATCTCATCCATCGCATCCGCCGGAGAAAAGAGGTACGAGCCCTTGCCGAACGGCTGCGTCACGCCCGACGCGGCGAACCCCGTCAGAACCAACGCCGCCCCCACACATCTTCTAGCTGCTGTTTTCATATCTTGAAGTATATCAAATTCCCTTTGGGGATGCGACCCGTCGCCGCGCTCAGATCATATCTTTCGGAAGTTTCGACTTGATGCCCTCCCAGGCGACCTTGCAGAACGCCGTCAGCGGGATGGCGAGCAGCATGCCGACGAACGAGTGGAAGACCAGGCCCCAGAACACGTACGAGAAGACAACCGTCACCGTCGAGAGGTCGACGTTGTCCTTCTGCACCTTCGTCGTGACGATCTGGTCGACCAGCATGAACACGAGAATCAGTCCGCCCACAAGCAGCAGGCGGGCGAGAGACCCGCCCTCCCCGAAATAGGCGAACGGCAGCACGAGCGGCAGGCACACGAGCGTGCCGATGACGGGAATCAGATTGAGAAAGCCGAACAGGAAGCCAAGCACGAACCCATAGGGCATGACGAAATGGAGCACGGTGCCGAAGACCAGCCCTTCGCCGATGTCGATGGCGACCTGAACCCGGAAATAGCCCACCAGGATCTTCATGAACTTCTGCACGAGATCGAGAATGAACGTGCGCGTTTCGGCCTTCAGGAACGGCAGATTGTCCGAAACCATCCGCACGCCGCGCCCCGTCAGGTCTTCTCCCCGGGCCCGCGGCTTGTGGGCCAGGAACAGCAGGAAGAAGGCGGCGACGAGCAGGATCGACTGGAAGCCCATGACATAGTGGATCACGCCGCCGACGGCGTTCACGCCGTTCATGCCGTATTTCTGCACGAGGCCGACGAGGTCGAACCCGCCGCCGTTCTGCCCGTCGACCAACCGCGCGAGCGTCTCCTGCACCGCAGGATAGTTCGCATTCAGGCTGGCGACGAGTTTGCCGAGCACGGCGGGGATGCCGTCGATCAGACCCGCGATTGCGGACAGCAGCCACTTGAAGTCGAACGAGCAGAGCATCCAGACCGGCAGGAGCAGGACGAGTCCGCAAAAGACCACCAACGCCGCAAACGTGTCGAGGCCGGCCGATTCAAACGTGCGGGCGCGAAGCCCCAGCGCCTTGCGGAAGAGGAACACCACGCCGCGTCGGATGCGTTCGTAGATCGGCTTGAAGAGCAGCGCCAGGAAGAGACCCAACAGCATCGGCATCAGCGCCGGCGCGGCGAAATTGACGGCTTTCACCACCACATACCCCGCGAGGAACACTGTCAGCACAAGGGCGAGTCCGCAAATGCTCGTCAACCCCGAAACGATGATGCCCCGCTGTCTCTCCGTCATCGAAATCATCCGCCAGTCTCCATCTTTGCCTGCTCTGAAAACAACCCCATGGCCTGCGATTATATCATGGCGACTGGGGAGTGTCTAGACCGAAATGCGTCCCGGGAAGACGGTCCAGCACGGCGGCCAGGCTTTCGCGGCGGGCGCGCTTTTCCGCGTCGGCGCCCGGTTCGTCGAAGAGCGTGGGGGCGGGCAGCGAGTCGTCCGTGGTGAAATCCGTCACGCCGAAGCCGATCAGGCGAACCTTTCGCCGGCTGGTCGGCGGCCATTCGCGGTCGAAGAGCTCAAGGGCGAGATGGCGGAACGTCAGGTCGTCGCAGGCCGGGATTTCAAAGCGGGCCTGGCGCGTCATCGTATTGAAACAGGCGTCGCGCAGCTTGATCTTGCCCGTACGGGCACGACGCGGCGGCGGCGCGCCCTGGCGGACGCGCCGCCCCACGTCTTCGACCAGCGCGAGAAGCCGGGTGCGCACGACCCCGCGGTCCGACTCGTCCTCGTCGAACGTGTATTCGCGGGAGACGCTCTTCTCCTCCCACTCCCCAGAGTCCACGGTCGAGGCGTCGACGCCGACGGCATGGGCCAGGATCGACGCCGCGGCGGAATCCCCGAGGATGCGCGTGAGGAACCGCGGATCGGCACGCTGCAGGTCGCCGCAGGTGCGATAGCCGTAGTGGGCGAGAATCTCGTTCGTCTTCTTGCCGACGCCCCAGAGCACCTTCGCGGGCTGCGGCTCGAGCCAGGCGCGGATGGCCTCCGGTTCGACGGGGGTCAGGAAGAGTCCGTCGGGCTTCGCCTCCTCGCTCGCGATCTTGGCGAGCAGTCGGTTCGGGGCGATGCCGACCGAACAGGTCAGCCGGCACGTCTCCCACACCTCGGCGCGCAGCCGCTCGCCGAGCGTGCGCGCGTCGCCGAAGAGATGGACCGTGCCCGTGATGTCGAGGAAGGCCTCGTCGCACGACACGCCCTCGACGAACGGGGAATAGCGGTCGAGGATCTCGAAAACCTGGCGGGAGACCTCGTGGTAGACCGCCATGCGGGGGGCCACGAAGATGCCGTGCGGACACTTCGCGTACGCCGTGCGGCTGGGCATGGCGGAATGGACCCCGAACGTGCGCGCCTCGTAGGAGCAGGTCGAAACGACGCCGCGCTCGTGCGGACCCGATCCGACGATGACGGGGCGGCCGCGCCACTCGGGGTGGTCGCGCTGCTCGACCGACGCGAAGAACGCGTCCATGTCGATATGGAGAATCGTCGCCATGCAAAGAAAAATCCGGCGGACGGACAATCAGTCGCCGTTCGACCGTGGCGCCTTCGGGTCCATCCGCCGGAAAGAGACCTGTCAGTTTCGATTACGGATAGTCTGCCGGCACCGTCAGAATTTCGGCTCCGTCGTCCGTAATGGCGACGGTGTGCTCGAAATGGGCGGCCATCGAGTGGTCGCGCGTGTAGACGGTCCAGCCGTTCGCCTTGTCCACGAACGTCTTCGCACCGGCCGGCGTCAGCGTGATCATCGGCTCGATGGCGATGGTCATGCCGGGCTTCAGCACCATCTTCGTGCCGGGTCTGCCGTAGTTGGGAACCTCGGGGTCCTCGTGCACGGTGCGGCCGACGCCATGCCCGATCCAGTCGCGCACGATGCCGAAACCGGCCTCTTCCGCGACCTTCTGGATGGCGTAGCCGACATCGCCCAGGTGGACGCCGGGCCCCGCGGCGGCAATGCCGGCGGCAAGACACTTTTTCGTCGTTTCGACGAGGCGGATCACCTCGGGATCGCCCACACCCACCATCACCGTGCGACTGGTGTCGCCGTTGAAGCCAAGCGTGTTGATGCCGACGTCGCACTTGACGATGTCGCCCGGCAGGATCATCCGGTCGCCCGGAATGCCGTGGATGACTTCGTCGTTGACGCTCACGCACAAAGCGCCGGGGAAGCCCGCATAGCCGAGGAAGCTCGCCGCGACCTTGTTTTTCAGACAATAGTCGCGCACGACGCGGTCGATGTCGGCCGTGGTGGCGCCGGGCAGGCACGCGGCGGCCGCGAGATCGCGAACCTCCGCGCTCATCCGGCACGCCACGCGCATGCGGTCGATTTCGGCCTTGGTCTTGATGTCGACCTTCATCGACTTACATCACCTTGAGGAACTCGGCGGCGACAGTCGAGATGCCCGTCATGCCGTTCACGGCCTTCAGAATGCCCTTGTCCTTGTAGTAGGCGATCAGCGGTTCGGTCTGCTGGTGGTAGACGACGAGGCGGTCCTTCACCGTCTCCGGATTGTCGTCCTTGCGGATCGTGAGCGCGGCGCCGCACACGTCGCAGATGCCATCCACCTTGGGCGGGAGGTTCTTCACGTGGTAGCCGGCCTTGCACTTCGGGCATGTACGGCGGCCCGCGATGCGGTCCTGGATGATTTCGTCCGGCACGTCGATCAGCACGGCGCTCTTCACGGGCGCCCCCATGTCGTCGAGGATCTTCGCCTGGGCGAGGTTGCGCGGGAAGCCGTCGAGCAGCATCGTCACGTCGCCCGTCGTCTCGGCGACCACGTCCTTGATCATCGTCGCGATGAGTTCATCGGGTACGAGCTTGCCGGCCTCCATGAAGGCCTTGGCCTGCTGGCCGGCTTCGGTACCCTTGGCCACCGCGCCGCGGAGCAGATCGCCGCTGGAGACGTGCTTGAGATTCGCGTTGTCGGCCGCGAGCTTGCCCGCGACCGTGCCCTTCCCCGAACCCGGGGCACCAAGAAGAATGACGATATTCATAGTTCGGAATAGTATAGCACAGTTGCCCGCCCTTAGGCAAGGTTCTGGGCGTCGACGTCGAAGACGATGCGGAGGTCTTTCGGCGCGGGGCGGGCTTCCTCGATCCATTTGACGGCCGCGACGATGTCCCGCGTCGACGGAGCGCGCACGACGATCTGGTAGCGGAACCACCCTTCCGCCTTCGCGAGCGGCGCTTCGACCGCCTCGGAGACGCGGAACGGCTCCCCCGCCTTCCCCGCATTGAACTGCTTGGCCCACGAGGCCAGCGACCGGGCGTAGAGATCGGCCCAGGAAGCAGCGAGCTCGTCGATCTTCGAGCGGAAGACGAGCGTCGCGAGACGGCAGTACGGCGGCAGATACGCCTGATGGCGGGCCGCCAGCTCCTGCGCCGCGAAAGCGCCAAAGCCTTGATCCGATGCCGCCGCGGCGATCGCCGGGGCGTCGGGCGCGAACGTCTGCAGATAGACTTCGCCCGGCTTCTCCGCGCGTCCCGCGCGTCCGCTGACCTGCGCGAGCAGCTGGTACGTGCGCTCGCTCGCGCGGGGATCGGGACGGTGCAGCGACGTGTCGGCGTTCAAAACGCCCACCAGCGTCACGTTCGGGAAATCGAGTCCCTTTGCGATCATCTGCGTGCCGAGCAGCACGTCCGCCTTGCCCGCGCGGAAGGCCGAGAGGATGTCGTCGTGGGAGAACTTACGCGCGGTCGAATCCGCGTCCATGCGCAGCACGCGCGCAGACGGGAAGCAGCGCTTGAGCGCCGCCTCCGCACGCTGCGTGCCGATGCCCGTGTAGTTGAATTCGCGGTTCTGGCAGTCGGGGCACTGCGCGGGCAGACGCGTCCAGCCGCCGCACACGTGGCAGCGCAGGCAGTCGTCCGCCCGGTGGTAGGTGTACGGCACGGAGCAGTCCGGACACTGCGCGGTCCAGCCGCAGTCGGGGCACTCCAGCACGCGCGAAAAGCCGCGCCGGTTGAGGAAGAGAATCGTCTGCTCGCCCCGTTCGAGGCGCAGATGCAGCGCGTCGAGAAGCGGCGAAGAGAAAATCGGCGGATGGCCGGTCTTCTCGGCCTCCTGCTCCATGTTGACGAGATGCACCGCGGGCAGGGTGCGTCCGGCGACGCGGTTCGGCACGGAAGCGAGCGCATACTTGCCCGTCTGCGCGTTGCGCCAGGATTCGAGCGACGGCGTCGCACTGCCCAGCACGACGCCCGCCCCCTCGAACCGCGCGCGCACGACCGCGAGGTCGCGCGCATGGTAGCGCGGCGTCTCGTCCTGCTTGTACGAGGGATCGTGCTCTTCGTCGACGACGATGAGCCCGAGCCGGCGCACCGGGGCGAAGATCGCGCTGCGCGGACCCACCACCACGCGCGCCTCGCCGGTGCGGATGCGGTGCCACTCGTCATAGCGTTCGCCGTCCGAAAGCGCCGAATGCAGCACGGCGACCTGCTCGCCGAACCGCCCCGCGAAACGGCGCACGGTCTGCGGCGTGAGGGAGATTTCCGGCACGAGCACGATCGCACCCTGTCCGCGTTCCAGTACGCGGGCGATCGCCTGCAGGTAGATTTCCGTCTTGCCGGACCCCGTGACGCCGTGCAGCAGCACGGGCTTCGTTGCCGCATCGATGACCTCCAGCGCCTGCCTTTGCCGGGGATTGAGCGTCAGCGGCTTCGTCGGCATCACGCGCCGGCCCGCGAGCGGATCGCGGCGCGACACACGCGGCGCGACCGTCACCACGCCCTTTTCCGCCAACGCATGCACGGTCGACGGCGACGTCTTGAACTCGCGTACGAGCTGCTGCAGCCAGCCGCCGCCCACGCGCGCGAAATCGGCCAGCAACGCCTTCTGGTGCGGCGTCAGCCGTGCGTCCGCCGGCGTCGGCACGACCGGCTCGACATAGAGAAGCTCCTTCGGCTTGATGCTCGGCTTCAAAACCGCCGCGGGCAGCGCGGCCTTCAGCGTCGTCTCGATCGGCGAGGCCGTGTAGGCCGCAATCCACCGCACGAGCTTGAGCAGCTCCGGCGAGAAAAACGGCGATTCGTCCTCGATCGCCAGAATCGGCTTCAGCGAAAAGCCCGCCGCCTTCGCCGGCTTCTTCTTCGGCGCAATCACGTTGCCGAAGAGGTCGCGCTCCTCCGGCACGGCGGGAACGGCCGCCGGCGCGTTTTCCTCCACCGCAAGGGCGAAGCCGCGCGCGATGCGTCCCCCAAAAGGAACACGAAGAAGCTGCCCTACGAGCAGCTTCTTCGCGAGTTCACCTGGCACCGAATAGGTGAAGAGCCGATCCAGCGCCAGGTCGATTGCAACCGAAACAGTCAATTACAGACCAACCGGCAAGTACATGAACTGCGCGTCCTGCGGAATCGTGAAGCTCTGGCGGTTGTAGACGACGTTGAGCTTGGAGTACTTGATCTTGATGCTCTGAGCCGCGCCGCCCTTGCGGATCAACACCCACGCCTTGTTCGAGAACGGCGTGTCGGACTCGCCGCCGTTGGCCTTGCCGACCGGGATTTCCGTCGTGGACGTACCATCGTAGTTGTCCGTCTTGAGCTGCTGATAGGCGACGTTACGCGTGACGAGCACCGGGAGGACGTCTTCCATTTCGTCCGTCAGGCCCGACGCGATGATCCACGTCACGTTCTGCGGCTGGATGTTCTTGCCCGTGAAGCCCGGAACGCCCGAACCCGAGAGAACGCCGATATCGACGCCCGACACGTACGGGGACCACTGGTCCGAACCGAACTGGTCGAGGTCGAAGAGTTCCTTGAAGTAGTCCGTCGCCGTGCTGAACGTCATGCCGGCGATGTCTTCCGTATCGTCCGACTTGTTGTTGGCGTTCTTCGGCCACACGGAGGCGAGACCGTTGGATTCGCGCTCGGTGTTGGCCGTCGTGATGCCGACGAAGAGGTTGCGGCCGCGCATGGCGCAGGCGGAGAGGTTGGCGCTCAGCATGGCGGCGGTGATCGCCGGGAACAGAGCACCCATCAGAATGCCGAGAATGCCGATCACGACGAGCAGCTCGACGAGCGTAAATCCTTTAGAGGTCTTCTTCATTTCAATGGCTCCCATTTTTGAGATTGTTTGTGTTGTCCGTTGCCGAATATTATCTCATAAAAACGAGGGATTGGCAAGGGTGAATTTTACGAAGAATAATGCGCCCGCCGGAAACGCGTGACGCGGAAAAAAGAAAACTCGCCTTTCGGCGAGCTTTGAATGGTTGTGGGAGGTGGATTCGAACCACCGAAGACGTAAAGTCAGCAGATTTACAGTCTGCCCTCGTTGGCCACTTGAGGATCCCACAACAAAAATGGTGCTCGGGGCGGGACTCGAACCCGCAAGGATCTCTCCACATGCACCTCAAGCATGCGTGTCTGCCAATTTCACCACCCGAG
>CADCPA010000041.1 GCA_902803135.1 uncultured bacterium
CCGTCCCGGCCGTTGATGCGATAGGTGCCGCGGTGGACGTTGAAGTAGCTCCGCTCGCCGCGCACGGCCGCGAGCACGGCCGTTTCGTCCCACGCCGCGCGGCCACCCATCCCGAAGCAGTCGCGCAGGGCGCGGGCGGGGTCCTTCGCGACATCGGCGCGCGAAGGGATGTTGCCGGCGAAGACGTCCTTCACGGGATTGCGCGGCCCTTCCATCTCCGCAATGGCGCGGCCGGCGAAGAGGTCGCCGCCGTAGTCCCAGTCGGAGAACACAATCGGCAGTTCCTTCGGCCAGAGACGGAACGCGATTTCGGAGGACGGTGCATCCATCATCGAATTGTATTCCTTTCCGCGCGGATAGCGGCAGGCCATCGCGACCCAGCGCTTCGCCTTCCGCGCGACGAGGGCGCGTCCGTCGAGAGGCGAGATGTCGTCCGGCGGCGTCTCGAGCAGACGGCGCACGTTCGTGAGGAAGCCCACCGAACAGATGACGACGGAGTGGTCCGGCGCCGCGGCCAGCGCACGGCGGTAGACGACGTTGGCATCCGGCGCGTCGTCCGCATCGAGGTGCTTGACCCACTGCGGATAGTCGGCCGCGAGCTTGCGGTACTTGTAGTGTCCGCCGTCGCCGCCGCCCTTCGTGCCGAGAGGACTGTGCGGATCGACCTTCTCCTTCGCGTGCGGCCGCGCGCCGAGAATGCCCATGCCCTTCGGCGCGCCCGTGGGCAGGTCGCCGCGGCCGTAGTAGCCGTTGATGACCTCCACCGCGGCGACGGACGCATTGCCGCGCGTCGAGCTCACCGTCGCGAGGATCTCGCATTCGCCCGCATCGGCGAGCGCATGAAGGCAGGCGAGGGCGCCGACGTCGTCGAAATCCGTCAGCATGTCGGTGTCGAATATGACCTTCGCCGGGGCACGGGCCACGGCGGGACTGTGCGCCGAAGCCGGCTGGTCGCCGTGCGCAGGGGTGGAGGCGTTGTCAGGGGCCGCCCAGGAGGCGCCCGCAAGGCCGGCCGCCGCAGCGACCGCGAAGAGAGTTTTCAGATTCATGTCTCCATTGTAGCATAAACGGGCCGGAGATGCCAGCGTGCAGGAGACTTTGCGCATGCGGGCGCAGGTGTCACCGGATGCCGAGGACCTTGTGCATCTGCACCGAGAGGCACCAGGGCGGAAGGAGTTCGGGCTCGAGGTGGTTGAGGCGGCGCTGGAGCGTCATGGCGCGGCGATAATGCATCTTGCCGTCCTTCTCGAGCGGCGAGATGTAGTAGTTCTTGGCCTGGATGCGCTGGCGCATCAGGCGGCAGAACGGGACGATTTCCTCCGACGTCGCGACAATGCGCACCTCGTCCGCCTGCTGGAGCATCGTTCCGTCGACGTATCGCGCGGCGAAATCCGCCTTCGGCGAGACGGCGATGTAGTCGAACAGTTCGGGGTGGCGCGGGGCGACGACGCCATTCGTCTCAAGCGCGATCCAGCGCTTCGCCGCGCGGAGCGCGACGAGCAGCTCGTCGAGACCCGGCTGGATCGTCGGCTCGCCGCCGGTGATGACGACCGTGCGGTTGCGGTGCTGCATCACCTGGCCGACGACTTCCTGCGTGGACAGCACCATCTTCTCGTTCTTGTGCGTGTCGCACCACTTGCAGGAGAGATTGCAGGTGCAGTAGCGGATGAACGGCGCGGGGCGCCCCGCGTTGCGCCCTTCGCCCTGCAGGGACGAGAAAATCGCGTGGAGGTGGTGGAAGCCGCTCATTCGCTGTACTCCGCAGAGGAATCGGGCGTCTCCCATACGCGCACGCTGCTGAGGCCGGGGATGCGCGCCTTGAGTTCGCCGAAGAAGTGGCGGGCGAGATTTTCGGCCGTCGACCGGTACGGCAGCGCGACCGCGCGCATGCCGTGCTTCATGACGACGGCGGCGATCTCGCTCTCGGCGGCGGACGTGCTGTTGTACAGGAACGCGTGGTCGAAGCGGGTCGTGATCACCTCTTCGCAGGTCGTCTTCAGATCCTTGAAGTCGATCACCATGTCGGACGTGTCGTCCGGCGACTGCGTGACGCTGGCCTGCACGTGGTAGGTGTGTCCGTGCAGGTTCTTGCAGAGGCCCTGATGGTTCGTCAGCACGTGGGCCGCATCGAACTTGAACGATTTAGTCACCGTCAGCATGTTCTTCCCTCCATTCCTTGCCGCGGCATTCGCGGCGGAAGATCCCTTCGCGCGGCTCGTCCTCGGGCGCAATCGCGAGCGGCGCGAGCGGCTGCTCGTCCACCACCGGCAGCGAACGCCACGCGGCCGAATAAATGGGAAGCCCCTGCCCGCGGAACAACGTCTCGAACTCGGTCCAGGCCTCGGGCCCGCGCTCGAGCGGCGCGACGCGCGCGAAGCGCGGGTCGCCCGCGAAACACGCTTCGACCGTGTGGAAATACTCTTCGTGGTCGGTCGCGAACTCGAGCTTGCCGCCGATTTCCAGGCGCTTCCAGAGCGCGTTGAGGAAGAGCGGGCCGAACAAGCGGTGCGAATGGTGCTTCTTCTTCGGCCACGGGTCGGGGAAGAACACGTACACCGTGCGGGCATGGTGTTCGGGCAGGAGATAGTGGAACGTATAGAGCGCCTCGAGACGCACGACATGCGCGTTCGTGAGCTTGAGTCGGCGCGTCTTGCCGTCGAACACGTTGACGCGCGCCTTCATGCGCTCGACGCCGAGAAACTCGCAATCGGGATTCTGGGCCGCACGCCCGGTGAGGAAACGGCCGCGTCCGCACCCCACCTCGACCTCGAGGGGACGGGACGGATCGTAGAGCGACGGACAGTCGAGGGGCCGGCAGGGATCTGTGACTTTGATGATCATGCCGGGTCCAGCAGCGCAAGGAATTTGTCAGGCGGCGGAATCGGACGGAACGTCGCCGACGACACGAAGCAATGGCGCGTATAGCCGTCCACGAGCAGTTCGCCGTTCACGCGCACTTCGCACGCGATCTCGAGCCGCACGCCGCGGTGGGCCCGGCACCAGGCGGAGATTTCGAGCAGGTCGTCGTAGCGCGCGGGGCGATGGTAGTCGACTTCCGCATGCACGACGGGCAGCATCCACCCTTCCGTCTCGCACTGCCTGTAGGTATAGCCGCAGGCGCGCATCAGCTCGTTGCGCGCCCGTTCGAAGAGAGTCAGGTAGTTGCCGTAGTAGACAACGCCCATCTGGTCGGTGTCCGCATAGGGGACCCGATATTGAATCGTCACTTTCCGCATGGCGGAGATATTGTACCATTTCTCGCAAAGAGAGAGAAGAGCTTAAAACCGCACACACGCGCGCGCGGGTGTGGTATAATAAGAGGTTGCAATACAAGGTCGCAGACTTCCTCCCGTTCAAGGACCCCGACATGAAGAAGTTCCTTTTCGCCCACCTCGCCCTTTGCGCCGCGCTGCTGCTCGGCGCCGCGTCGCCGTCCGCCGTGCCGGACCGCCTTGTGCACGGCGGATATGAAGCGCCCGGCCCCGCCAACCGCCGTGGCCCGATCGTGCTCACCGAAGTCCAGGCGGAACCGGCCGCACGCGCCGACGGACGCGATGTGCGCTTCATCGAGCTCTACAACTCGAACCCCTACCCGCAGCGCATGGGCGGTTGGCAGCTCTCGGGCGACCTCGCCTACTCGTTCCCGGCCGACTACAAGATGCCCGGCCTCTCCTATCTCGTGCTCGCCCCCAATCCGGCGGACGTCGAAGCCGTCTACGGCATCACGGGCGTTCTCCAGGCGACGGAGAAAGGCACCTTCTCCTACACCGCTTCCTTCGCGCTGAACGACGAGATCGGCGCGGAACTCTTCTCCGTCAAGCTCAAGGACGCCGATCCGTGGCCCTCGGGCGTGGCGAAGACGGGCCACTCTCTCGTGATGGCGCGTCCGACCCGCGGTCAGACCGAGCCTGCCGCCTGGTCGCGCTCCGCCCTTCCCGGCGGCTCGCCCGGCCAAGCCGACCCCGCGCGCACGACGGCGCGCAACACCCTGCTCGTCAACGAACTCGTCGCGCACGGCCCCCACCACGACGGCTACGTCGAACTCCTCAACGTCGGCAACGGCACCGTCTCGCTGGCCGGCTGCCGCCTCGTCTCCAAGAAACTCAACGCGTCCTACACCTTTCCCGACGGCGCCACGCTCGACCCGCACGCGCTCTGCGTCGTCGACGAGGCGACCCTCGGCTTCTTCGTCAGCGGCAACAAGGACGAAATCCAGCTGCGCGCGCCGCAGACGGAGACGGATGCCGTTCTGGATGCCGTGCGCCTGCCCGCGGCGCCCTTCGGCGCCGCCTACGGACGCTGCCCCGACGGCGCGACGACGTTCGACTTCCTCGCCCTCGCCACACCGGGTTCGCGCAACGCCCCGCGCCGCGCAGCCCCGGTCGTGCTCAACGAAATCATGTACCATCCGCTCTCCGAAGAGAAGGAACATGAATACGTCGAACTGTACAATACGACGGAGACGGACATCGACCTCACCGGCTGGGTGCTCTCCGGCGACATCGACTACGAATGCGACGAGACGATCCCCGCGCACGGCTACCTCGTCATCGCCAACAAGCGCACGGCCTTCCGCGAGCTCTATCCGGCCTACGACGGACTCCTCGGCAACGACGGCTATGTCGGCTCGCTTCCCAACAGCTCGGGCACGGTGCGCCTGCGGCGTCCGCTGGAGGTCTGGGACGCCAAGACCGGCTCGGTCGCGACCAACCTCGTCCTGCAGGAGGAAGTCACCTACCGCGACGGCGGCGCCTGGGGCAAGCTGGCGGACGGCGGCGGCAGCTCGCTTGAGCGCGTCGACCCGCGTGCCGACCCGCGCCTCGCCGGCAGCTGGCAGGTCAGCGACGAAACCCGGACCTGCGGCTGGAAGACGATCGAATGCACGGGTCCGATCGAATACGGCCGCAACGGCAACTACGGCACGCCCAACCAAATCGAGTTCGGCCTGCAGGCCGCCGGCGAATGCCTCGTCGACACCGTGGCGCTGAAGTCCGCAAACGGCAACAACCTCGTCATCAACCCCTCTTTCGAAGATGCAAACGCCAGCTCGTGGCGCTTCTTCGGCACGCACGCCACCACCACGATCGAACGCGACCCCGATGCGGACCTCGGCCAGAACGTACTCCATGTGCGTGCAGTCGGCCGGCTCCACACGGGCGGCAACGGCATCCGCGGCTACCTTGACGCGAACCTGCCGACCTCCGGCACCGGCACGATTTCGCTGCGCGTGCGCTGGCTCGGCGGTTCGCCAGATTTCCTGGCGCGCGTACGCGGCAACTGGATCGAGACCTTCGGCGACATCACGACGACGCACGCGTTCGGCACGCCCGGCCGCGCGAACAGCCGCGCCGCCAACGCCGCGCCCGCCCTCGTCGAGGTCACGCACGAGCCGCTGCTGCCGGCCTGCAACGCACCGGTCACGGTGTATGCGCGCGTCGCGGATCCGGACGGTCTCGCCTCGCTCAAGCTCGCCTACCACCGCGACAGGACCACCGTCACCTCGCGCGTCGACATGGTCGCCTGCGAAGGCGGCTGGTACGCGGCCACGATTCCCGCCGGCACGGGCACCTCCAACTATCCGCTCGTCGCCTTCCGCGTGCTGGCGGCAGATGCCGCGACGCCCGCGCAGACGAGCGTCTACCCCGACCTGACGCCCGCACGCGAATGCCTCGTGCGCTACGGCGAGCCGACCACGCAGAATACGTTCGGCGTGTACCGCTTCTGGATCACCGCGGCCGATCTCGCCGCCTGGGATGCGCGCCACCCGGACAGCAACGCGCCCGTGCCCGTCACCTTCATTTCCGGCAACGACCGCGTCATCTACACGGCCGGCATCCAGTTCGGCGGCTCCCCCTTCCACTGCAGGTCCTTCACGGTGCCGATCGACAAGAGCAGGTTCATCGACTACAAGTTCAACTTTCCGTCCGACGACAGCTTCCTCGACGACGACGGACTCGTGCTCGCGTCGGACGGCAACAGCGGCAACGACCCGACGGTCGCGAAGGAACAGTTCTGCTACGCCCTCGCGCGCAAGCTCGGTCTGCCCAACGTCTACCGCCGCCTCGTCCACTTCTACGCGAACGGCGAGCTGCAGAATCCCCGCGGCATCCTCGAGGACTCCGAAAAGCCCAACGGCGCGATGATCAAACACTGGTTCCCGACCAAGACGGACGGGCGTCTCTACAAGGTCGACGACTGGTTCGAATACACGCCGGACAATTTCGACGACTTCGGCTATGAAGAGCGCGGCGCCACGCTCGAGCCCTTCACGACGACGGATGCGAACGGCAACCCGGCCTACAAGCTGATGCGCTACCGCTGGAACTGGCTGCCGCGCGCGGCCGGCAACTTCGAGGTGAACGACTACACGGACTTCTTCAACCTCGTCGGCGCCATCAACGACACGGGCAATCCACGCTACGTCAAAAACATGGAAGAAGTGCTCGACCTCGACGGCTTCATCGGCATCCCCGCCCTCCAGCAGTTCGTCGGCAACTACGATGCCTACGGCAAGGAACGCGGCAAGAACGCCTACATCTACGACGGCCCCCATGGCTGGCAGATTCTGGGTTGGGACTTCGACACGAGCTTCGGCGCGGACAACACGCGCGACCGGAACATGACCGACAGCGTCGACCCGCAGTCCGCCGCGCTCAAGCTCATCGACCCCTCCTACAAGGCGATGCTGCGGCAATACGCCATTTCCCGCCGCTGCTGGCGCAAGACGATCGCCCTGATCGAGGCCTGCACGACAGGGTCGCCGGAACTGGTCGAATACCGCGACCGCTACAACGCCCTGCTCGCGGACGGCGTGCCCGTCACCGGCATCGACGGCGTGTTCAGCAACATCCAGACGCGCCGCACGAACGTCATCAACCAGATGAACGCCGTCAATGCGACCGCCTTCACCCTGACGTCCCCGACCGAAGCGGAGACGAATGTCGCCAAGCTCACGGGCAAGGCCCCCTTCGAGATCGCGACCATCCGCTGCAACGGCGCCGAACTCGACGTCACCTGGACGGGCGTCACGACCTGGACCGCAGAGCTCGCCGTCACCCGCCAGACGATGCCGATCACGCTCGAAGGCATCCGCGAAGACGGGTCCGTCGCCGCCACGATCGGCGCCACGATCACCTACACGGGCGGCGCGCTCGACGACATCGACGGCCAGCTCGTCATCTCCGGCCTGAACTACAACTCCTCCGAGCCCGGCGGCGACTACATCGAAATCTACAACGCGTCCACCACCACCGCCTTCGACCTCGGCGGCCTCTACCTCGCCGGCGACGTGGCGTACACGTTCCCCGCCGGCACGGTCGTCAAGCCCGCGCACTGCGTGGTCGTGGGTGAAGACCGTACCGTGTTCGCCTCCCGCTACGGCGCGGCCGCCCGCAGCCTCACGGGCGTCTACACGGGCACGCTGACGACGAACGGCACGCTGCGCCTCTGCCGTCCCGCCCGCGGACTCGAACTCAGCGACGTCGAGCTCGACTGCGTCTCCTGGGGCGGCGACGGCTGGCCCGCGACCGCGCCGGACGAAGTGCTGACGTTGCTCGACCCCGCGGCAGACCATAACCTGCCGGCTTCCTGGAAGACCACCGCGCAGGACTCCCTGCCGCCGACCGCACGCGACCTCGTGCCGCTCGGCGCCACCTGGCGCTATCTCATCGACGCCGCGCCGGAGGGATGGAAGACCGCGTCGTTCGACGACAGCACGTGGCCCGAAGGTCCGGGTCCGCTCGGACACGATTCGAACATCGGCGGACAGCCCGTCGCATTCGGCACGGACTTCGGCAACCTGCCGCAACGGATGACCTACTACTTCCGCACGACGTTCGACTACCAGCCCGGCGCGCAGAACGATTCCCTTCCCGCAGCCGACTACCTGACCCACCGCTGGCCCTTCAACGGCAGCATGGAAGACACCGTTACGGGCGTGAGGGCCACGCGCAGCGGCTCGACGCGTCCCGGCTGGACGGCCGACCGCCAGGGCATCAAATGCACCGGCGGCAACAAGGGCGTCAGCTGGATCGATCTTGGCTCAAACGTGCTGCCGAACGACGGTTCTCCGGCCACGCTGGAAATCTGGGCGCAGCAGAACCAGGTGCGCACCTGGAGCCGCGTCTTCGACTTCGGCGACGACACCACCGACTACGTCATCATCGCCTGGACCGCCGGCACGACGCTGGAGGCGGACGACATCTCCATCCGCAAATTCAGCGGCGACATCCAGCGCACGCTCGGCGGCTTCGCGCTCGGCCAGCTCTTCCACATCTCCGTCGTGTTCAATCCGCTTGAAAACGGCACCTGGGACGTCACCTTCCGCAAGAAGGACCCGACGACGGGCGTCACGCTGGGCAGCCTCACGGTCAATTCCGGCACGAGCGGCTGGTCGCTCAAGACGGCGGGTCAGACGAACTGCTGGCTCGGCCACTCGCAGTTCGAGGACCAGGACGCCTCCGCGACCTACTATGAAGTGCGCGTGTGGAACGCCGCGCTCAGCGACGCCCAGCTCACGCAGAACGCACAGCAGGGCCCGGACGTCCTGCCGACGACGATCCACGGCCGCGTCAAGGGCCTCACGGCGCAGGAGACGATCGCGGGCGCCTACATCGTCGACGACTGTGCGGCCGTCTACCTCAACGGTGCGGAAATCCACCGCTCGGCACGCACGCCGGAGGGTGCGCTCGCCGACACCACCGCCGCCACGACATACATCCCGCAGGACCAGGAAGGCTTCTTCACCGAATTCTTCCGCATCGAGCCCGATCAACTCCGCGCGGGCGCCAACACGCTGGCGGTCGAAGTGCACCAGAATACACCAACCAGCTCAGATATCATTCTCGGCCTCAAGCTGAGCGCCACGAACACGCTGATGCGCTTGCTGCCGCCCGGCAACTACAAACCCGACGACACCGCGCATCTGCCGCCCGCCGAGCCGGTCGAGCCACAGCCGCCCGTGCACGGACACGACGATGTCGTGCTGAACGAGTTCATGGCGCAGAACACCCTCTTCGCCAATCCGTTCACGGGCGCGTTCGACGACTGGTTCGAGCTCTACAACAACGGCACCAACACGGTCGCGCTCGACGGCTGGATCGTCACCGACACGCTGAAGAGCGCCGCGCCGCCGCTGCCCAGTCCGAAGGCGTCGAAGGCGTTCGTCCTCCCCGCGGGCACGAAGCTCGCGCCCGGTGCGGCGCTCCGCATCTGGACGGGCGCCGAAGGCGCAACGACGAGTCCCTTCGATCCCGCCAATCTGCAGGCGCCCTTCGGCCTTGGAAAGAGCGCGGACGCCATCTACCTCTTCGACGCGGAGACGAACCTGGTCGACTCGGTTTCGTATTCGACCCTCCAGGCGGAGACGACGAGCCTCGGACGCTGGCCGAACGGCACAGGCGCCTGGACGACCTTCGTCGCGCCGACCCCCGGACAGCCGAATCACCCGCTGCGCTTCCATTCGGTGCTGCTCGGCGGCGAGAACGCCTACACGCTGCGCGTGGCCCAGCCGTTCGCGGCCACGCCGACGGGCACGGAGACGCTGCCGGCGGAGACGACGTACACGCTCGTCGCCGAAACGGGCTCGACGCTTCCTGCCGGACTCGCGGTGAACGGCACATCGGGCGAGCTGTCGTGGACCCCGACCGCCGACCAGGCGCCGGGCGTCTACTTCCTCAATCTCTGCTCGGTGGTCGCGGGCGAGGCGACGGACGCCCTTCCGCTCGCCTTCACGGTGCTGCCGCCCGCCACGAGCGTCGTCATTGCGGCCGGCCTGAGCACGGGCGAACTGACGACCTCGCGGCGTCTGACGCTGAACTGGACGGGACGTGCCGACGCCACGTATGCAGTCGAATGGTGCGAAGACATCGCCGCCGGCGCGTGGCAGGTGTTCCCGGACACGGCAGAATTGAGCGGCACCAGCGAGATGTCCGTGACGCTCGACCTGACCAAGCTCGGCGCCTTCAGGCCCACGTGCTTCTTCCGCGTCCGCGAGACGAAGTAAACGCCTGTCGATCAATCCAGCGGCAGGAGGCGGGCGAGGAGCGCGATGACGGCCGTGTCGGTGCGGAGGATGCGCGAGCCGAGCGACAGGCGGACGAACCCCTTCGCTTCCAGGCGCGCAACCTCCTCGTCGGTCCAGCCGCCCTCGGGGCCGACGGCGACGAGCGTGCGGGCCGGGGGCAGGTCCGCGCGGGCCGGCACGGATGCCGCCGCCGCTTTCGCCGGATGGGCGACGTAGCGGGCCGTGGCGGCGGCGAAATCGGCGTCGAAGCGGCCCTTCTCGAGATAATGGCGGAAGCTGCGCTCGACCTGGATCACCGGCACGGCCGTCGTGCCGGCCTGCATGAGACCGTCGAGGAGCAACGGACGGTAGATGTTTTCCTTCAGAAGCTGGGCGCCCCAGAAGGCCTTTTCGACTTTCTCGGCCCCGACGAGGACGATGCGGCCGACGCCCATCTGCGCGAGCTGCGGCAACAGGCGCTTCATCGCCCGCGGACGTGGCGGCGCCAGCAGCAGGTCGGCCCAGGGCGCCAGAGCGGGCGTCTCGTGCGTGCATCGCACCGTGATGCGTCCCAGCGCGCGACCGGTGGACGGATCGGCCGGCAGCGGTTCGATTGCCTCGATCGTGGAAGTGCCGAGCCGTCCGTTGACGATGCCCGTCTTGAGGACCTGGCCGACGGTGCCGTGAAGCACGTTCAGAACATGTTCCGCGCGAACGCCCCCGAACGTGGCGCGGTTGTCGACGACTTCTTCCGGTTCGAACAGGATGCGGTTCATGGCACAGTCAGACGGCGTTTACTTCGTGCGCGCCGCGTCGTGCGGCGTCACCCAGGAATAGCTCTTGCGGGAATCCTGGAGAATCTCGTTGGCAACGGCGAGCACGTCGTCCGCCGTGACGGCCTCGATGACGTCGATCATCTCGCTCGGCGGGATGATCTTGCCATACGTCTGCGCGCAGCCCCCGAAGAAATGCATGCGGGAGCGCTGGTTCTCGAGGCTCATGCGGAAGTTGCCGAGCAGATAGTCCTTTGTACGGCGAAGTTCGGCCGCAGTCGGCTTCTTCGCGCGGATGCGCGCGAACTCGCGTTCGATCGTTTCCACCGCCTCGTCGACGCGCGCCGTGTCGAGGCCCGCGGTGACGGCCCAGCCGCCGACGTCGTCGAAGAATTGCAGCTGCGAGCGGATGTCGTAGCTGAGGCCGCGCTTCTCGCGTACGCTCTGGAAGAGACGCGAGCTCATCGTGCGGCCCATGAGGCAGTCGAAGACGTTGGCGGCGGATTTCTTTTTGATTGGCGAATGGACGCCGAAGGTGCGGAACCCGAGGGCCAGCTGCACCTGCTGGATGTCGCGCGTCGCGCGAATCTCCCTGAGCGGGCGCGGGCGCGCCTTCACCTTCTCGTAGGCGAGCGGTTCGCCGCCGGCACGGCCGCCGAGGGCGCGCGTGACGCAGATCCGCGCCGTGTCGGGATCGAAACGGCCGGCAATGACGGCACAGGTCGCCTTCGGCACGTAGGCGCGGCGAATGTAGTCGCGCAGCGTCTTCGGCGTCATCTTCGCAAGCGTCGCGGCGGAGCCGGCGATCGGGAGGCCCAGCGCGTTCTTCGGGAAGAGCGCGCGGGAGAGGTTCTCGCTTGCAACCGAATCGGGCTCGTCGTCGTACATCTTGATTTCTTCCAGCACGACATGGCGCTCACGGGCGAATTCCTCGTTGGGGATGGCCGCGTGCACGTACATGTCCGAAAGGATGTCCACGGCCGTCTCGAGCAGGTTGTACGGCATGTGGGCGTAGAAGCAAGTGCCCTCTTCGGACGTATACGCGTTGAAGTTGCCGCCGCGGCCTTCGATCGCCTGGGAAATTTCAAGCGCCGAACGCGTCGCCGTACCTTTGAAGAGCATGTGTTCGATGAAATGCGAGATGCCGGCGACTTCTGCGGTCTCGTGACGAGACCCGCTCATGACGAAAAGTCCGAAGCAGACGCTCTCGACGTGGTCGTCGGGAACGAGAACGAGCTTGAGTCCGTTCTCCAGCGTTTCCAGTGTGGCAGACGGCAGCATGAAACGGTTGAAGGTTGAAAGTTGAAGGTTGAAGTTGAAGGTTGAAAGTTGAAAGCGCGTGGGGGCGGTTACCGGCCCGCGGCGTTCATTTCGGCGAGCGTGGTGCGTCCGTCGTAGAGGGCCTTGCCGACGATGGCCGCGCGCAGGTTGGGACGGGCGAGGGCGATGAGGTTCCTGACGTCGGCCGGCGTCGAGACGCCGCCCGAGGCGGTAATCTGGCAGGTCGGCGCGGCGTCGCAGATCGCGGCCATCTGCGTGAGGTTGGGTCCGCCCAGCATGCCGTCCGTCGCCGTGTCGGTGTAGATGATCGTCTGTACGCCGAGTCCGGCGCAGGTCTGGGCGAAATCGGTCGCCTTCACTTCGGTCGTCGTCACCCAGCCGCGCGTCTGCACGAAGCCGTTGCGCGCGTCGATTCCAACGGCGATGCGGGTACCGTACCGCTTCACGACCTGAGCGAGAAAATCGGGCGTCTCCAGCGCGGCGGAACCGATGATGGCGCGCGCCGCTCCCGCTTCGAGCACGGCCGCGACCGTCTCGGGCGTGCGGAGGCCGCCGCCGACTTCGACCGGACCGCCGAAGGAGGCGATGATCGCGCGGATGACATCCGCGTGGCGCGGTGTGCCGGCGAAGGCGCCGTCGAGATCGACGACATGGAGTTCGCGTCCGCCCTGCTCGCGCCAGTCGCGCGCCTGGGCCGCGGGATCGGAGTTGTAGGTGGTGACGTCGTCGGCGCGGCCTTGGCGAAGGCGCACGCAGACGCCGCCCTTGAGATCGATCGCAGGAAGGATGACCATGGTCTTAGCGCTCTTTCTGTCTTAGCGTTCTATCTGTCGTGTGAATTTCGGGTTGTTGCCGGCGATGACGAGTGCGACTTCGCCCTTCACCTTCGCGTCTTTGAATGCGGCGGCGAGATCGGAGAGGTAGCCTCGGGACACGCGCTCGTGCATCTTCGTGAGTTCGATGCAGACGGCGGCTTCGCGGTCGCCAAGCGCCTCGTAGGCCGCGGCGAGCGTCGCACCGATGCGGAACGGCGACTCGTAGCAGATGAGCGTGTGTTCCTTGTCCTTGTCTTCGGCAAACCAGTTGCGCAACGCGCCGGGGCCGCGCGGCGGGAAACCGCGGAACGTGAACGAAGAGGTGGAAAGTCCGCTCATCAGGAGCGCCACGTTGACGGCGCTCGCGCCGGGGATGACGTCGTAGGGCACGTTTTCCAGGGCGCAGGTGCGAACCAGCCGATAGCCCGGGTCGGAGATGCCCGGATAGCCGCCGTCCGAACAGAGCGCGACTTCGGCACCGGCCTTCACCGCGGAGACGATCCGTTCGGCGACGCGCTCTTCGTTGCCCTGGCGGTAGGAAACCATTTCGGGCCGCGGCACGCCGAAGTGCGTCAGGAGCTGCCACGTGCGGCGCGTATCTTCGCAGGCGATCAGCGTCGCCGTCTTGAACGCCTCGAGCGCGCGCGGCGACAGGTCGCCGAGGTTGCCGATCGGGGTTGCAATGACATGCAGCATGTTACTTTCCCGTGCGCAGGCGGTGCAGAAGCGCAGCAATCGCCTGCTTCATGGTCGTGTTGTTCCCCGGCACGGACCTAGGCCGTGGCGACGGCGATCTTCGCCGCATGGCCGTTCAGGTCGCAGGCTTCCGCGGCACAAGCCGCGAACGCGAGCTCGACGGCCAGCGTCTCGGTCTTCACGTAGTCGGCCCAGGTCGTGAGCGCGGCCTTGAGCTCGTCGTCGACTTCGGCCGTGACGACGATGCGCTGGGTGACCTCGAAATCGGCCTCCTTGCGCATCGACTGCACGTGGCTGACGAATTCGCGGGCCAGGCCTTCGGCGACCAGCGCGGGCGTGAGCGCGGTCTCAAGACCCACCACAATCGCGCCTTCGGAGGCGACGACCATGCCGGCCTTCGGCGTGCGCGTCACGTGCACGTCCTCGGCCGTGAGCTCGAAGCCCTCGACCGTGGCCGTGCCGTTGAAGGCCGTGAGGGCGGCGATGCCGGCGGCGACCGCCTTCATCTTCGCGCCGCACTTCTTGCCAAGCGTCTTGAAATTCGCCTTGAAGCTCACGTCGCAGAGCGCCGTCTCGTCGGCGATGTATTCGACCGACTTGATGTTGAGCTCGTCGAGGATCAGGTCGTCGAGCTTCGTGTCGACGCCCGCGACGAGGATCTTCGAGAGCGGCTGGCGGACCTTGAGGTCGTTGTCCACGCGCAGCTGGCGGCCGAGCTTGACGATCGCCTGGACGGCGGCCATTTCCTGCTCGAGCTTGAGGTCGCGGGCGCCGGCGCGGGCCGTGGGGAAGTCGCACAGATGCACCGACTCCGGATCGTTCGCGCCCTTGAGGTTGCGGTAGATCGTCTCGGAGATGAACGGCGTGAACGGCGCGGCCACCTTGGAAAGCTGCACAAGCACATAGCGGAGCGTGCGGTAGGCGTTGAGCTTGTCGCCGTCGTCCTCGCTCTTCCAGAAACGGCGGCGGCTGCGGCGGATGTACCAGTTCGTGAGGTCCTCGATGAACGCGACGAACGGACGCACCGCCTTCTGCAGGTCGTACTGGTCCATGGCGGCCGTGACATCCGCGATGAGCGTTTCCATCGAGCTGCAGATCCAGCGGTCGAGCACGTTCGGAGAATCCGGCAGCACGACCTCGTCGTCGTGGAAACCGTCCACGTTCGCGTACGTGACGAAGAACGAATAGGCGTTCCACCACGGAATGAGCAGGTCGCGGAGAATCTGCTTCACGCCGTTCTCGGAGAACTTGAGGTTCTCGGCGCGCACCACCGGCGAGTAGATCATGTAGAGGCGGATCGCGTCCGCGCCGTACGTGTCGAGCATGAGCGCCGGGTCGGGATAGTTCTTCAGGCGCTTCGACATCTTCTTGCCGTCTTCGGCCAGCACAAGGCCGTTCACGACGACATTCTTGTACGGACTCTGGCCGAAGAGCATCGTGCCGAGCAGCATGAGCGTGTAGAACCAGCCGCGCGTCTGGTCAAGGCCTTCGGCGATGAAGTCCGCCGGGAAGAAGTCCTTGAACGTCGCGAGGTCCGGCTGACCGTCCGCACCGCCCATGTAGTGCTGCTGCGCGTAGGGCATCGAACCGGACTCGAACCAGCAGTCGAGCACTTCGGGGGTGCGGTAGTAGGTCTTGCCGTCCTTGGCGATGACGATCTTGTCGACGAAGTGCTTGTGGAGGTCGGTGACCTTCACGCCGCTGAGTTCTTCGAGTTCCTTGATGGAACCGACGCAGATCATGTCGTCCGGGTCCGCGTCGTTGATCCACACCGGAATGCAGCTGCCCCAGAAGCGATTGCGGGAGATGTTCCAGTCGCGGGCGTCTTTGAGCCAGTTGCCGAAGCGCTTGTCGCCGACGTAGTCGGGCGTCCAGTGCACGCCGTCGTTGTTGGCGGAAAGCTGCTCGTGCAGATCCTCGACCTTCACGTACCACGCGTCGATCGCGCGATAGATGAGCGGCGTGTCCGTACGGTCGCAGAACGGATAGGAGTGGGTGATCGTCGCCTGGTGCACGAGCTTGCCCTCGGCCTTCAGGCGCTTGATGATGTCCTTGTCGCAGTCCTTGCAGAAGCGGCCCGCGTACTCGGGCACCTGCTCCGTGAAGTTGCAGCTCGCGTCGAGCGGATCGGCCATCGCGAACATGCCGGCTTCCTGGCACACGCGGAAGTCGTCTTCGCCATAGGCCGGGGCGATGTGGACGATGCCGACACCGTCGTCGGTCGTGACGTAGTCGTCGTTCAGCACGCGGAACGCGCCCTCGGCGGCCTTGTCCGCAAAGTACGGGAAAATCGGCTCGTACGAGGAGCCCTTCAGCTCCGTGCCCTTGAATTCGGCCACGATCTCGTACTGCTCGGGCTTCTTGAAGACATGCGGGAGACGGGCCTTCGCCATCACATAGACGGGCTTCGTCTCATCCGTCACGTCGCGCACCGCCACATAGTCGATGTCGGCGCCCGCGCACATCATCAGGTTTTCGGGCAGCGTCCACGGGGTCGTCGTCCAGATCAGCAGATAGACCGTCGGCTCCTTCGCGAGCAGGTCGTTCATCGCGGCGCTCTCGGCTGAAAGGACCTTCGTGCGCACGGTCACGGTCGGATCCTGCACGTCCTTGTAGTTCGAGCCCGCCTCGAAGTTGGAGAGCGGCGTCGACAGCTTCCAGGAGTAGGGCATGATGCGGTGGCTCTTGTACACGCGGCCCTGGGTCCAGAGCTGCTTGAACACCCACCAGATCGTCTCCATGAAGTCCGGGTTCATGGTCTTGTAGTCGTGGTCAAAGTCGACCCAGCGGCCCATGCGCGTGACCGTCTTGCGCCATTCGCCGACGTACTTCAGCACCATCGAGCGGCACTGCTCGTTGAACTTGTCGACGCCGAGCTTCTTGATCTCCGGCGCGCCGGCGACGCCGAGCGCCTCCTGCGCCAGCGCCTCG
>CADCPA010000042.1 GCA_902803135.1 uncultured bacterium
GGTTGCCGTGGCGTCCGCCACCGCGAGCGACGTGACGCTCTCCTTCGGCAACCCCGACGGCAATGCGTACAAGCTCTACGTCGCCTACGGCGCTGAGGACTGCGAGACGCGCAAGAACGCCTGGACTTCCTGGGAGGAGGTCGCGACCATTGCCGCAGACGCGACGGAATACACCTACACGCTCCCTGCCGCGCTCAAGGCGGACGGCGTCTATTTCCGCTTCTTCCTCGTCAAGACCGACAACCTGCCCTACGTCTCCGAACTTGCGTCCATCACATCGACGGGCGCGCAGGTGGTGCGTCTCGACTACGTGCCCGGCTTGAACACGGAGGTCGATCTTTGTTTCGGCGGCGTCACGTACGAGAACCAGAAGACGTTCTTCGGGCAGGGCTGGGCCGGCTCCTGCTTCCTCTTCAACATGCAGTCCGACACCTTCCGCTTCCATGGCGGCGGCGCCACGTTCCCCAACATCGTGCCGACGGCGAACACCGACTACAGGTGCGTCATCGAAAAGAGCGGCAGGTGCCTTCTCAGAGACGGCATGAATTCGTCCGCAATGACTGAAAGCCTCGTCTGCTACCCCTACAGCGACCTCTGCGTGTTCGCCTCGTATGGCGGAGGGTACGCCGCGAAGTACCGCTTCGATTCCATGATCGTGAAGGACGGCGGCATGGTCGTGCGCGACCTCGTGCCCGTGCAGACTGCGGCCGGGAAGGGCGCGCTCTTCGACCGCGTGAGCGGCGTCGTCTTCGAGAACCCCACTGCAACCGACTTCACGAAGGGCGCGGCGACGGCGCGTCCGGGCTGGGCGGTCGCGACGACCGAGCCGAGCCTCGCGGGGTCGGCCTCCGGCGCGCCGGGCGCGATCGGCGGGCTGGGCAGCTACAGGCTCGACGGCGACACCGAATGGTCCGCCATCGAGAGCCGCCTTGACGAGGGCGCGTCCATCAACCTCAACGGACACGAACTCCACATCGCGGACTACCCGGCGTTCGCCATGAAGCAGGCCGTGTTCACAAGCAATGCCGGCAGCATCCGCGTGACCGTTCCCGCGAACGAGACGCTCACCTTCAATTCCGGCAACAAGCCGCAGTTCACCGGAACGCTCGTCAAGGACGGCGCGGGCACGCTCGTGATCGCCAACTCGATGTCGTACCTCTCCGGCGTGACGGTCGCGGCGGGCATCATGAAGTACGGCGCGCAGTCGGTGTTCGGGAACAACGGCATGACGGTCGAGGTGAAGAACGGCGCGGCGTTCGACGTGGCGGGCAACGGCAACGGCAACGCCGTGCGCTACAAGATCGCGGGAACGGGACCCGACGGCAATGGCGCGCTGCGCAACACGGGCGGAGACGTGACGAACGGCTCCGCGCAGATGTACGGGCTGGAACTCACGGCGGACGCGAAGGTGACAGGTAACTCCCAGGGGTTCATCGGCCCCAGCTACGCGGCCAATACGCTTGTGCTGAACGGCCACACGCTCACGCTCGCCTTGAACTCCGGCAAGTCGTTCTGGTTCTGCAACGCTTCAAGCAGCACTTCCGGAACGGTGCTTGTGACAGGCGGCAACGCCTACTTCCACAGGAATGCGGTGAATTTCTCCACAGTGGACTTCGTGATCGACGGCGCGACGGCGAAATTCCAGATTCCCACGGGGACGGTCGCAAATCCCACCACGGTCAAGTCCGTGACCGTAAAGAACGGCGGAACGCTGGAGGAGGGCTACCAGGCCTCCAAGATGCAGGACCTCATCATCCTCGACGGCGGCTACGTGGGCCAGCAGAACCACGTCAAATGGATCTACGTGGCGAACACGGTCACGGTCTCCAACGAGACGACGGACGTGACGATCCATCCCCCGATCGAGAGCAACAGCACGTATTCGAAGCTCCTGAAGTACGGCGCGGGGACGCTCTACATCAAGAACAACCACACCCAGCAGAGGATGAACTCCGGCGTCGAGATATTCGGCGGCACGGTGGTGATGGACTCCACCGCCTCCACGCTGATGCCGGAGATCGCGATTTCCGACAACGCCGCCGTCCCCGTCACCATCCACGCGGGCGGCACCTTGGACATGCGCCTCTGCACGAACGCCACGCCGTTCAAGGTGACGAAGGTCACAATTGAGGAGGGCGGCACGCTTCTCCATGCGGCGAACAACAACCTCAGCATCGCGGGCGCGGCGACTTACGAGAAGCCAATCCCGTTCGGCGTGTTCGCGGGCTCGCTCGAGATCGCGGCGACGGTGACGTTCGATCTGACCGATTTCTACTCCGGCGCGTCCGCCCCTGCGGCGGGCGCGGACGTGACGCTCTTCTCGGCAGGTTCGGTGAGCCGTGCGGCTGCGGGAAGCATCGTCGTGACGGGATGCCCCTACGACAACTACGTGACGTTCGAGAGCGACAGCGTGGTGCTGCACACGCTCGCCTCGTCCACCTCCGTGCATGATCCGATCAAGATCTGGAACGTGGGTGGCTCGCTCGTGTATGGAGCGAACGGCAACTGCTACCGCGCGCCGCTGGGGCAGCTCCTCCTCCTGGAGGGATGGAACGTGCAGATGACGGGCTGGCGCACGGCGAACGCCTCTCCGCTCTGCAACGCACACGAGGCGTGGAAGCGCCATGCGGGCGTGGTCGATCTCGCGCTCAAGACGTCCGCCACGCGCGCAGGCCTCCTTGAAGGCCTTGAGACGTACTGCGCGGCGGCGAACTATCCCGACTTCACCATCTTCCTGTGCGGCGACACGGACGTCGCCGACGGCGTGGCGGACGCCACGGTGTTCGCGCACTTCACGAACGCCGTCACGCGCATCAAGGCGGCCCTCCCGATGACGACTGTGATCGCCTGCACGATCCCCGGCGGCTCGGCGGAGCTGAACGCCGACATCGCGGCGTGGTGCGAGGCAGAGGCCAACGTCGAGGCGGTCGATGTCGCGTCCGCAATCACCTCGGATCAGACCGAGGCGGAATGCAACGCGGTGGCCGCCGCGATCAAGGCAAAGCTCGTGACGCTCGCGACGGCGAACGGAAAGAACACGCCCTCGACATGGGTGCGTCCCACGGTGACGCTTGGCGCGACGAACAACGTCCCGGCGGCGTACCTTGCGGGCTTCACGCGCGTTCGCACCATCGAGCCGACGCCTACGCTCGGCTATGCCAACAACCTCTATTCGATTCCCTACACCTACGCGCCGGCGATGCAGGAAACGGGCATAACGAACGTGGGCTACTACATCGAACTCGTGCGCAAGGACACGGGAGCCTTGCAGGCGATGTGGATCGACATGAACGCGCCCGGCCCCAACTGGGCGGACGTGTCGCTCCCCGTCACCCTCGCCCAGCAGAAGCAGCAGACCGTCACGAAGCTCCACGTGTGGAGCAACTTCGGCGGCGTGTCGCAGGTCGCGGCGGACGACGATTCGGTTGAAGGCTACATTGAGTTCGACCCCATCAACTACAGCGGCACGGATAGGACGACGGAGGACGTGATCACCGAGCCGTGGAGCGGCGACGCGTATGGCTTCAACGACACGCTGACCGCCAGCGGGTCGAGCGGCCACGGCTGCTTCCAGATCATGCGCAAGTATTCGGAACCTGACGGCGTGCTGCCGGGCGAGATACTCTTCTCCTATACCCGCTGGGGCAGCACCTCGGCAAATCCGCGCGGCATAGGCATGGGTACGCTCGCCGACTACGGCAACCACGGCTACAATTCGGCCAAGGAACTCGACTGGACCTTCACCTACGGCGCGGACAACACCGACGTCGCCAACATATCTGGCGCGGCCTACTCCTACAGCCGCATCGAGTTCTGGGTGAAGTACACCGAGGCGCCCACGCGCGCCAGCACGGCGAACTACGTGTGGACCGGCGCGGCGGACGCGACCTTCAACGAGGTCGGCAACTGGGCGA
>CADCPA010000043.1 GCA_902803135.1 uncultured bacterium
GCCGGCGTTCGCGGCCATCACGCTCATGCAGCCGTGCCAGTGCGGCGGCGTGCAGATGTGCACGATGTCCACGTCCTTGTCGGCGAGGAGTTCCATGAAGTTCCGATAGCCCTTGATCTTGCCCCAGTTGCAGCCCTTGGGATCGGCGGCAAGGGCGAGGCCCTCCTTCACATGGTTCGCGTCGGGGTCGCAGAGGCCGATGAGGCGGGAGCCCCTAAACCCCAGGTGGTTGCCGGAATGGGCGATGCCGCCAAAACCGATCAACGCGCGCGTGAGCGTGTTCGACGGCGTTTCGGCGCCAAAGAGCACACGGGCCGGTGCAACCGAAAAGACCGAGGCAGCCGACAGCGTTTTCAGGAATTCCTTGCGTGACGTCTTCATTCAATACCTCCTGGGGGTGGAGCAGGCGGAGAGCGCCTGCCCTCCGCCCGCATGTCGGAACAAGTTTACTTGGCGAGCAGTTCGTCCGCAAGCGCGGCGAGCTTCGCTTCGTTCTCCGCGTTCAGCGCCGAAAGGATCGTCACCGTGTTGTCGCAGAACGTGATGTTCTTCGACTTCTCGAACAGGCCCTTCATCACCTTCGCGGCCATCGGGGCCCAGCTGCCGTTCTCGATGAAGCCCACGAGGCGGTTCTGGTAGTTGCGCTCCGTGAGGTGGTCGATGAACGTGCGCATGAACGGGAAAACGTCCGTATTGTACGTCGTCGTCGCCAGCACGAGCTTGCCGTAGCGGAACGCGTCCTCCACGGTCTCGGGCATGTCGTCGCGCGCGAGGTCGGCGATCGCGACCTTCGGGCAGCCCTTGGCGAGCAGCAGATCCTTGA
This sequence comes from uncultured bacterium, assembly GCA_902803135.1. Lineage (GTDB taxonomy): Bacteria > Verrucomicrobiota > Kiritimatiellia > RFP12 > UBA1067 > RUG572. The sequence continues at coordinate 824 of CADCPA010000043.1, forward strand.
GCTTGAGCGCGGCGGCCTTCGTGTGGCCGTAGACGCTCGTGTAGGCGATGCAGACGCCTTCGCTCTCGACGCCGTAGCTGCTCCACGTATTGTACTGCTTCACGGCGTGGGCGATTTCCTCGGGCGTCTGCAGCAGCGGACCGTGCAGCGGCAGGATTCGCTCGATCTGGAGACCCGACGCCTTCTTGAGGAGCGCCTGGACCTGCGGACCGTACTTGCCGACGATGCCGATGTAGTAGCGGCGGGCTTCGCAGTCCCAGCCTTCGGGATCCGCGACGTCGTTCGCGCCGAACTTGCCGAAGCCGTCCGCGGAGAAGAGCGTCTTCGCCGCGGCATCGTACGTCACGATCACTTCCGGCCAGTGGACCATCGGCGCCGCGACGAACGCGAGGACGTGTCCGCCCAGGTCGAGCGTGTCGCCTTCCTTGACGACGAGACGGCGGTCGGCGTAGTCGCAGCCGAAGAAGTTCTTCATCATGCGGAACGCCTGCGCGGAGGAGACGACCGTCGTCGAGGGGTTCGCCTCGAGGAACGTGGCGATGCACGCCGAGTGGTCCGGCTCCATGTGCTGCACGACGAGGTAGTCGGGCGCCTTGCCGCCGAGGGCGGCCTTCACGTTGGCGGACCATTCCGCGCCGAAGCGCGCGTCGACCGTGTCCATCACCGCGGTCTTCGCCGTGCCGAGGATCACGTAGCTGTTGTAGGCCATGCCCTGCGGCACGACGTACTGGCCTTCGAAAAGATCGATGTCGTGGTCGTTGACGCCCACATACTTGATGTCGTTCGTGATTTCCATTTCACTCTCTCTTAAAAGGTTAGACCAGCTGCGACAGGAAGCGCAGGTCGTTCTCGTACAGCCAGCGGATGTCGGGAATGCCGTACTTGATCATCGCGATGCGCTCGACGCCGAAGCCGAACGCGTAGCCGCTCACCTCGTCGGGATTCCAGCCCACGTGCTTGAAGACGCGCGGATCGACCATGCCCGCACCGGCCACTTCGATCCAGCCGGACTGCTTGCATACGCTGCAGCCCTTGCCCTTGCAGACGTGGCAGGAGAAGTCGACTTCCACCGACGGCTCGGTGAACGGGAAGAAGTGCGGACGGAAACGCACCGTCACGCTGTCGCCCATCATTTCCTTCGCGAAGTACGCGAGCACGCTCTTGAGGTCCGCCAGCGACACGGGCTTCGTGTCCACGTAGAGGCCTTCGATCTGGTGGAAGTTCGCGGAGTGCGTGGCGTCCGTCGTGTCGCGGCGATACGTGCGGCCCGGGCAGATCACGCGCACCGGCGGCTTGTTCGCGAGCATCGTGCGAATCTGCACCGGCGACGTCTGCGTGCGGAGGAGCAGGTCCTCAGCCGTGCGCGCCGTACCTTCGCCGCGGATTTCCGCGCTGTCGATCCAGAACGTGTCCGTACGGTCGTTCGTCGGATGGTGGTCCGGCGTGTTGAGCGCCGTGAAGTTGTTGAAGCGCGTCTCGATGTCCGGACCGTCCGCCACCGTGAAACCCAGCTTGCCGAAGATGCGCGCCGTATCGGCGATCACGCGGCTGAGCGGATGCTCGACGCCCGGCGCCGCCCAGCGACCCGGCAGCGTCGCATCCACGTCCTCGGCCTTCGCGCCGCCCGTCGCCGCGCCAGCTCCCTTCGCCGCCAGCGCGGCCTCGACTTCGGCACGCCAGGCCTGCACGGCCTTTCCGAACGCCGGACGCTCTTCCTTCGGCACGTCCTTCATGGCCTTGATCAAGGCCGGAATCGAGCCGTTGCGGCCCACGTACTTGACGCGCAGCTGTTCCACGCCCGCGGCATCGGTCACCGCGGCGATTTCGGCCAGCGAGGCGGCCTTGCCCTGTTCGAGTTCTTCGAGTGTCATAAAACCATGTTCCTTGATGAATCAGCTAAATATTATACTCTATTTGGATAAAAGGGGCAAGCGCGAGTTAAAGAAGCTCGGCCATGACGGCGCCGGCGACTTCGAAGCCGCGGGGCGTGGGCGCGAAGACGTCGGGGGCGGTCTCGACGAGGATGCCGGGCGCGACCAGCGCGGCGAGCGTCGCACGCCAGGCGTCCCGACGCGGCGCGAGCGGCGGCCAGCGGCGGGCGACGGCCTGCAAGTCGAGGCCCGCGGCGGTCCGCAAGCCGAAGACCGCCCGCTCAAGGGCGTCCGCCTCGGCCGTCAGCGTCGTCCGCTCATAGCCCGTCGCCGTACCGACGGTGCGGACAGTTCCCTCGCGGCCATGCGCACCCTCGCCCAGCCCCACATAGTCCTCGCCGCGCCAGACAGCGCAGTTGTGACGGCATTCGAACCCCGGCCGCGCGTAATTGGAGACTTCGTATCGCCGCAGACCGGCCGCTTCGAGCGCCTCGCGCGCCAAATCCGCCTGCGCCAGCGCCGCCGCGTCGTCCGGCAGCACCACCCGTCCCTGCCGCACGGCCCGATCAAGGCGCGTCTTCGGTTCGCGGATGAGCGTGTAGCAGCTGACATGGACCGGCTCGAGCGCCAGTGCGCGCGCCACCGTCGTCCGCCAGGCGTCGTCCGACACGCCCGGCCATCCCGCGATGAGGTCGAGTCCGGCATTGGGGAACACGGCCTTCGCCTGGCGAAACGCAACCTCGGCCATCGCCGCGGTGTGGCTGCGCCCCATCTCGGCCAGCACGGCGTCGTCGAAGCTTTGAACGCCCATCGAGATGCGATTGACGCCGAGCTGGACGAGTTCGTCCAGCTTGGCCGCCGTCACATCGCCCGGATGGAGCTCGACCGTGAACTCGGCCCCTGGCGAAAGCCACGCGGCCAATGGCCCGGTCCAGGGAGAGAGGTCGCACAGCGCCGGCGTTCCGCCCCCGAAATAGACGGTCTCAAGCGGCGCGGCGTCCCGTTCGGTCCACTCGCGTACGACGCGCGCCACGGCCGCCGCCCGCACGGACTCGGACGCGCCTCCCCGCGACAGCAGGGCGCAATAACTGCATTTAACCCTGCAGAACGGAAAGTGAACGTACAGATTCATACAACCACCGCCCCCCGTGTCCAACCGCCCCGTAGGCCTGCCCCACCCGCGTCGCGAAGAAGCCGCCCAGCTGCCCCCAGGTGATTTCCGTGGTGCAGACCAGGGCGATGACGATGCCCAGCAGGCTGAAGCACCAGATGAACACATAGGAGAAGAGGTGTCCGTACTCCTCCACGTCAGGCTGCCGCTGGAACAACGCCCGCAGGGTGAAGACCACATGGAAGCACCAGGTGGCCCCAATGGCGAACAGCCAGACGCCCTTTCCCGGCAGCGGCGACACGAACGCCTGCACGATCAAAGCCAGCGAAATCACCAGTATCGTGTAAAAAGGACAAAAATACGGGGATAATGTAATCAAAACATTCGATTTCGTCAACTCGACGGAACCACCCCGCAAACCGACGCGCAAATTCGAGACTTTCGCGCCGAACAGCAGACCCCACACGGCATGCGTCAGCTCATGGCCGAAGACATACAGGCGTATCGGCAAGGGGAAAATCATCAAAACGACGAGACAAACCACAAAACCGACGAGCAAAGCGCATGTTCCAACGGGGAATCCACCGCCCTCGCCCATGGCCAGCAGACGGAATTCGTCCAGAAACACCGCCGTCAATCCCCATGCCAGCGGAAGGCCTGCGAGCGCGAGGAAGAAACGGAACACGTTCGCCATGTCGAAACCGGCCGCCGTCAGTCGTCGAAGACGAACACCAACTCGCCCGGGAAGACGCGACGGTTCTGCCGCGCCAGCGATTCCACGAACTCCCGGTCGGTATTGAAGCGGTTCTGCTTGTCCTTGATTTCCTGGATGGCAGCCCTCTTCTCGTCGATGCGCCTGCGGATGCGGTCTCTTTCAGCCGCCAGATCCTCGGCCTGGAGGATTTTCGGGCGTACAACGATGAACGCGCCGACGAAAACGGCGACGATGAAAAAGCCGATGATCGCGGTCACCGCCCGTTGCACATAGACGTTATCCATTATGTTTCCCATTAGATGCATATTTTATGATTATTTACTCTCCGTTGTCAAGGCGTTTTGGTATAATTTCCTGTCATGGAAAAGATTGTTCTCAAAATAGCCGCCTGGATGCTGCTTTGCGGCACAGCCGGATGCTTCTCGCTCGAAACGGCCGACCTCGGCGAAGCCGTCGTTCCCGGCATGCGCGTCCATGCCGGCGCCGGCGGTCCCGTCTCGCACATCGTCGTCGCCAACGACGGCTGGTACCTCTTCCACGCGTTGCCGCTGGCCACCGGCAACGCCAGCGACAAGGCGAGCTTTCCGTTCCGCTTCTTCACCGACGACGTGAAGGAAGACATCCTCCAGGGCCGGTTGACGAAGTACGCCGCGGCGACGGACTGCGACGTCGCCGACCTCGCCCTGCTCAGCGACGACCAGGTGTTGCTGTCGATTCCCGGTCTGAACATTCCGCTCCCCCTTCCCTACATCATCACCTATCGCCGGATGCAGATCTCCGCCGTTCTGACCAAGCACGCCGACGTTCGTGCGGCCGAGAAGGAATCCGCCCGCCGACGGGCGATGTCGCGTGAAATGAACCTCCTGCTCAACGAGATCCCCAATGGGGACGGCTCCAAAGGAAACATGAAATGAACCGCCTCGCCCTTTTCTGCACGCTGCTCGTCCTGCTCTCGGCCGGCTGCACGACCGTCCGCTCCACCGCCATCTTCAACGGCGTCAACGCCGACGGCGGTCGGCGACCGATCGAGACGGTGGAAATCCAAAACTCGGGCTGGTTCCTGCTGACCTTCATCCCGATTGCCAGCGGCAATCCCGAACGCCCCAACAAGAACAGCTGCTGCTGGTTCAGCAACACCGTCCATCTGGAAAACAACATCAAGGTGCTGGACGAGCACATGCGGCGGCACGGCGTCTTCGAGGTGGCGAACCTCATGAGCCACTGCGAAGACGAAAAGTACCTTGTCTTCCTCCTCGCCCGCCGTGCCTACCACACGAGCGCCGTGCTGCTGGAACCCCTGCCGGACGAAAAGAAGGCCCTCGAGCAGGCGGCCGCCGAAAGGCCGCTGCCCCGGACCCCCGCCCGAGTCAAACCCGTTGCGCCGCAGCCGGTCCAAACCCAACCGGCCCCCGTCGTCCAACCGACCCCTTCCCTGCGGCCGTTCACCAAGAAGACGTCCGTTGCCGATCCGAAGAAGTTGAAAGAAGCCGCGAAATGAGAATCGCCAGATCCGTTCAGGCCCTGATCCCCTATACGCCGGGCGAACAGCCGAAGAACAAATCGGCCGTCAAGCTGAACACGAACGAAAACCCCTACCCGCCCTCCCCGTCGATCGTCCGGACGCTCGCCACCTTCGATCTCGACCGTCTGCGCCGCTACCCCGACCCCGTCTTCGCGGAACTCCGCGAGACGATCGCCGCGCTCTACGGCACGGTGCCCGAACGCGTCTTCGTGGGCAACGGCTCGGACGAGGTGCTGACCCTCGCCGCGCGCGCCTTCGTGGACGACGACGAAGCCCTCGGTTCCTTCGACCCGTCCTACTCGCTCTATCAGACGCTTGCCGCCATCCGCAACGTTCCCTTCGTGCCGTCGCCGCTGGCGGACGACTTCAGCTGGGCCGAGCCGGTCGTGCGCGGGGCGGACGGCAAGCCGGTCGCGCTGTTCCTCCTCACGTACCCGAACGCGCCGACTTCGGTCGCCTACCCGCAGCAGAAGGTTGCGGACTTCGCCCAGACCTTCCCGGGGGTCGTGATCGTGGACGAAGCCTACGCCGACTTTGCGGACGCCACCTGCGACGCGCTGGCGACGGCGCCGGACAACACGAACGTGATCGTCATGCGCACCCTCTCCAAGAGCTACTCGCTCGCCGGCCTCCGCCTCGGCTTCTGCATCGGTCCGGAAGACCTGATCGAAGCCCTCTATAAGGTCAAGGATTCCTACAACGTCGACGCGCTCGCGCAAGCCGTCGCCCTCGTCGCCCTGAAGGACCAGGACTACATGCGCGACAACGTCGCCAAGGTTCGGAAGACCCGCGAAGGCACGACGCTCGTGCTCCGCTCCCGCGGATGGGACGTTCCCGCTTCCCAGTCGAACTTCCTCTTCGCCAAGCCCGCCCACCGCGCGGCGGCGGAAATTTTCGAGGAACTCCGCAAGCGCAGCATCTTCGTACGCTACTTCCCCGGGCCGCGCACGGGCGACCGCCTGCGCATCACGATCGGCACCGACGCCGACATGCAGCAACTGCTCAAAACCCTCCTGGAGCTGGACGTCGAACCGGCAACTTGAAATTTGAAATCTGAAATTCGAAATCCAGGATCGAGCTCCACATGAAGTTCACCAGCACCCGTAGCGTCACCGACGCCGACTCCCTCTCCGCCATTCTTCGCGGCCTCGCGCCCGACGGCGGCCTCTATGTTCCCACGGTCCTTCCCGCCGCACGCGACCTCTCCACGGTCAAGACGCTCGCCGACGCCGAACGCCTCGCGCTCGGCGCGATCTTCGACGACGTGGCGGACGACGTGCGTGAAGACGCCGTCGCGAACCTGCTCGCCAAGTTCCCGGCGAACGATCCGATTCCGCTCGTGGACGCCGACGGCTACAAGATCCTCGAGCTCTTCAAGGGGCCCACGGGCGCCTTCAAGGACGTCGCCCTCTCCGTGCTGCCCGTGCTGATGGTCGCCGCCTCCACGCGCGCCGGCAAGCGCAAGGTGCTCATCCTCACCGCCACCTCCGGCGACACGGGCTCGGCTGCGATGGCCGGCTTCTCCGACGTGCCCGGCATTTCCATCGTCGTGTTCTTCCCGGACACCGGCACCTCGCGCATCCAGCGTCTTCAGATGACGACCCCCGCCGCGAAGAACGTGCATGGCATCGCCATCCGCGGCAACTTCGACGACGCGCAGGCCGCCGTGAAGCGCATCTTCGCGGACCCCTCGATCCGCGCCGAAGCCGAAGCCGTAGGCATGACGCTCTCATCGGCCAACTCGATCAACATCGGCCGCCTCGTGCCTCAGATCGGCTACTACGTGCTCGCCGCCGCCAAGCTCAAGCAGACCTTCGACGTCGTCGTGCCTTCGGGCAACTTCGGCAACATCCTCGCCGCCTACTACGCGAAGCTCCTCGGCGCGCCGATCCGCACCTTCATCTGCGCCTCGAACATCAACAACGTGCTGACCCGCTTCATCCGGACGGGCGTCTACGATCCGGGCGAAACCTTCACGGTCACCAACTCGCCGTCGATGGACATCCGCAAGAGCTCCAACGTCGAGCGACTGCTCTGGCTGATCAACGACGGTCTCGCGAATCCGGCGGCCGCATGCGCCGAAACGAAGCGTCTGATGGACGAATTCGCCGCCACGGGCAAGTACACGCTGAACGACGCCGCGCGCGCACGCCTGCAGGCGGACTTCAAGGCCGCCTTCGTGACGCCCGAGGAGACGGAGGCCGAGATGCGCCTTCTGTACGGCAACAGCGGCTACGTGCTCGACCCGCACACCGCCGTCGCGACGGCCGTCGCCCGCAAGCTCGGCTATCCGCAGGGCGGCGTTCCGTGCGTCGTGGCCGCCACGGCGACCCCCTACAAGTTTCCCGAGACGTGCGAACGCGCCTTCGGCGCCAACAGGCTCACGAACCCGCCGGCGTCCTTCGCCGCGCTGGAGACGGCGCCGATTACGCAGACGACGGTCGTCGACGTGGCCGGCATCGACGATGCCGTGCGCGCGCGCTTCTAATCCGAAAACGCCCCTCGCGCCATCAGGATGGGATCGCCCGACCCGTCTTACGGGCGGCCGGGCACTTCGGCTCCTTGCGACTGCGCAAGCAGTTTGTTGTATCGGCGAACCAGTTCGTTGTGCTTCTTGACGAGCGCGTTGTACTTCTGGTAGATTTCGTCCCGCGGCACGGCGACCATGTTGTCGTCCTTGGCCGCCTTGCCGTCCGAAGGAAGGCCGAGGTCTTCAAGACCGGGCGTCTTCGGTTCCGCCGCCGCATCGCCTGGCTTCTTCTCCGCCACGTCCGCGCGGACCGGCTTGTCCCGCGGCTCGTCGTGCGCCTTCTTCAACGCCGCCATCTCCGCCTTGACGGCATCGAGTTCGCTCTTGACGGCATCACGTTCGCTCTTGACGGCATCACGTTCGCTCTTGACAGCATCAAGTTCGGCCTTGACGGCATCGCGTTCGGCCACGAGCGCCTCGCACGCCTTCTTCGTCCCGTCCAGTTCGTCCGACACCTTCTTCGTCTCAGTCTGCGCGTCTTCCCGATCAACCGACAGCTGGACCTTTTCCGCCTGGGCATCCTCCAGATCGGCGGTCAGACGATCCCTTTCGGCCTTGGCCTTTTCGAGATCGGCCTCAAGCCGGGTCTGGACCGTCCGGGTCTTCTCCTGCTCCGCCTGCAGATTGTCGCGCGCGGCCTTCGCCGCCTCCAGCTCCGCCTGCAACGACGCGAGCGTTTCGGACATCTTCTTCTGCTCGGCCTGCGCGGCCTTCAAGGCCTCCTCGGCCTGCGCGGACTTCTTTTCGCCGGCTTCGCGCGCGGCGGCCGCCGCAGCCGCTTCCTTCCGCGCAGCCGCCAACTCGCGTTGGAGACGGCCGACATGGATGACGACGCTCGCCGGATACCGGTCGCCCAGGGCGTCGCGGAGTTTGGCAATCGCGTCTTCGGCCGCATCTTCGCCGCAGCATTCGGCGGCAAAGACGTACCAGGCGACCTTGGCCAGATTCTTCTCGGCGCGCAGAGCGATCTTGCCCAGCGTCACGGCCGCCCAGGCGTCGCCCTTGAGCATGGCGTTTTCGAGCAGTTCCAAGCCCTTCGCCTCGTCGCGCGCGACGCCGCGGCCGGCATAGTACATGAGCCCCAGCCGACGTCCCACGTCGGGATTCGCCGCATCCAGGCCGTCGAGCAGCTTGGCCGCCTCCTCATAGCGGTCCTCGTCGCACAGCTTCACGAACGCCGTGGCGTCGGCCGCACAGGCGCCGAAGAAACCGAAAAGGCCGGCAAACAGAAAAATACGCTTCAACATGGCGACACTCCTTTGAGTCGAGATTCAGAAAACGAAGGCCGTCAGAGATCGACGGTCTCGTCGCGCTGGTAGATCGGCAGCTGGCGATAGGGCACGGTCAGCGCCAAAACCATCATCGCCGTCGCGTAGGCGGGATTGCCTTCCGAGCCGTTCCGCTCGTTCACCCACGAGCCGTCCGCCCGCTGCTTCGGCAACCAGGATTCCGCCAGCCAGTCGTAGAACTGGGTCCAGTTCTCGCCGCCGATCTGGAAGAGCCCCTGCGCCGAGTAGTAGAGGCCGTAGAACACGTAGTTGCCGCTCTCGGGCGACAGGGCGCGCTCGTAGGTGCTGCGCACATAACGCGCGGCCGCGAGGCTCTCCGGAGCGAGGTGCTTGCCGCAGAGCTCAAGGCAGAGAATGCCGGCGCCGGTCAGCGTCTCGGCGTATTGGCCGCCGTTGCCCTGATAGCTGAACGCTCCGTCACGGTCGCGACGCGTGCGCTTGATGTAGAGGACGGCCTGCTCGATCGCCTCGGGCGGTACGCCGCCGCCGTTCAGACGCGCGCTGCGGAGCGCCATCAGCGCCCAGCCGCTGCAGGAGAGGTCCGAATCGCGGGCGTTGGGCTGGTAGCGCCAGCCGCCCATGTGGTCCGCATTGTCCTTCGGGTGGCGCTGTGCGTCGAGAATCACCCGCACCGCGTGCGGCAACACCTGGTCGATGCGCTTCTGGCGCTTTTCGTCCACCATGCCCGAACACTCGCTGAGAAAGAGCGTGGCGATCGCGTGCGCGTACATGCGGCCGTTGTCCTCGTTGCCGAAATAGCCGCGGAACGGCGCGTCGGGGCGCATGTCGGCCTGCGCGAGCACGTAGTCGATCGCGCGATTGAGCGCTTCGCCGTAGGGCGCGCGGTTGGGCAGGTACCCCTTCGACAGAAACGCCATGCCCGCGAGCGCCGGCAGCGCCGTCGTGCGGCCCGAACCGCCGTCGAACGTGCCGTCGGGACGAATGGATCCGGCCAGGAACCGCAGACCGTTCTCGACGGCCTTGTCGATGCGGGTCTTCCGGGCCTCGTCGACGGAGGGGGATGCCGCTCCTTGAACGGCGACGCTGAATGCAAGCGCTCCCAAGAACAGCCATCGCTTCATCTCCGCCTCCTGGGTTGGTCATTCGAAAATCATGCCTTCGACGCCCTGGCCGCCAGGCTGCATCGGGTAGACGTTCGCCCGCGGCTCGACAATCACTTCGACGAAGGTCGTCTTCTCGCTGCGAATCGCCTTCTTGATCGTCGCGTCGAGCTTCGCCGGATCGATCACGCGGTACGCTTCGGCGCCATGCGCCGCAGCGAGCTTGACGAGATCCGGCAGATAGTCGTAGGCGAGATCCTGCTCGAGGCGCTCGTTCGCCAGACGCCCCTTCACCGTGAGGATCGATCCCGAATAGCGTTTGCTGTAGAAGAGTTCCTGCCACTGGCGCACCATGCCGAGGCAGCCGTTGTTGATCACGACGAACGTCACGGGGAGCTTGTGCTCGACGGCCACGACGATTTCCTCGAAGGTCATCTGCGCGCCGCCGTCGCCGCAGATCGCGACGACCTTGTGGTCCGGCTTGCCGAACGCCGCGCCGATGGCCGCGGGAATGCCGAAGCCCATCGTGCCCATGCCGCCCGACGTGAGGAAGTGGCGGGAATGGCTGTGGCGGAAGTACTGCGCGCTCCACATCTGATGCTGGCCGACGTCCGTCGCAAGAATGGCCTCGCCGTTCGAGGCCCGGTCGATCGACTCGATCACGCGCTGCGGCATGATCACGCCCGGGTGCATCTGCTTGTAGCCCATCGGGCGCTTCTGCTTCCATTCGGCGATCTGCGCGAGCCACTCGTCGTGCGTCGCCGGCTTCACGCGCGAGGCGACCGTGGTGAGCACGTCCTTCACATCGGCGACGAGGCCGAGGTGCACGTGCACGTTCTTGCCGATGGAGGCCGGATCGCAGTCCACATGCACGATCTTCGCCTTCTTCGCATAGGCCGCAAGCTTGCCCGTCACGCGGTCGGAGAAACGCGCGCCGAGCGCGAGAATCAGGTCGGCCGAATTGATTGCGTAGTTCGCCGCCGCGGTGCCGTGCATACCGGCCAGACGGAGCGAGAGCGGATCCGTTTCGGGGAAGGAGCCGAGACCCATGAGCGTCGTCGCCACGGGAATCTGCGCGCGGCGCGCGAGCTTGGCCACGTCCTTCGCGGCGCCGGAGGCGATCACGCCGCCGCCCGCGTAGATGACCGGACGCTTCGCCTCGTTGATGAGCTTCGCGAGACGCGACATCTGCGTCGCCGTCACGGTGGACTCGGGGTGATAGGCGCGCAGGGAGACGCGCTCGGGATATTCCGCCGTCGTGAGGCCGCGCTGCACGTTCTTCGGAATGTCGATGACGACCGGTCCCGGTTTGCCGTGCGTGGCGATGAAGAACGCCTCCGCGACGATTTCGGGAATCTCGTCCGCGCTCTGCAACAGGAAGCTATGCTTCGTCACGGCGCGGCAGATGCCGTTCATGTCCGCCTCCTGGAAGGCGTCCGTACCAATCTGCTCCATGGGCACCTGGCCCGTGATGCACACGAGCGGCACGCCGTCCATATTGGCCGTCGCGAGGCCCGTGATCGTATTCGTCGCACCGGGGCCGCTCGTCACCACGATCACGCCCGGCCGACCCGTCGCGCGGGCATAGCCGTCGGCCATGTGCACGCATCCCTGCTCATGGCGGCCGAGGACAAACTGGAAAGGTGCTTCGGGGAAACAGTTGAACACGTCCAGAATCTGTCCGCCCGGATAGCCAAACACCACTTCCGTACCGGCCTTCGCCAGCGAATCCACGAGCGTCTGCGCGCCCGACTTTTCAAGTTTCTTCTTCATCTAGTCCCCTACTTCTCAAAGCCCGTTGCTGCGCAACCAGTCCTGCGCAGCACGATCGCCGCGCGCCGCGCGCGACCGCATCTTCCAGGCGAGCGACTGCCGCTCGTCCGCTTCGACGCCCTCTCCCCGTTCATAGCAGGTCGACAGGTTTTCCATCGCCGGCGGATAACCGTTCTTCGCCGCCCGGAAGAAAAGTTCAAAGGCGCGCTGGGCGTCCGGTTTCGGCACGCCATCGCCCTTCCACAGGGCGACGCCGAGCGTGTTGACGGCTTCGATGCAGCCGCCGGCCGCCGATTTTTCAAGCAGTTCGAGCGCCTTCTTGTCGTCCTTCTCGACGCCGTCCGCCCGACGCAGCGCCAGCGCATAGTTGTACTGGCCGATGGGATTCCCGTAGCTCGCCGACTTCGCGAACCACTTCGCGGACAGCTCGGGGTCGCGCTCGACGACGACGCCTTCGCGGAAGAAACCGCCGATGTTGTTGATCGCCTCGGGGTGGCCCTTCTCGGCCGCCGCCCGGAAACAGTTGAACGCCGCCTGGTCGTCGCGCGCGACGCCGAGGCCCCTCCAGAGGCACATGCCGAGGTTGTAGAGGCCGTTGGCGTCGCCCGTGCCGGCGGCCAGCTTGAACGCGTCATGCGCCTCGTGGAGCGCCCGCGCGATCTGGTTCGACGTCGCAAACGGATCCGACAGCGCCAGCTGAAACTTCAGCGCCCCCCAGGCGTTCTGTGCCTGCACGTTCCCCGCCTCGACCGCGCGATGCAGATCGTTCGTGTCGCCCGAATCCAGCGCCATGAGATACAGCGCCATCGCGTTCTTCCGCTCCTCCGCGATACGCTTGATCTTGGGACGGTTCTCGTCCAGATAGCGCTTCTGCGTCTCGGCGTCGAGCTTCGCCGCCGGCGGGGCGTCCGGCTCACGGGAGATGAGGCCCAGCACGAAGGCGTAGACGGACTTCCCCTCCTTCGCCTGTGCGGCGACCTCCTCGGCCGCCTCGGCGAAGTCGCGCGGCGAACCGGACGAACGCGAGTTCAGAAGGCGCAGGATCGCGGCGGACGGATTGCCCGCCGCCGTCGCCGTCAGGGCCACGGACGCTGCCAGCAGCAGGCCCGCCATCGAACGCTTTGCCTTCTTCGCCATACGCCGTCCTCCGCCGAGTCGATTAAAGGGAGATTTCCGTTTCTCCGCGCGTCACGAGATCCTTCATCTTCGCCCGTCCCGCGGTCACGTCGTCCGGCCCCAGGAACACGGCCTTCGCGCAGGTGCTCGCGCCCGCGCGGGAGAAGAACTGCTTCGGCTTCGCCTTGCGCAGCGCCAGATTCACGCATTCGCCCTGTGCGCGCAGCTTCGCCGCCAGGGCGAGCGCCGCGTCGCGCTGCTCGGCGAACATCCAGCCCACGTAGACGCCCTTCTTCGGCGCCGCGGCGTCCGCCCCCAGGCGCGCCTTCAGGAGCTCCGTCACGACGACGTCGCCGAAACCGAGACCCACCGCCGTCGCCGGCTGGCCGCCGATCGTCGTGAGGAGGTTGTCGTAGCGGCCGCCGCCGAAGATCGCGCGGAATTCGCGCTGCGTGTCGAAACACTCGAACACGATGCCCGTGTAGTAGCTCAGACCGCGAATGACCGAAATGTCGAACAC
>CADCPA010000044.1 GCA_902803135.1 uncultured bacterium
CAGCCGCACAGGAGGTCACGGTGCAGTTCTCGAGCTCCGCGTCGAACGCCCCGCCCCCGAGCCCCGCCAGACACCTCTCGATCCGGCAGTCGACGGCGCGGCCGCCGCGCAAGCCGCCGCCGCAAGCCGCCACGCCCTCCCCGTGGGCGAAGCCGTGCCGAAGCGTGAATCCGCGCATGACCGCATTCGTGCCCAGCGTCGCACAACGCGTCGTCCCGCCGCCGTCGATGAAGGTCGAATCGCAGCCATCCGTCGATTCGATCGTCAGGACTTTCGTCCCGACATCGAATGCGGCGTAGACGCCGGCTCCCACACGGATGAGGTCACCGTCGGCTGCCGTTTCAACCGCCTTTGCGAGTGTCCGGAACGGCGCTTCGGCGGCGAGTCCGTCATGGGCGACGTCGTCGCCCGAAAGTGCGGAAACCCAGAGCGTGCGCGGAACACCGATTTCCCCCGCCTCGGGGACGGACTCGGCAAAAATGCACGGGAGGGCAAGCCACACGGGCAAAGCACCCCCGACGACCGTTCGCAGCAGGCGGCTTCGAACGGTCTGACGGATGATTCCTGTCATGACGGACCTCCCGCGTGTCAGGGCCAGAAGATGTCGAGGGAATTAGTGTTCTCCGTAACTCCGAGATTGTTTCCATCCCGGATGTCCGCTTCCAGATTCGTATCGTTCGGCCGCGGATTGAAAACGGTTTCACCGAAAACGAAATCGTTCGCAAACTGGCATACACCAATCAATTTCGCATAGTTGCAGGACGTGATTTCCCCGGCCTCGTTCAGTTTAGCCCGGGTACGGAAGACCAGATACTCCCCTTTCTGGCTCACCCAAACGGCTTTCTCCCGGTCGAAATAGTTATTTCCCTTCACGCAACTGCGGAATGGCAGACGCCGGAGGTACGTCGCCTGCGCATCCGCCTGATAAGTGGACGGAAACGAGTGGTTGTCGATCTGCTTGGCCCTGTAGACGCCGCAACCGGGTTCAAATTCAATCCAGCCCCAGTAGTTCGTGATGCCGTCGCCCGGCTCCATGTACCGCACGATTTTAAAATCGGCCACTTCGCCGTTCCGCCTGTCGTACACGCCGCTGGGAGGGCGAACGCGCGCGCCCTTTTTCAAGTCCCACCCCTCGTCGGGGAGACGCAGCACCTCCCGACCGTCGACCATCTCCGGCACCGCGTTTTTAAGCGGCAGCCAGGGATGGGCAAATTCGTTGCAGTAGACGCACATCGGCTGCGGATTGATCTTGCGGAACAAGGTCACTTTCTTCCGGAACGTGGTCGACGGATAGGAGACACGCTTGGCTCGCAGCTTCTCTTCGAGGGCTACCAGGTCGCCGCGGGCATAAAGCTCGTCCAGCTCCCGCTTCATTTCGCGGCCCTCCGGCGTCGACTCGTCAATGTTCAGATAGTCGCTCTCCTCGACGTCGGCCTTGATCCACTCGCGGGGAGGCCGGAACTGACGGTGGTAATGGTGCGGCGCGCGAATGCCCCAGGTGAAATCGTTGTCGATAAACCGGAACTTCACGTCGGCGACACCGTTCGTGTCGGTCTGCACCTCGGTTCGCGTATAATCTGACTGTTTGCCGCCCGCCAACGGCGACGGATTGCTGAGCACGGACACCCACACATACGCATTGGTGATCGGCTCTCCGAGGTCGTCGCGCAGGGTCACGATCAGGTGCCCCGTCTCGCTCGTCAGCGCGTAGAGCGTAAAACAACCGCCCAGCAGGAACAGCGGCAGGCAGTTCATCAGACTTTTCCAGAAGTTTTTCTTCATTCTACACCTCCTTGTTTTTCTTGTTTTGCGTTAAAATGCCTCTCGAGAACCGCGAACAACTTCCATGTATCATAGAGGCTTCGGAGGACGAACGAGCTGTGAAGCCATTCGACTTGAGTGTTATCCTCCGTATGCCCCCCCATGAAGGACATGTCGTAATTGCGCCTGTCGATCTGGTCATCGATTCCTTTCGCAACCGGTCCCCAGCCGAGAACCGGATTGGCGCCGGCGGCAAACGTCTCCACGGAAATGCCGTTGGCCAGAATGCGCCACCGGTAGAGATCGTTGGCCCGGAGAAAGGCATCGCCCCCGTCGCCGTAGACGGCCGGATTCGTAAAGCTCTGGAAAAAGGGCTGGGTCCGCAGCAGCCGATCGGGGATCGACGCGGCTTCATGTGGCGGCCAAGGACGCATCGCGTAGACAGTCTCGCCACGGCTTTTTCTGACGACGGTTCGCCGGAAATAGTTTTTGTTCCACCCCCAGCCGGCTTCGCCCCAGTCGAAAACCTCCCGGCCTTTCAGCCGCTCCTGATTATACCAGCTGTATTTGCGCGTGAGGAGCCGTTCATACCCGCCGCCGCCGTTGACGACGACGTCGTCCTTCGAGGAAAAGAAGTTGACCGTGCGGTCGACATCCTTGAAACGGTTTCGCCATGTCAGACGACGGCGGACATCCCCTTCCTCAAAGAGATCCGCCCAGTGCGTATTCCGCAACCGGCGATCGTATGCGCGCCAGGCCGACGGCGTCATGCATTCGAGACTGGCCGCTGTCACCTCGCCTTCGCCGCAATACGCCTCGGTCGGCACGGCGGCGTTCAGCAGGAAGTATTTCTCATAGTCGAGGCCATGGTCCTGACAGGCCGAAGAAACGAGCATGTTGCCCAGCGAATGCGCAATGAAGTACTTCTTCGCCCCCGGCAGCTTGCGTGTTTCCGCGGCCAGGTCCTTCGCCGTACGAAACGCATTCACCACATTCTGATAGTAGTTCAAGTCGGCGTAGCCGCCGGCGACATGGCACCACCACTGACTGTAGTTCCCCATCCAATGGACGGCGGTGAACCCCGCATCCAGACCGAACCACCAGAGACGTTTGAACATCGCCTGCGACCACTCCCACGCTTCGCGCGACGCCATGTTGAACCCGTGCACGAAGACGATCTGCGCGTCGCCGTGTTCGGAATCCGGCCAATCGACAGTCGCCGTCCGCGTCTCGTACTCTTTGAGAAAACCTTTCGAGACCTCGCTTCCCTCGGCAATTTCAAGATCGGGAGCCTGGCAGGAGGAATAAAGGTTCAACCAGCGATACATGCGGTGGACATCCAGGATCTTCGTCTTGACGGGCGCTTCGAAAAGGAGCTCGCCCGTCTGGCGTGACGAGCAGCGGAGACGCAAATCAGGCTGCTGCGTGTCCTTGAACTCGACGGAGAGAACACCCGCCGATCTCCGGCCGAGTTCCAGCAGACTCCCCGGCAGCACGTACCCCTGTTCCGTTCCGTCGGATTTCTGTTGGGTCGTCAGGAGACGGGACTCCGAAAGCTGATCATGCCAGGGGAGCAGGCTGTCATTGTCGAGGGTCTTCGGATCGTCGGTCACCAGCTTGCGCAATTCGTGCCAGCTCGTTTCGACCGGCACGAACCGAACCGTGTCCGGTCGACCCGTCAGAAACTCATAGACCACATCGGCTGTTCCCCACGTCGCGACAAACGCGGAGAGGTCGACGGCCAAGGGGCAGAGGTTGACGAGGTCGTTTCGTCCGTTGACGGAGCTGTCGGAGCCGTTGGACGAGTAATACATGGGCGAGAGCGACGGGACCTCACGATAGATGGCGTTGTCCGTTCCCTGCCACGTGTCGGTATTTTCCCAGAAGTACATCGTTCGCCCGTTCGCATAATCAAGGGCATCCACTTGCGTGATTGCGCCGTTGCGGTTGTAGTCCGGCAACAGCGGCGGGTAGACCGCCGTAAAACGCTGCGCAACGGCATCCCGGTAGAGACGACCCTCCCAGCAGCAGCCATAGCTCAAATGAAGGCAGCAGGCACCCTTCTCCACCGCAACCAGATAGAAACGCGGATAGTCCGCCTGCAAGTCACGCCACTCGGCAATCGTGCGGACAAGCTGGCAGGATTCCTTTGAATCCAGAAGAACGGCCGTCGTACGCTGCACCGGATCGTATCCGAGTATCTGGAAGTGTCCGCTCACGTCGCCCAGCGACAGACGCACCTGACCGTAGGACAAGCCGACATTGCACGTCAACACGATTTCGGGCGCGCAGACGAGTTCGTCCGGCGGGTCGTGCCGTTCGCCGGACGCATTCAGCAGCAGGTTCGTTCCGACCAGCAGGGGCATGCCGAGCGTCTCGCTCAACCGGTTGAAGCGCGCAAGATCCCAGCCCGGCACGTCGAGATCGACGCCGAGCACCGTCCAGCGGCGCTCGACGGCAATGGCTTCGTTCGTCGCCAGCAGCACGACGGCGTCCTTGTAGTCCGCGCTCGGACGCACCCCGGCGGTGAAGATCGTCGTCGGGTCGAGCGTCGAGCGTTCAAAGCGCTCATTGGGCATCCATTCGGGGAAGAGGGCGAGGCGGGAGGAGGCGTAGGCGACGGAAATCCGCCCCTTGCCATGGTCGAAGCAGGGACAGCAATGGCAGTCGCCCGGCGGATGCAGGATTTCATGTTTCACCTGTCCAGGATCCTTCACATTGCCGGGTGTCGCTGCGCCGGAGAAGTAGTTCAGGCGGTCCGCCGGCACGCGGCGGAGAACGAGCTGGTCGGTCGCCACCGCATACGAGGCCGCCGTCTCGTTCGTTTCCGCGGCCCGCGGACATTCCGCCTCGTACGCGGCAATCACCTCGTCGGAAGTCGTCTGGGAATACGACGAGGAGCCGCTCGCGCCGCTGCCGCCGTCCACGGAATCGAGACGTTGCGCCTCCTGAATCGCCGCTTGATCGCGCGGATCCAGCCGTTCGGGACAATATCGCACGACAACCACCTTCGACGTCGGGCCGCCGACATAGTCGGGATGCGAATAGACGACCTCCGCCCGACGGCGTTCCGTATTCGGGAACCTCGCCTCGACCCGCACGGCGAGCTGCTGAATGACGCCGCCTTGTCCGGACAAGTCGGTGAAGGCGACATCGTCCGTGCCGTCGAGCAGATTCCAGGTGGTCTCGAGCCGCGGCAGAAAGACAAAACCGACATCCGTGCGAGTCGTCGAATAGAAGATGCTTTCCATCACCGACGGCAGCGTCAGATCGTGGAGGCAGATGGGCTCGTCGTCTTCGGGGAAAGACAACGCCATCACCGAAGACGCCTGCGGCGAGGCGACGATGAAACAATCCGTCTGTTCGGCGCGCAACACCGCCGTAAACGGCGTCGCATCGACACTGTCGAACCTGCACGACACGCAGCTATTGGTCGGCAGTGAAAAACGGATCGACGTCTCCGTTTCCAGCAGCGGAACCTCATGGCCGTCGAGCTGCATCACCACGCCGCGGACGCCGCGCGGATTTTCAATGACAAGCGTACACGACGCGCCGCCGTCGCCGAGAGCGGGCGAGTCGCCGAGGCACCCGTCGACGGAACCCGTGTAGACGACATGCTCATAGACCGTGTGGCCGTCGGGCAGGACCTCGGTCGGACTTCGGCCGTTCAGCTTCGCGGCAAACCCGTCGCGAAACGCGGAACCCATGGAGACCGGGCTGCGCGGGTCGAAGCCGAGGGCGATCTCGTCCCCGTCGACGAGTCCGTCGCCGTCGGAATCTTCGTCAAGGGGATCCGTCCCCCACAAGATCTCTTCAACATCTTCGAGTCCGTCCCCGTCCGTATCGGCGGCATTCGGATCCGTTCCCACAAGCAGCTCCCCCCAGTCGGAAATGCCGTCTCCGTCGGTGTCGGTGGTTTTCAGCATCGCGAGATCGATCGCCGAAGCGGGATGTTCGGCGCGCCAAAGGGCAATCGCCTCGTCGGCCGTTCGCTGGAAGTAGGGTTTGAAGAATCCGTCGGACAAATCGGGCATGCCCATTTCCGCCGGGGCGCTCAGCGACAGGGAGTGCGCGTGCTGCGGATCGGTGCCATAGAGAATCTCCTCTCCGTCGTCCAACCCGTCGCCATCCGAATCCCGCGCGCGCGGATTGATCCCCAGCCGGATTTCCTCGGCATCGGTCAGCCCGTCGCCGTCGCAATCAACGCAGGCGGGGTCGAGTTCGAGGCGATATTCTTCCGCATCGGCGAGACCGTCGCCGTCCGTATCGGGGGTGAGCGGATCCGACCCGAAAAGGACTTCCGTCCCATCGATGAGGCCGTCGCGGTCTGAATCCATCGCCAGCGGATTCGTTCCGCGCAAAATCTCCTCGGCATCGCGCAGACCGTCGAAGTCAGTATCGGAATTGAGCGGATTCGTTCCCAATGCGCATTCCTCGGCATTTGACAAGCCGTCGAAATCCCAATCCGTCTCCGCGTCGCCAGCGGACTGCGGATCGAGTCCGAAGAGGTTCTCCCACGCGTCGCTCATCCGATCGTAGTCAAAATCGGAATTCCACGACCCGGAGTCCAATCCCAACAGGAGTTCGGCAAAATCGGAGGTGCCGTCGCCGTCATGGTCGGCCGTAAACAGATTGAGACCCAGGCAGAATTCGTCGTAATCGGCAACGAAGTCGCCGTCCGTATCGTTTCCGGCCATCTCCGAAAGGACGGTTCGCGCGGGCACCGTGCCGCCCCACGTGTCTTCGACCGACCACAACCGGTGGTAGACCGCGTCGAGGAGAAGGTTTCGAAGCCGCGGATCGTCCGAGACGGCGGCCATCGCCGCATCGTCATCCGTCGTATCGATCGCAGGCATCGGCTCGTCCATGTACCCGCCGTAGCGGATGGCCGCATAGACGTTGCGGAACGTCGGGCTGCCGGCCGTATTCCAAGCCGGCATCAGTGCGAGCTGAACCGTCGGACCGCCGGGCAGCCATTTCAACGCCGCCGGTTCGGACACCTCCAGAATCTTGGCCACCGTGTCGAAGGACGCCGTGTCGCGATCTTCGACCCTAACTTCCAACGTCCGCGGCATCACGCCGGGGACGAGACGCACTTTCGTCGCGTAGGTGTCGCGCCACAGCTGTCCGGCCTGATAATAGACGAGAACCCCGTCGAACCACAGCGCATCCCGTGCGCTCTCGGGCGCGACGTGATAGCCGAACCGATTGCGATACCTCAGCTGTTCGCCTGTGGGAGCCAGACGATTCCGCCAGCCGAAATCGAAATCGAGGAAGAGTCGGTTGACGCCGGCGATCTGTTCCTTCGACCATGCGGAATGGGATTGTCCGACGGAGGGGTTCCGCTCATAGCGTTCGCCCGTCTCGTCGTCATAGTAGGCTTCATCCATGGCGTCGTAATAGTAGGAACGGCCCGTGGCCAGATCGTAGTACCCCATCCCGTCGAAATAGAGATTGGACTCCGGATCATAGGAATGGCCGTAGCAGTCGACCGGATCAAGGGGCTGATAACGCGCAGCCGGCCAGGCCGGAGTCGTTGCCTGCGTCTGCAGATTTCGGTAGCGCCCTGCGCGATAATCGTAGGACACCCCCAGCGCGGGCAGCAGATAGCAGTCCTGCCCCGTATCGTAGCAAAGGGCCGAACACGCCTCCGCATAAACGCGCGCCAGATCGTCCGGCACTTCCAGCACACGTGGGATTCGCACGGAATCCTCGCCGGCAAACGCAAGCGTCGCCACGAGGCCCAATCCAGCCGACACAGCGGCGGACCGCGAGATGTTCCTCATGTTGAACCACCTTTCATTCCGTCGGCAGATCGCAATCGGACACCCGTCCAACCGCTCTACCAACGAGGTACACAATTCGGACTCACAACCGAATTATAGACCTTCGGAGAGACAATGGCAAGCGGAAAATTTGACAGCGGAAAATTTGACCGTGCACGCGTTGGGGCGCAAACGCGTGCACCGTCACGACAACTTCTCGTCGGACACAATCCGCCCTTCTTCAAGGCGCACGACGCGCGTGAAGAAACCGGCGGGAAGGCTGTTGGCGTGCCCGGACATGACGAACGTGCGCGGGCTCTTGAGCAGGCAGGCGTAGAACGCCGTTTCCGCCGCGGCGTCGAGATGCACGGTCGGCTCGTCGAGCAACAGCACCGGCGCTTCGGTCGCCAGCGCGCACGCGAGCGCCAGACGGCGGCGTTCACCGCTGGAGATCGCATCCAGACGGCGCGTTGCAAAGGCCGTGGCGCCGGCTTCGGCCAACGCGCGGTCGACCGCCGCCTCGTCTGCCGCCGCAGGACGACGCCAGGCACTCAAGTGCGGCGTGCGGCCGAGCATCACATAGTCGTGCCCCGTCAAGGACAACGAGGCCGGATCGTCCGGCGGCACGAGGGCGCAGCGCGGCAGGCCGTCCGCCCCCGGCGGCGTTGTCAGCGCCAGCTCGCGCAAAAGCGTCGATTTGCCGGCCCCGTTGGGTCCGACCAGCGCCACCCGCTCCCCTGCCGCAAGGCTGAAGGAGACATCGTCCAAGGCCGGACGCGCCGCGCCCGGATAACGCACCGTGCGATGGAGACAGGAGATCATTTCGAAGGCCTCGTCAGCAGATAGAGGAAGAACGGCGCGCCGGTGAGCGCACAGACGACGCCGATGGGCAGATGGCCGGGGAAAAGCTGCGCCACGGCATCGGCCGCCACGAGGAACAGCGCGCCGCCGAGCGCGCTCAGCGGCAGATAGAGACGGTGGTTCGCACCGAAGAGCTGCCGCACGACATGCGGTACGATGAGGCCGAGAAAACCGACCGCCCCCGCGAGCGCGACGCTCGCCGCCGTCGCAATCGACGTGGCGAGGAGTACGATCAGCTGCGTGCGCCGCACGTTGACGCCGAGCGCGCGCGCGACATCTTCGCCGAGTACGAACGCGTTGAGCTTGCGGTTCTGCGCGTAGATGAGCACGAAGGCGACGAGCGCCGCGGCGGCGGCCCACGGAACGGCCTGCGGCGACGCCTGGTGGAGATCGCCCCACACCCACTTGTAGGCGGCGGCGGACTGCTCGGGCGTCGCGTAGGCGAGCGTCAGCATCTGCAACGAGCAGGTGAAGGAGCCCGCGACAAAACCCGCGACAATGACCGTGCCGCCGGCCAGACCGTTCGTGCCGCTCCGCCGCGCGGCGAGGAACGAAACGAGGCACACGAGCACGAGCGACAGACAGGCGCCGGCAAAAGCCGCGAGCGGCACGACGACGGGACTCGCCGCATGCCAGCCAAGGACGAACATCAACGCGACGCCGAACGAAGCGCCGCCCACGATGCCGAGGATGTAAGGCTCGGCCAGCGGATTGCGCAGCACGCTCTGCAGCGTCGCGCCCGACGTCGCGAGCGCCGAGCCGACGATGAGGGAAACGAGGATGGTCAAGGTCGTCATCGCCGCTGTCTCCGTTTACATGCGGGGATCCTGGTCGTCGACTTCGCCGAAGCCGCGCGGACCGTAAATGCCGTTGCCGGAACTGATGAAGGCCGAGTGGGTCTTCTCGTCGACCCAGCCCGGCGAACCGCCGGCCTTGTAGGGTGCGTGGAACGACTCGACATGTCCGTCGAGAAACGCCATGTTGCAATGGCGCTTCGACCCGTAGCCGTGCCGAAAGGCCTGGGTGCCGGCCTTGCGCAACGACGCGGCCGAATTATCGTACATCTTGTCCTGAAATGGCGCGCGCATGAACTTGTTCGGTCCGCCCGAATAGCCGCCGTCGCCGAAGACGACGACGCGCGCGGGATGGGTCACCTTCGCAAACGGCGTCGGATAGGTGCGCAAACTGCGGTCGTTCTCGACATAGCCGAGGTAGCACACGTTGTAGTTGTAGCCGGTCATGCGGTTGCCATCCCAGTTGTCCGACCGCGCCTGCTTGCATTTCGGGCAGCACATCACCTCGTCCGCGCGCACATTGCGGAACATCTCGCCGCACGACCAGCCGCGTCCATCGTCCGCCTTGCGGGTGAAGTCCCAGCAGAACGACGTAAACGCCCG
This sequence comes from uncultured bacterium, assembly GCA_902803135.1. Taxonomy (GTDB): domain Bacteria; phylum Verrucomicrobiota; class Kiritimatiellia; order RFP12; family UBA1067; genus RUG572. The sequence goes on from CADCPA010000044.1 coordinate 9,785, forward strand.
CCACGACGACACGCCGTGACGGGCGGGGTTTTCGCGCGGATAGACGTACGGCGCAAGGTCGAAATCCCAATACGCCGCGTCATGCGTCGAAGGCTCGATCAGGCCCCACGGGAAGTACCCTTCCTGCTGCGCATAGTCGAAGCAGACGCAGGCGAGCTGGTGGAGGTTCGACTTGCAGTTCGCGCTCAGGGCGTCCTCCCGGACCCCGCGCAGCGTCGGCAGGATCGACGCGCCGAGGATGAGGAGAACGCCCAGAACCAGCGTCAGCTCGAGAAATGTGAATCCGCGTTTCACAGTCCCGGATCAAAGGACAGCTTGGAGTATTTGCCGCGCACGGTCACGCGCAGCGTCGTCACGTAGGTACCGTCCGCCTGCCGCACGGAACCGTCGATCAGCGGCGCTTCGGACGTCCAGGAACGCGATGTCAGGTCGTTCGCGCTCTTGACGACGATGCCGCAGTCTGCCGCCAGCGGCACGGCCGTCACGACCGTGTAGGCGTTGAAGATTTCGCCGGGGGTGAAGGACGCAATGCGGAAGTCGAGCTTCGCCAGCGTCTCGGCGCTCGGGGCGGACGCGTCGGACACGCACGGCGTCCCGTCCGCCTTCAGGCCGAGCACGAAGTTGACGGCATTGGCGCGGCCGTTCGCGCACACGGCCTCGGGTCCGGTCACGGACGTCTTCCACGCCGTCGTCCAGTCGGTGTAGTTCTGCTCGACCCACAGCTCGTAGGGCGAAACCGGCGCGACGTCCGCGACGGCGTCGATATCCGGCGCCGTGTACCCGCTATCGCCCTCGCCCATGTCTTCGACGAAGCGGCTCGAGATGCGCACATAGCGGAACCACTTGCGGCCGAGATGGGCGTCGTCGGCCGGCAGGTCGACGTTCTTGAGGTCGTAGCCCGTACCGCCGGCGGAGCCGTTGTAGCACTGGCAGACCTGTGCGAGCGTCTTGCCCTTGAAGTCCGCGAACGTCACGGCGGGATTGACCGGATACGTGGCCCGCGTCGGACGTCCCCAATAGAGGTTGCCCGCGAAGAGGTTCGGATCGGGGTTCGCCCGATCGTACTGGAGGCCCAGCGTCGGCAGCGCGCCGTCGGCGAACGGCCCCTTCGAGAAGGCATGCCAGGTGCGGCCATCCTGCGAGACTTCGACGAGCGCGTCCTCGTGATCGCCGTTCCCGGAGAAGGACACCTTGTCCGGATCGGTCGTCTGCGCGTACCAGACCTCGGAATTGCCCTCGCCGAGTGCGTTGCCGAAGACGATGAAGTCGATGCCGAAGGGGTTGGCGGGATCGTCCACCACGTCGTGGTCGAACTTGATCGTCACGTAGCCGGGACCGTCGGGCTCGCCGGGTTCGAGCTGTTCGTCGCCGTAGCTCTCCAGCGAGAAGAGCTCGCCCGCCTGCCAGGCCGGATTGTACGGACTCACCGGCCCTCCCCATGCCCCCGACATGTACATCGTCGGACGGCCGAGCACGTTCTTCGGATCGCAGTAGTTGCCGACCGCCGTCGTCGACGAGGCGACGACCTCGAAGCCGTACGGCGACTCGGCCGCCGTCGGCTCGGCGAGCACGGCGGGCGTCTCGTTCCAGTCGGCATCGTACGCGGGGCTTCCGTAGGAGAAGACATACCAGTCGTCGTTCTTCGGAATGGCGTCATTCGCGGCAGTCCGGCTGGACGTCTGCTCCGTCGTCGGGAAGGCCGGGTCGTTCATCGGTCCGTAGAAGACCCACCAGGCCGTATAGAAAACGGAATCCTCGCGGAGTGCCGGCGCCTCGGGATCGGAGCCGACGCCGTTGTCGAGATCCCACGACGGATGGCAGTCGTTCACGTCGTAGCCGAAGAAGTAGAAATCAACGTAAGACGAAGTCATGCGCTGCATCCCCATCTTCAGGCGCGGATCGTCGTAGGCGATGCGGGAAACGACTTCAGCCATGTTGGTGGCCGTCCCGTTCCAGCGATAGCCCCAGGCCTTGGTGACGCCGTAGGCGCTCCAGTCGATCACGACGGCGCAGCGGTTGGTTCCTTCGCCGACCCAATAGTGGATGTCGTCGAACGTGAAGGCCGAGGCGGTTGCGCTCAGCACGAGGGCGGCTGCGGCGCCCGACAGGGCCGCAGACTGGGTGGTGTTCATTTGTACTTTCCTTTCATGCGAAGGATTGTGACACGCGGCAAGGAGCGTCTCCTGGCTTCCGGCTTCGCATGAGGGCCGGGCCTTCATGCACCACTCGGTACACTGGCCCGGATCGCTTGTCCAGCACGCCGGCGCTTGCGGAGGCAGACGCTCGGAATGGAGGATATCCGGTTACAGTTGCGCGACAGCGCCCGAATTTCACGGGCTTCCGTTTTCCTTGTCGCAAAAAATCGGCGGCGGGCCTAGGTCCGCAGTTTCCCGAAGAGATTGCCATACCGCTTGAGGTTCAGCGCCTCGACGAACGACGAGATCTTCGTGACCGTCGAGCACGGATCGATGGAGGCGTCCATGCAGTCGCCTTCCAACGCCAGCAGCGGCACGCCCATCTCTTCGAGCGCGGTTCGGAGATGCCGCGCGAACGGACGGTCCGCCAGACTGCAGCGGCCGAAACCGTGCGTATAGAGGACGCAGCCCGAGAACTTCGCGGCGGGAATCGCCTTCTTCACATACTCGATGCGAAGCGCGGGATCGAGAAAGCCCGTCGTCAGCAGCTTTTCGGCGAGCGAACGCAGCGGGTCCTTCGGATCGAGCGGACCCCAGCCGATGAAGTTCGTCTCTTCGAACACGATCGGCGCATTGCAGCGCTCTTCGAGGAAGTCGAGATGCCGCGTATCGTAGAACGGCGGCAGATGCATCCAGAGCAGACGGTGCGTATCGTCGATCGAGTAGCGCTTTTCGGCCCACGCCTTCTTCTGGAGGAGTTCTTCGTAGAACTGCTTCTGAATGTCGACAAACTCCTGCGTGCCCCACCACTGCGAGAACACGACGGCGTTGTAGATCGCCTCGCTGCCGCGCACGAGCGGCGGCGACGTCCAACGCAGCTCGTTGCACTTGCGGCCGTACGCGGCGGCCTGGTTCGACAGGTCGATCGCCTCTTCGAGACGCCCCATGTCAAGCTTGCGGCCGAAACTCTTCTCCATCAGGTAGATCGCCTGCGCAAGGCCGTCCGCAATCACGTCGACCGCGTTCGGCGTCTGCTTGTTGATCGGCGTGTGCAACGAGAAGAGACGGTCCGGAATCCGATACTCGGCGACCAGGTCTTCGAAAATGCGTTCCGCCTGCTGGCAGGGCTGGCTCGTCGACACCACAAAGTCGGGCTGCTCCAAGTGCATGCCTTCGAGCACGCGCAGGAACGAGCAGGTCTGCTGGTCGAACCCCTTCTGCGCCGCGCAGCCAAGCGCCTGCTTGACGCGCTGCGGACGACGCGCGAAGAGCGCGGCGTACGTCTCGAGCGTGCGGATGCGGCATCCGAAGGCGTTGAGGATTTCCGGCGGAAAGAAAAGGTTGCGCCAGACGAGCGGTTTCGACGTGTCGCGCGAGAAGAAGTCGTGCTTCGTGCAGCTGGTGCGCATCGCCACCGACTTCTGACGGCTCGGCTCGTACTCGATCTTGTCGAGGTTGAGCTTGCCTTTCAGGTTGACGAATTCACGCGCCAGGCAGGCCGCACCGAGCGCGCCCATCACCTGGTGGTACTTCGGAATGATGATCTCGCAACCCGTCATCTCGCGCAGATAGTGCGCAACGGCGCCGTTGGACGCCACGCCGCCCTGGAAGAGGATGCGACGGCCCGGACGGTTCAAGAGAAGCTGGCCGACGCTGTTGAGAATCGTGCGGGCCTGCGCCTTGCAGGCGCCCGCCAGCAGATCGCCGAGCGGGATGCGGTTCTTGAACTTGTTGATCGACGTGGCGGAGAGCACGGCGCAGACCGAACTGAACTCCGTATCGGAATCGTAGTTGACCTTGCTGGCGATTTCCTCGACCGGCACGCCGAGCTTCGCCGCGACGCTGTCGAGATAGCTGCCCGTGCCGGCGGCGCAGACGCCGCTCATCATGGACGTCCAAAGCTGCATGCCGGGATTGTAGACCATGCACTTGGAATCCTGTCCGCCGCAGTCGATGATTGCGTCGACGTCGGGGTAGAAATGCTTGGCGCCGGCCACATGGGCGGAAACTTCGCTGACCTGGAAGTCAAACGGGATGAACCGCTTCGTATCGTCGACGATCTGGCTGCCCGTGACCACCACGGCCGCCATGTCGGAGTAATTGAAGCCCTTTTCCTTGAGAAACAGATCCGTCGTCTTGCGCACCGAGCCCATGTTGCAGTTGCCGCAGCCGCTACAGCGGCCTGTGCAGGCCAGGCGCCCCGAATCGACGGGCTGCGTGCGCTGATAGGTCGACTCCAGGACCTCGCCTTCGTCGGATAGAACGACGGCCTTGAAGGTCGTAGAGCCGATATCTATTCCCAAATACTTGCTTGCCATGACTGGATGTCTGATTTCCGTTTACGAAAAACCACCTACTTGGTTCTGAAAAACTGCGTTATATTCTATCACCTCCGGTGCTCAACCGCAAGGATTTTGTGCTATACTATGCGCCATGAAGAAGCCTATGCAAGCCGCCGATTCAATCGGCGCCGTCGTCGTTCTGAGCGGCGGACAGGACAGCGCGACGTGTTTGGCGCTCGCCTGCAGGAAGTACGGCGCCGACCATGTCGCGGGTCTGACCTTCACCTACGGCCAGCGCCATGCGGTCGAAGTGCGCTTTGCCCGGCGCCTTGCAACTGAAATTTTCAAAATCGCCGTCTGGAAGACCATTTCGCTTGATTTCTACAGTACGATTACCGACAATGCCCTGATGTCGCCGAACGCCGCCTTCGCCAAGGACAAGCATGCGAAGTGTCCCAACACCGTCGTCGAAGGCCGCAACGCGATCTTCCTCCAGATTGCCGCCGTGTGGGCGAAGCACCTCGGTGCCGCCGTCGTCTACACCGGCGTTTCAGAGGCCGACTTCTCCGGCTATCCCGACTGCCGCGAGGCGTTCATCAAGGCCCAGCAGAAGTCGATCCGTCTCGCGCTCGACTACCCGGTTCGAATCGTCACGCCCTTCATGCACATGTCGAAGGCGGACGAATGGTCCCTCGCCGACGAGCTCGGCATCCTCGACGTCATCAAGAACGAGACGGTGACGTGCTACAACGGCGTGCCGGGCGCAGGGTGCGGGGAGTGCCCGTCCTGCCGTCTCCGGAACCGCGGCCTCCGCGCTTTCGAGAAAATGAAGAAAGCGCAGGCGAAGCAGGCTCGAAAGACCCGTTGAGGCCGACGAGCACGCCGCACATTGCCAGTGTCACCAGCAGCGAGGTGCCGCCATGCGAGATGAGCGGCAGCGGAATGCCGGTCATCGGCAGCGCGTTCAGCACGCCCGCGACATTGAGCGCGATCTGCACGAGAAGGCTCGCGGCAAGCCCCGTCGCCGCCAGCGCCGAGGCTTCGCAGTCTTCCTCGACCGCCCGCCGGGCTGTCGCGAACGCCCGCAGCAGGACGACCGCCCAGATGCCCAGCACCACGGTGCATCCGAGAATGCCGAAGTCTTCCGCCAGCGCCGCGTAGACGAAGTCGCTCGAGACGATCGGCACCTGGTCGGCCTCGCCGATGCCGTAGCCCACGCCGGCAAAGCCGCCGCGCAGAATGGCCACCAGCCCTTGAAGCGTCTGCCAGCCCGCGCCCGTCGCATCCGCCAGCGGATCGCGCCACACGGCGAAACGGACGGCGAGATGCCCGACGGGAAAGCGCGCAGCCGCCACGGCCCCGGTCGCAAGAACCCCGAAGGCCGCCAGGCCCCAGCCCCAGGAGGCGACGAAAAGCATTGCGCACACCGTCAGGGCGAGCTGGGCGACCAGACCGAAGTCGCCGGCCGCCGCGGCCAGCAGCGCCACGCCCCCGACGCCGGCAAAGAACGGCAGAGTCGGACGCCCCTTCGCCCGTGCGAGAAAACCCGCGGCGAAGAAGACCGTTCCCAGCTTGACGAGTTCCGAAGGATTGATGCGGCCGGGCAGATAGAGTCCGCCCCGATAGCGCCGCCCGAACACGACCAGCACGACGAGCACAAGCAGCGTGCACGCGCCGATGACCGGCGGACCCTTCCCCAGCAACAGCCGCTCGAGGCGTCCCTGCCGCACGGCGAAAAACGCCGCCACGGCGGCGAAGAGGCCGAGAACAAGCGGTCCGACACTCGTCGCCTGTCCCGCCAGACGCGTCTGGAACACCGTCCCGAAGAGCGCCAACGTCAAGACGGCTCCCGCCTGCAACCACGCCCCGATCATTCGAAATACCCCCATTCACACGCTTCTTCGAGTATCCCGCGCGCAATCGGCAGCGCCGCCGTGGCGCCAAAACCGCCCTGTTCCACGAGCACCGTGACAACCAGACGCGGCGCCTTCTCCGGCGCGAAGCAGGTGAACCAGGCGTGGTCCTTGCCGTGCGCAGTCTGAGCCGTGCCGGTCTTCGCGCAGACGGAGAGGCCGGGCAGCTCGCACGCCCTTCCCGTTCCCGCCTGGACGACGCGGCGCATCATCTTCTTCACCTCTGCCGCCGCCGAAAACGTGAACGGCTGCGCCCGGAGCGCGGGCTTCGCCGTCGGCGAAAGCGTCGGCGCCAGCAGCACGCCGTCGTTCGCAACCGCCGCCGTCAGCATCGCCACCCCCAGCGGCGTCAATTGTACGGAACCCTGCCCCAGCGCGACGGGCGCGAGCTGTGCGGAGGTGAGGCCTTCCGGTACGCCGCCGCCCGCCGACTCGAGCGTCGCGACGGAGGACGCCAGCACGACGGCCGGATCGCACAGGCGTGCCGACCGCACCGCCTTGCCGAACCGCGCCGGACCGAACCCCGCGCCGAGCTGGGCGAAATAGGTGTTGGACGAATGCACCAGGGCATCGCTCATCCGCAACTTGCCAAACCCCTTCCAGACCTTGCCCTTGCGCGCATATTCGTTCACTTCGACATCGCGGATCGGCGGCGTGCCGCGGGACGGACGCCATCCCGCCGCGGGACAGTCGAACAGCGGATCGTAGTCGGCGGAGAGCGCGGCCGCGCTCATGAAGACCTTGAACGTCGATCCGGGCGGGTAGAGTCCGTTCAGCGCCCGGTTGAGATACGCGGCGTGCGGCACGGACACGAGCACGCGGATCTTGCCGGTCGACGGCTCGAGCGCGACGACGGCGCCGGTCTTGTTCTTCATCAGCTCTTCGGCGCGCCGCTGCAGACGGGCGTCCAGGGCCAGCGGCACCGGCTGGCCTTCCGCGGCCAGCGCCAGGTCGTCCAGCACATGCTGGAAGGCGGATCCGGGTTCGGCGACTTCGATCGGTTCACCGCGACGGTCAATGGTCAACGCACGGGCCGGCAGCCGCGACTCCGCATCGGGGCGACGGTCGTAGCGGCGCATGAAGCGCACAAACCGCGGATTCCGGCCATACGACGAGAGTCCGCGGGCATGGCAGACGAGCAAGGCGCAGAACACCAGGCCCACCAGCCCGGACAGGAAATACAGCCGTCCCCTCATGCGGTCGTGACGGCGCGGCTCAACGCACAGACCCGTAGAACGTGCGGATCAGCTCGAGGGCTTCGGCGAAATGGCGCGACAGGCCGTGGTCGTCGCCTTCGAAGAGATGCAGGTCGCTCTGCGCATATTCTTCGTGGAAACGCTTGGAAGCCGAGGCCGGGGCGATGAAATCGCCCGTGCCGTGGAGCAGCAGAACCGGTCCCGTGAACTTCTTCGCCGTCTCGTAGATCGGCAGCTTGTAGGCGCTCTTCACATACTCGCCGCCGATTTCCACCGAGCCCCAGATCTTCAGCGTCTTCGGCGGATGCTCGGGATCGAACGAGGGGCCGCGCCCCCACCCGTCCTTCGCCGCGTCCTTGAGCACGCAGGCCGGCGCCAGCAGCGTCACGCGGTCAATGACCGCCGTGCCGAGCTCGCCCGCCGCCATCGACGCGACGACGCCGCCCTGGGAGTGGCCCAGAAGCGAGATTTTTCCCGCCCACGGCTGGCTGCGCACCCAGGCGACGACCTTCTTCGCATCTTCGATTTCATTGGGCACCGTCATGTCGGTGAAAAGACCCTCGCTTTCGCCATGGCCGTTGAAATCGAAGCGCACGCTCGCGACGCCCGCTTGAGCCAACGCGTCCGCAATCGCCTTGAACATGCCGCCATGCTCGTCCTTGCCCGCGCGGAAGCCGTGGCAGAGCACGGCGACGGGCGTCTTGTCGGCAGCGGTTGCCGGACGCACGAGAATCGCGGAGAGTCTGCCCTTCGCGCCGTCGAGCGTGAACTTCGTCGCCTTCGCCGTCTCGGCCTTCGTCGCCGGTGCCTTCTTCCCGCCCTCACCGACATGTGGAGGAAGGGGCTTGCGGATGGACTGGTGGACGATCTTGCCGTCCTTCCAGGCACAGTCGACAAGGACGCCGCCGCGGGCGCGGAAGCCGCGGAACGAGCCTTCCTTCGCCCAGGCCTTCGGAAGCGCCGGCAGCAGCTCGACCCGATACTCGCCCTGCGCATCGCGGCGATGGCTCTGGAGCAGCAGCTCCGCAATGCCCGCCGTCACGCCGAAGTTGCCGTCGATCTGGAACGGGGGATGGGCGTCGAAAAGGTTCGGGTAGAGTCCGGCTCCATGTTTTTCGGCGGGACGGAAGAGGTTCTTCATGATCTTGGCGGCATGCTCGCCATCGCGGAAGCGCGCCCACAGGCAGGTCTTCCAGCCCATGGACCAGCCGGTCGCCTCGTCGCCGCGCGCGATCAGCGACTTCTTCGCCGCCTCGAGCAGCTCCGGCGTATCCGGCGTGATTTCGGTGCCGGGATAGACGGCCCACAGATGGGAGAAGTGGCGATGGCGGTCGTTGGGGTCGTCGTCGTCCTCGATCCATTCCTGAAGCTGGCCCCAGCGCCCGATGCGCTCGGGTTCGAGGCGCGGCAGCTGTTCGCGGATCTTGCGCACCGTCGCATCGTCTTCCGCGCCCACGACCTTCGCTCCTTCCAGGACGGCCGTGTAGAGCGCGCGTACGATCTGCGTGTCCATTGCCGGACCCGCCCGCAGGCCGCCATGCTCGGGCGACATCGACGGACACGTCACCAAATGATGCGTCACCGGATGCTCGATGAGGAATTCCGTGAAGAACTTCGCCGCATCGAGGAGGATCGGATAGTAGCGCTTCAGGAAGGCGACGTCGCGCGTGAACAGCCAGTGGTCCCACGCGTGCAGGGACAGCCAGGCGCCGCCCATCGGCCACAGGCCCCAGCCCGCACCGTCCACCGGCGCCGTGCCGCGCCACATGTCGAAATTGTGGTGCAGCACCCAGCCGTTCGCGTTGTAGTAGGCCCGTGCCGTACGCGCGCCGCTCGCCTGGAGTTCCGGCAACACGTTGAAGAGCGACTGGTGCGTGTCGGAAAGGTTGCAGACCTCCGCCGGCCAGTAGTTCATCTGCACGTTGATGTTGCATGTGTACTTCGACTCCCACGGCGGGTGGCGCGAAGCGTTCCAGATGCCCTGCAGATTCGCCGGATCGCCGTCGGGACGCGTCGAGGAGATGAGAAGGTAGCGGCCGTAGTCGAAGACGAGCTTCGCGAACGCGGGGTCGCTCCCCTGCGCTTCCAGCTTCAGACGTTCCTCGGTCGGCAGCTTCGCGCGGGCCGGATCGCCGGGCAGCTTCAGTTCGGCGCGGTTATACGTCATGCCATAGACGAATTCGTGACGTTTCTTGAATTCGTCCGCCGACGTGCCGGCGCGCTTCGCGAGCGCGGCGTCCGCTTCGGCGGCCGGGTCGCCGTCAAGGCGATTCCAGGCCTTGAGGTTCGACGCCGCGACCACGCGGATTTCGAGGGCGTCCGCCCCGTCGATGCGCACCTTGTCGCCGTCGGCCGTCAACGTGCCGCCCGTGAGACGCAGCTCGGCGCGCGCGGCAAACGCCACTTCGCCCCATTCGACCTTGCCGTCAAAGCCCATCACGTTGCCGCGGATGAAATGACGGGCATGCGGCTGGGCGCTCGTGAAAGCCACGGTGGCCGACAGGCGACCCTTCTCGCCCGCCCGCACGCGGTGGATGAGCAGCTCGCGCTCGGTCAGCGGCGTGAAGGACTCCTCCTCGATTTCGACACCGTCCACCGTGAACCGCGCCAGATGGCAGGCCGTGTCCAAATCGAGCTCGCGGCGGAGCGTCGTCGCCTCGGCCCCGAAATCGAGCTTCAAGTCGCCGAGCGGCTGATAGCTCTGCTGGCGAACCGGCGAGCCCATGAACTTTTCATTGGCGAGCTTCTCGGCCTCGCCGCGCCTGCCCGCCAGAACGAGACGGCGGAGTTCGGGCAGCACCTCGGACGCGCCGGCGGCCGCATAGTCGTGCGGACGCCCCGCCCAGAGACGGTAGTAGTTGAGCTGGAGATGCGTCCGGGCGCCGGCGTTGACCATGGCCGCCATGCCGCCGTTGCCGATGGGATAGAACCCGTTCCAGTCGCGGGCGGGCCGGTCGCTCCAAATCGATTCGGCGCCCGCGGACGCCGCACAAAGTCCAAGGAGCAGGGACAGAAAGGCGAATTGTTTCATAATGTGTCCATTATACCATAAATCCCCATACCCTTGACAGGGTGAATTATGATATAATGGCGCTCTTCGGCCGGAGTGGTGAAATGGCAGACACAGGGGACTTAAAATCCCTTGACTGGTATCAGTCGTACGGGTTCGAGTCCCGTCTCCGGCACCACCGGCTGCCGCCACGCGTCAGGCTGCGCCGCCGGACAGCTTGCGGGCCGTCGCCTCGGCGAGGCGCTTCGCTTCGCGGGCATCCTGGCGTTTGAGCCACCACGCGACGCAGGCCAGCGGCACAAGCACGCTGAAGCCCATCACCGCGGAAAGCGCCGAGGCATGCGGCAGGTTGCGGTCGGGGAACGTACGCTGGTAGATCTTGTTGCCGATCAGCTCCGAGTTCTTGCCGCCGACGAGGTCGGGAATCACGTACGAGCCGATCGCGGGGATGAACACCATGAGAATGGCGCTGATCACGCCGCGCCGCACGCCCGGCAGGAAGATCTTGCGGAACGCGAAGAAGCTCTTCGCCCCCAGGTCGCGCGCCGCCTCCAACAGCGAGAAGTCGAACTTCTCCGCGGCGGTGTAGATCGGCATGATCGCGAACGGGAGGAAGGAGTAGACCGACACGAGGACAACGGCCGCCTCAGAGTCGAGAATCGTCGAATGCTCCGGACCGAGCGAGAAGAAGTTGTAGCATGCCTGGAGCCAGCCGTCGGGATGGAGCATCGTCTTCCACGCGAAGACGCGTACGACGAAGCTCGTCCAGAACGGAAGCATTATCGAACCCGCGACTATCGCCCGCCAGCGAGGATTCATCCTGGCGATCGCGTAGGCGCAGGGGACCGCAAGCACGATCGACCATATCGTCACTTCGACGGAGATCTTGATCGTATTCCAGATGATCGTGGGATAGTCGGGATCGACGAGTTCGCGCCACGTCGAAAGC
>CADCPA010000045.1 GCA_902803135.1 uncultured bacterium
CAGTTCGAGGATGTAGCGGGGTTGTCCGATCTCCTTGCACCACTCGTTTGGATCGTTGCGGATTTGCGAATCTTTATTGACGGTCATGGCGTAACGTTCCATCACCCACTCAATTGGTGATTTACCGTTGACCTGCCAATCATAGGCACGAAGCGGGATGTTGATGATTCGGGTTGTGTCGTTGAAGAGGATAATGCTTTTGTCCTCTTCTCCATTGCTCTTGCCGAAACGCATTTGTTGAACCTTCGGCGCGGCAGAATCATTCTCGATAATGACCGAGGGATGCGGCTCTATGCTCTCGTAATTAAGGTGGAGCGCGGCAAGTTTCGTTCCGGCAGAGACGAATGCACGGAAGGTTTTCGTGTCCTCGACCAGGGGTAGGCGCGGCAAGGACTTCTGGAGGTCGGCGGCAAACCGCTCACGGTACTCCTTCGCGTGAAGGATGCCATAGACATAGTAGAAAACATCCTCCTTTGTCGTGCGCGGGCCGTACTCCTCCCTTGCGCGTTGAAGGATGAAGTCCGTGATAGCATCACGACGAACGAACTCATCCTTCCCGTTGTCGAAGAGTGAGAGTGCGTCTCTGTCGTTTTTCTCGTAGTAATACAGAGGGAAGCATTGCCCGTTGAACTGCATCTGCACGTCTGGGATTGTGTCGACAATGAACGGCATAAAACCTTTTTTGGTGCCAACCCCCGGCACGCATATCACCAAATTCTTGCTTTGAGGAGTCGGAAAAATCTTCGGCAGCGGCGCCCATCGTGCCATCGACATGACGGGCGTCTTCCGTCCGTGTTTGTCGAGAAGATGAAATCTCTAAACGCTTGCTGGGGCGTATGATTTTGAACGGCGGAATCTGCGAGTCTTCAAAGGAGCTGATCACAAGCCGCCGGTATGCGGACAGCCAGCGGGAACATCATGGGACGGGCGCGGAGGCCGGGTGAGCGCCCATGCCGCAAAGCCCCCTTCATTTCCAGTTTTACGATTGAGATCGGCTTAAGAGCGAGGCGATTTCAGCTGCAGAAAGGCCGGTGTATTTGACGATGGTTTCCATGTCCATACCATCTGCTTTCATTTGCCGCGCCGACTGGCGCAACTGTTCAACCGCCGCGTCGAGTTTTGCGTGTGTCTCGTCAAGGTCGTCCATCAGCGCCTTGTCGCGGCGAACCTGATCCCAGTACCTGTCGTAATCGAGCATCTCGGCCTCGCTATACGCCGACTCTTCGAGTATCTCAAGCGCCTGGTTCGTCTGTGGTTTTTCCAGAAGCTCGGCCGGGGCGCTCTTCGCGTTCTCATCTATCTCGGTCAGGAAGCGGAGCCACAGAACCTGCATCTTCTTCTCGGTGAGGTTCTTCGCCTTGAACTTCGGCAGTTCCACAAACACAAGGTGCAGACCTTCGAGAACCTTTCCGCTGTCTTGGGCATGAACCATCCTGTAGTAGTGGTAATACCCCTCCAGGCCCGGCTCGAACACCTTGTTGACGAAGTTGAGCGCATAGACGGGCTGGAGCAGGTTGTACTTCTCCGACTTGTCAAGTTGTCTGACATACGCCTTGGATGCGTTGAAAAGGACGCGCTCGCGGAAGTCCGCCGTCCAGTTCATCTGCATCTCGACGATGAACTTACGCCCGCCTGTCTCCTCGCAACGCACATCGACAATCGTATTCTTACTCGTCGGGGTACGTGGCACAAGTTCCGACGGCAGATATTCAATCGACTCGACCTCCTTGCCGTCCTCAAGAGGCAGCAAGGCGTTAAGGAGGCTGATGACGAGATTTTTATGCTCACCAAAAACCTTCTTGAAGGTCACATCTGCTTTGGGATCAAGGTATTTTGCCATCCAGTTCAACCTGTACAAAAACGATCATCACCAGGGGCTGTCTCTCCGGAACGGTCCCTGGGTTTTTGTTTGCTAAAAACCTCGCGGCCGATGGAGAACGCCGCCGTTCGCCGCGCTGTAAACGACATTTGGGACAGAAATCTGTATCGTTCCGCCGGAAACGTTGGACGAAACGGCGATTCCGTGGTAGAATAAGGCCGTAAACCAAGCAAGGAGGAATGAAACCATGAAAAGCGTGAAACCCGGCCGTGGGCCTTCCTTTATGAGCGGCATCGGCGCGGTGGCCGTGGGCATCTTCGGGATCATCTGGACGTTCTCCGCCCTGTCCATGGGTGCGCCTACCGCGTTCGCGCTGTTCGGCGTGGTGTTCGTGGGCATGGCCGCCGCCATGGCGATCTATAACTTCCGCAACGCCACCGCCGAAGACCGGCATTCCATCGTCGACATCGTGGACGAGGTTGAAGAGCCCGATCCCCTGAACCAGCGTTTCGGCGAAAAGCGCTATTGCCCCTATTGCGGGGAAACCCTGCCCGAAAACGCCCGCTTCTGCCCCGCCTGCGGCAAAGGAATGCCCCAAGCCTGAACAATCAAGAGGCGTCAAAGCGTAAACAAAAAAGCCTGCTCCTTTCGCGTGAGAGCAGGCTTTTTGCGTGTTGTTCGTTAAATGGGCCTTTCCTTGCCGAAGAAGCAGATGGAAACGGTGCTGGGGCCGCAGTGAGCGCCGACGACGGGGCCGATGATCTGGATGCGGATATCCCGAATGGCCGGGACTCGCTGGCGCAGCATCTCGGCCAGCTTGTTGGCCTCGTCCAGAAGTTAGGCGTATCTTATCATATTGGCAGGGGAAACGCAAGTTGGGCCGCCGCCTTTTGCATCCAACGTCTTGAAGGACGTACAGAGGGCCTGCACGTCCTTCCCCCTCCCTGCGAAGTCGATTGCATCAATCGTACGGCGAGTACACGACCTTGCCGTCACGCTGGGCGTCGACGTCGTAGTCGTGGCCCACGTACTGGGCGTTCGAACCCATGAAGATCAGCAGGCGTTCCCATTCCTCGGGCGTCAGCTTCACGTCATGGTGGCCGTTCTTCAGCAACGCGTAGAGCGGCGAGGCCTTCGCGCCCGTCGACTGCGGCGCCGTGTAGGCCGGTTCGACGAAGGCAAGGTAGTTGCCGTGCATTTCGTGGGTGATGTCGTAAGTGCGGCCGAACCAGTGTACGTACGGACGGATCGACGCGTACGACGTCGTCCAGCCGTTGTCGTTTTTGCGCCAGTCGCCTGCGCGGAAGTCCGGTGCCTTGGGCGCGCGCTTCTCGCCGTGGCACGTCACGCACTTGGCATCGAGCACCGGCTGCACGAGACGGGCGAAGCTGTAGGGCTTCGCGCCCTCGGGCGCAGGCTTGATCGGACTCGGCGGACGCTGCATCGCGAGCGGACGTTCCGCGCCCGCGGCGCGCGAGACGCCGACGCGCTCTTCGTGGCAGCCATTGCACATCAGGCGCTCGCCCGGATGGACGTAGGTGTCGCTGCGCATGTTCTGCACCGTGCAGCCTTCCGCGTCAAGGGCCTGGAAGTAGACGGGAATGTCCACCGGCACTTCGAAGAATGCGGAACCGTCCTTCTCCACCGGCACCGTGCCAAGGCACTGACGGGCGACCTGCTGGCCTTCCGCGCCGAGACGCGGATTGCCGACGATCGGCGAAGTCTTCGGCAGTACCTGCCAGATGCGCAGCGCGGTCACGACCGTGCCGGGCGGGAACGGCAGACGCGTGTTGTAGACGTTGATCAGGCCGATCTGCGCCTTCTTCGGCAGCTGGTCCGCGGGGATGGGTTCGGGGCGCGTGCCGTCCGCGTTCGCGGGCCGGCCGACGAGCGTGCCCTGCGCCAGGACGGGCGGCAGCGGACGCGCCTGCAGCGGCACGGGGTCGAGGCAGGAGATCGTCGGATGCGAGTAGAGGCGGATCTTGTTGCCGAAGACGTCCACGAGCGTGATCGCATAGTGGCGGATCGGATGGACGCCGTAGTGGCCGTTGGCGTTGCCGTCATACACGCAGAGGTAGTACTTCTCGCTCAGGGGCCACGGCGTTCCGTAGGCACCCGAACGCGAACCGGCGTGGCATCCTTCCGATTCGGGGAACGGCTGCTCGGGCGTCACGCGCGTGATTTGGCTCAGGTTGTCGTCATCGCGACGCGAAGGGTCGACGAGGAGGATCGAACCGTAGGCGCACCCGTGGTGCGGGGCGGCGATGCAGGCATAGCGGCGGGAGCCGGGAATCGCACGGCCGTTGACCTGCATGGTCGGACCATTCCCGAAGTGGGCGCGCGTGTTGCCGTTCACCTCGCGCGGGTCGCGGCCGTCCGGCGTCGTACGCCAGAGATGGTGGGCCTGGCTGTGGCCGCGGTCCACGTAGTCCCAGCGCGTATAGAGGATCATGCCGTCGTTGTCCACGGTCGGATGCCACTCGTTCGTCTCATGCGGGGAGAGGCGCGTGATGTCCGTGCCGTCCGGGAACATCGAGTGCAGCGTAAACGTGGGCACCGGCCGGCCATGGCAGCGGCCGAATCCGCCGCGACGCTCGGAGATGAACGCGAGGCGTCCGTTCGGCAGCCAGCAGGGATCGAGGTCGTTCACGTTCCCTTCGGTAATCTGCCGGAGATCCGAACCGTCGGCGTTGCAGGTGAAGATGTGGTAGACGGTATTGTCGTTCCACTGGCGGATCTCGGGCTTGCCGCGCGTGTAGGTGAAGGCGATCTTCCGACCGTCCCAGGAGACGTCCGGTCCCAGATAGCCGCCCTCGCCAAGCGTCTGGCCCTTCCACGCGCCCGACGCCACCGTGCGGCCGTCGAGAATGTCGCGCGCCATGGGATGGTCGGAGAACGGATTGTCGATCACGTAGAGGCCGTCGCCGTAGGACGCACCATGCAACGTGGAGTGAAAGCCGAAATACTGGTCGCACATGTGCCAGCCGCCGTTGAACTCGTCGAACGGAAGCGGTTCGTGTCCGACGAAGACGAGCTTCTCGATCTTCTTCAGAATCGGATTCTTCAGCGCGATGCGGCGGTTGAGGCCGTGAATGGCGGCGAAGAGCGGGAAGCGCGTCTCGCGCCAGCCCGGATTCGTCGCCGGCAGCCGGGCGACGAGCGTCTCCAGCTCCTTCAATTCGGCCGTGAGGTCGATTCCGGACGCCGTGAGGTCCGCCGCGAGCGCGCGCGTACGGCGCACGAGCACATCGACGGGGTCCTTGTCCTCCGGCTTGATGCACGCCTCGGCATTGACGGCCTGTTCGGGATTGCGCGACGGCAGTCCGTTCCAGTTCTTGATGTCGCGTTCCAGCAAGTCCCAGTCGAGACGCGCATATTCGTGGGCACTGCCCGCGTCGGGCCAATCGCGCGCCGCCAGCGCGGCCGGCAAGGCGCAAAGCGAAAAGGCCACAAGGAAGGAGGAATAGTTTTTCATGTTGCTATTCTACCATATTTCGGGTGAATGTGCAGGGAAATCGCTTGTCGCCGCCGTCAAAGCCCTCACCGAACCAGCGTCCAGCCTTTCGGTGCCTGGAAGGTCTCCTCCTTCTGGCCGTCCTTCACCGTCCAGCCGTAGACGATCTCGCCGTCCGGCACGGGCAGCGTCGCCGAACAGGACGCGAGCGGCACCGTCGGCGGCTGCACCTTCACCGTCTTCGCACGCGTATCGACCGCGGCGACGCCGAGGATGTTGCGCACGTAGAAGACGGCCGCGTGGCTCGCGAAGCCGTGGTTGCAGCTCGCGTAGGCGCCGTCGTTCTCCCACAGAGTGCCCGTACGGTCCGCCATGTACTTGAAGTAGCCCTTCGTCTCCTGCAGCAGCTGGTCGCCAAGGCCGGCACGCGAGAGAAGTTCGAGCCGCAGATAGTTGCCGATGAAGGCGTTGGAGAATGCGATCTGCGGGTGCTTCTTCGTCTGTTTGCGGGCGGGTCCGAAGTCGGTCAGCAGCGTCTTCCAGAGTTCGGGATCGGTTTCAGGCGTCGCCGTCTTGAAGAAGAACGCATAGTACTGGCATGTCTCGGTACAGTCGTTGGAGAGCTTCAGCGTGCCGTCCGCCTGGCGCTTCGCGTTGTCGCAGAACCAGGTACCGGTCCAGGACTGCTTGCGCACCGTCTCGCGGACCTTCTTCGCCTCCGCTGCGCAGTCGGGCAGGCCGTAGAGGCGGTCCATGCAGTCGAGCACTTCCGCCCACGTCATATTCGACGGATAGTTCACGTCCTGCACGAGGTCGTTCGCGTGGCTCCATTCGACGAACACCCACGAGGGCAGCTTTTCGAGGAGTCCGTCGGAATTGCGGAACGTGCGAAGGTAGTTCACAAGTTTGACGAGACGCGGCTTGAGGGCGTCCACCGTCGCGCGGTCGCCGCTACGCAGGAGATACTCGTCGAGTTCAATCACGAACCACATCGCCCAATTGGGGATGAAGACATGGTCCGGATGGTCCGACGGATAGCACATCGGCAGCATGCCGTCGGGAATATGGTCGAATTTCGCCGGCAGCAGGTAGTTCTGCACGAAGAGGCGTTCAAGGTCCGTATTGCCCGTGAAGAGGAAGCTCGAACGGGACGTGAAGAAACTGTCGCAAAGCCAGCCCGCACGCTCGCGGCTCGGACAGTCCGTGAATACGTCCACCGCGTTCTGCGCGAACGTCTCGCGGGCGGCGGCGAAGATTTCGTTCAGCGCCGGATCGGAGCACGTGAACGACGCCTTCTTCGCATCGGGGTTCTTGTAGGCCCGCACGTAGGGACCGGACACCGTCGCCTCGCCGCCGTCCGCATAGATGTGCAGATAGCGGAAGGAATAGGGTTCGAACGACTCAAGCGCGTACTCGCCCGGCTGGAGGTCCCACGCGACCGCGTTGGAAACGCCGTAGCGGATGGGCTTGACAAAGCCGCCGTCGAGGATTTCGTCGAAGGCGAACCAGAGACGGCAGGGTTTCGTGCAACGCACCTTCGCGCCGGGGAAGCCCGTCTCTTCGAAACCGTTGTCGAAGACGACGCCCGTATTGGACAGCTTCCAGGCCGCGGCCGAACCTGTGGGCTCGCCGTGCGCGATGTCGACGTTCTGGATTTCGCGCCAGAGGTGGAAGTCGAGATCGGCCGGCCGATAGCCCTTGAACTGGGGACTGATGTTGTCGACGCAGCGGTTGCTCGTGTAGTGGGATTTTTCGCGATGCGTGACCGCCGTCGTCTCCAGCGGTTTGAGCGTACGCGTGACGGAAAGGTCCGGCAGCGGCGCGATGCGCGGCAAAAGCGGCGTCGCCGGCTGTTCGGCGAGGACGAGCGGCGTGCCGCCCCCCGTCTTCCACGCGTCGGAATCCGGCGTCAGACGATAGGCCTCGCCGAAGGCGCGCTGGAAGCTGAAGCGCGTGCACTTCGTCACGCGCGGCTGGTCGAATGCCTGGAAGGCGCCGTCCGTGCCCGTGCGCGCCGCCACGCGGTCGCCCACGAGGACCTCGGCCTGCAGGAAACCCGGCCATTCGCATATGTAGAAGTTGTTGCAGTTGTAGGCGGAGACTTCGAATGTCAGCACGTTTTCGCCTTCCTTCGCGGCGGCGGCGAGCGGCCATTCGTCGACGCGGAAGAAGCCCTTCGCCGCACGGGCCGGACCATAGCCGACGTGCTGCCCGTTGAGATGGATGCGGTAGACGGACGATCCCGTCGCCCGCAGCACGGGCACTTCGCCCGCCTTTAGATCGAAAGTCGCCCGAAACCCGACGAAGTCGTTCATTCGCGTTTCACGACCCTTCGGCCACACGGGCTTCGCCGCCTTGAACGACGCCGTCTCCACGCCCATCGGCACCGCCTCGGCGCCAGTACACAGGTTCAGACCCGTCACCATGGCCGCTCCGAAGAGTCCCGCCAGCATCCGCCTTCCGATTTTCATCCGCAATCCTCATTCGCCGATTCAAACATCCGGTTAAATTAGACCACTTAAATTATACCACGAATCACTGTCCGCTCGCCACGGGCGTCAGCTCGCTCGCCATGCGCCGCGACCGTTGCGCCAGCTTGCCGAGCGTCTCGGCGGCGTCGAAGAGCATTTTCGGATCGGGCAGATGGCCGTTGGCGACGTCGAGCAGTACGAGCTGCGCCTGCGGCAGTTTCGCGCCCAGCGCGCCCAGCAAGTCCTCAAGCACCGACAGGTTGCGCACGACGGACGCGACCTTGGCCTCGCGGGCGTTGCGCCGCGCGCTCGCCACCTTCAGCTTGTCGTACTCTTCGCGCACACGCGCCAGACTCTCCTCCAGCCGTGCGATTTGCCGGACGGCATCTTTCGGCACTTTCACCACGTTCTCTTCCATCGCAGTCCCCTTCAACGCGTTTCCAGCACATACGAAGCCAACCCGTCGGCCGCGGAAAGGACCGACGCCAGAGGATTCAACTCCTTGGCTTTCGTCAGACAATTGTTCGCTTCGACGCTCTGGAACGGCAGGTTGAACGCCCCCATATGCCAGCGGATGGCGAGCATCTCGGCCTCGGTCATCTCCAGTCCCCACTGCAGCAGCCGGATGACGCTCTTCTCGCCATGGCCCATCGGGAACGCCGAATAGTCGACCGTATAGCCGAGATAGTCCTCCCAATGCCCCTGCGCGTTCTTCCGATGTTTGATCTCCTGCTTGTAGATCTCGGCCTTGCACACATCGTGCAGCAGCGCGGCCAGAATCGCGCTCTCCTCCGGCACGAGCTGTTCCACGTCCGGACGCAGCTGGATCTGGGAGAGACGGATGATGCGCGCTTCCTGGCAGACGTTCAGCGAATGCTGCAGCAAGCCGCCGGGTTCGGCGCCATGAAAGCGCGTTGACGCCGGCGCCGTAAAGAAGCCCAGTTCCTCCAGCTTCGCCAGCACCGTCTCGACGCCCCGCCGGTTCGTCGCCCGCAGCAAGGCACAGAATTTATCCTTCGACGTCGCAATTTCACTCGCAGTCATCGCTCACTCCCGCACACGATCGACAAACACCCAACTCTCAATCCGCGATTCTCAACTCTCCGCTACTTCCCCTGACGCGCCTTGCGGCGGTCTTCGGCCCACTGCCAGGCGGCCGGATCGAAGGACTGCTTCAGGCGGGCGGGCGCCTTGTCGAAGAACGTCAGTCCCGTCGCCTTCTCGACGTCCTCAACCGAACAGGCGAACTTCTTCAGATTGTCCTTGTCGCCCGGGGCATGCTTCAGCACGAAGCCGATCATCTTACCGCCGTCCTTCTCGGAATAGACCGCCTTGTAGAAGCCCCACGGCACGGCGACATGGCCCTCGCCGATGGTTTTGCCATCCCAGTCCTTGCCGAAGATCGGCCCCGTGACAACCCAGACGAAGCCTTCGCTGTAGGCAAAGCGGCGCACGGTCTGCTCAAGCGACTTCCAGATGCCGCGATTGAAGGACGGCAGCTGCGGCGACACATTGCTCATGTAGAACGACTCCGCCATCACCTTCTCGCTCCAATGCATGTCGCTCGCAGGCGCGAGATGCCCACGGTCGTAAGCGCCGTCGCCCTGCTTGTTCAGCTCGTCACCCTTCGGCGTACGATAGTCCTCGGGCGCTGCCGATTTGCGCACGGCCGGATCGGGCATGAACCCGAGCAGACGGCTCGCCTTGCGCGTGAGCACTTCGTCCTTGGTCAGACGGTATTGAACCCAGAGGGCCTGCTTGTACTTGTCCGAATAGCCGAGCGCATAACCCTCGCGGGCGACAAGTTCGACCTTTCCGCCTCCTGGCCGGCCGCAGTCGAGATTGTCGAATGCGGTCTGCACGGCTTCGGCGCGGCAGCTCGAAACAAGGCAGACTGCCAGCGTGGCGACAAGTCCGCTTGCGATTTTCCGAAAGAGCGGGATCATACCCAATGGACAATCCTTCCTACCTACTGCTTGTGCTTGGGAACGGCCTTGCGGCTGCGAAAGATCCAGGGAGCGACAGGGCGTGCCTCGCTCCAAAGACCGCGCTTGTCAGACTTCGCTTTGTTCATGGCACCGCGATACTCCGGCGCCCGCGAAGCGTAAGCGGCCCAAGCGTAGCCATCCTTCGCCATTTTCAGATTGATGTTGACGGAGGACTTTCTACGCGAATCGCGATCGAAGTCCGAATCGAGCCACACCGTACCCTGAATGGTCCCGTCGGACGCGCGTGTCGTCCAGGTCACGCGCACGAAACTACCGTTCACGAGCCCCGACAGATAGTCGCGGCTCTTCTCGCCGAAGGCCTGACCGAGCTCGGGCGCATCGATCTCACGCAGGTCGATCTGCCGCGCTTCGCCGTTCCGCCGTTCGCGTACGATCAGCGTATCGCCATCAACAACCTGTTCGACGACACCCTCGATCTCCGCATAGTTGCGATAGCTCGTCCCCCACCCGGCCTCTTCCTTCGTGACATGCCACGCCTCGGGGAAGCCGTTGCGAAACGACCGTCGGTATTTGATGGTCCAACCGTTCGCGGAGCCCGCGAGCAATGCACAAACGACACCGACCAGAAGCGTGGTACGCCCCGGCAGGTATCGTCTTTCAGATCCGCGCAACGGCATCGCAAGCTCTCGTCGCACGAAGGATGCCTACTTGCGATGCTGCTCGCAGTAGCGCCAGCCGGTCACAGCCTTGCGCGAGCACTGCTTGCCGTCGTCGGTCACGGCGCGGCACTGCCCGATTTCCTTCTTCGGATCAACGAGCTTTTTGCCTGATTCATGCTGCGTGCAGAAGAAACAACGCGGCGCGGCCATGCGCTTGCACTGCTTGCCCTCTTCCGTCAGCGCCTTGCACTGCGTCTTCACGGCCTGGTCGGCATGCTGCGCACAAAACTCCTTGCCCTCAAGCGCCGAACGCTTGCAGCGCTCGCCCTCAAGCGTCACGCCCTTGCATTGCTTAGCCATGGTCGGCTTCGCCTTATCCGCGGCAGGCTTGGCCGTTTCAACCGTCTTGACCGCCGCCGGTTTCGCCTCGGGTTTAATCCCGAAAATCGGTTCCGCAAAGGTTCCCGCGCAAACCAGCACAGCAAGAGAAATGACAATTATTCTCTGCATAACATCTCCTTTCAAATGGTACACTATTTGATGTACCCCTAGTATAGCATATTGCTATCTTCGCAGACAATACCTTCAAAAATTTTATACAACAACACAAACAGTCAATGGACAATCCGTTCAAAATTAACAACAATAACCCTTCTCCTTGCAACGAAAGCAAGGTGATGACGTACGGCTATGCCCGAGTATCTTCAGCGGAACAGAATGAAGACAGGCAATTAAGATCACTCCGCCAAGCTGGAGTACAAGACTCAAATATATTCACAGACCATAAATCCGGAAAAGATTTTAACCGTCCGGCATGGCGTAAACTGATAAAGCGACTTCATCGCGGGGATCGACTTGTGATAACAAGCCTTGATCGACTAGGAAGAAACTATGAAGAAATGCAAGCCGTTTGGAATAATCTAACGAAACGCAAAGGTATAGACGTCCAGATTCTTGACATGCCTTTCTTTAAGTCAGTCAAAGGAGAAGGACTCACAGAATCTTTCCTCGCTGACTTGTTTTTCAAAGTCTTGGCTTATGTCGCGCAGATGGAACGAGAACATATTCACACGCGACAGAAGGAAGGCATTGCAGCAGCGCATCTTCGTGGAGTCAAGTTCGGTCGTCCACGCGTCAATCTACCAGATAACTTCGAGATGCTCGTAGAACAAGTTCAGCAACATACTCTATCATTGCGAACTGCATCTCAACTATGTGGCGTCTCTGTATCCACTTTTCGCAGACGCATGCACATCATTCCGCAATAGTTGATTCATAAGCAAAGCGCCCTCTCTACGAATTGTACAATTATCAAGAACATCTCCAAATGCGCTAGCTCGAGTGTTAAAGGGACTCCCCTGGGAGACCGACCGAGAAGAGTGGTCGAAATTTACCACGGAATAACGCGGAACCCTGTTTCGCGGGATGCGGAAAAAAGTTTCGAAAGAAGCTGGGTGGCTGATTGACAGGCTTATGTCAGGAAATCATCAAGATGTGGTAGAAAATCGTGTACGACGACGTTTAATCTGTAGCGGTATACCTGTCAATCAGCCACCTGGTCGAATGAATCCGTGAGGGACTTTCAACCCATCCTCTCCCCTTTAAAACAGAGAGAATAATAAATCCAGGATTCCAGTTCGGGGACGATTAATTCTGGAGTAATTGCAAAACATGCACGAGTGCGGACGCGACGGGGCGCGTCCCTCCCGATCCGTACAACATTCGCGCAATTATGTGAGGTCCGCGCCCGTCGCGGCCGGGTTTTGCAATTGCCTCTCTGTTTAAGCAACTGTGTTTTACGACAGGATTTACAAGACAAACAAGATTTAGATGCGTGGGCGGATAGAGACAATCATGCTATCACACACAGTACGCTTATCACTCAACTCCACAGCTATTACTTTCTCAAACAAGATTATCCCCAAAGTTACAGAACACCACCTCTTTTTATCGATTGTGGTCATCTTTCATATGCTTTCATATGGTCCTTAACAGGCAAGAATACCTTTATATTTGACATTTCCATTGACAGTTCAAGCATTTTGACAACAAATGGCAACGTTTCAAATAGTGTACATTACGGCACACTGCCCATCAGAAGACAACTCTCTTGATTTATACGCATAAAAAAGCGTGCCTCGATCAGAAGTATCCCTAGAGAGGCACCGGAAGGCCCATAGAGCATACAACTGAACGGGCACGCAAAACAAGATGGCACACGCGGTGTACCATTGTTTTGCGCAGCCACATTCGTTGCCCTCTATGTTGAAAATTTCCGGTTTTCTCCAGAAGCAAAAAATGTGCATACGCACACTGTGTGCGGCGACCCAACTACTCGAGGAAGCTAAGCCGTCGCTGTCAAAGAACAGATGTGAGCTCCGGCACGTCAGTTCACGCCGTTGCAGACATCTGGAATTATAGCATAGGCTGGATGGTGGACGCAATCTCCATCTTTGATTTGTGTATGCGTTCACCCTCCCAAACGCCACCCCTCCCCTATTGAAACGCGTTTTATTGCATCAACCCGGTCCTCCTAAAGATTTCTCATGATTCCAACAATGCAAACAGCCAAACCTCATTGAGACATTTGGCTAAATGATAACATATTGGTCCTACAGACGTCAACCACCCAATCACCACCCAATCGGGAACGGTGGGGACAGTCCTCTTTGTGGCATCGGGAACGGTGGGGACAGTCCCCTTTGTGGCATCAACCGCTGACGGGACTATCCCCTTCAAATAAGACCATAGGGAAGCCGGCGACGGCCATGTGCCTTGCGCTCGACGGCAATGCGCGACGGACGGCGGCGCGCGCTGTCGTCCGTTCTTTTGGAATGTCTGCCGGTTGACCGCCTCCCGGCGAGGTCTGGGCCCGCGTTCCGAATCCAGGCGCGAGTCTTGGGGCCATTCGCCCAACTGCCGCCAGGCCCGGCTTCGTCAGGCCGCGGACGACGCGTCCTCCCCCCAGGGGAACTTCGCGAAGAAGCGGATCGAGCGGCCGGACGCGCCCGGAAAGAACGGCCCCACCTCCGCCCGCACCCTGGCGTAGAACCCGCGGTCCTGCGAGATGTAGCCGCCGTGCTCGAACATCCGCACCTTCGTCTTCACGAGCTGGCCCACCGTCAGGAGACGCCGCCGGACCCCGCCATGTCCGTCGGCGGTCCTGTAGCCGATCGGGTCGACCTCCGGGTCGTATTCCGCCGGCAGCCTCTCGGCGAAGAGCGATTCCAGCCGCGCGCGCACCTCCTCCCACGGGCGGCCGAGGCGGCGCACGTAGCCGGCCCTGGCCAGTTCGTGCCAGGGCGAGGACGGGTCGCAGGCCGCCGCGTAGCTGCTCCACCGCCACTGTTCGGGAGCCTTCGCCAGACCCGGCTTCACGGGGTTCCACGCGAGGTAGGACGCGACCATCAGCGAGTCGTTCGCCGTGTCGCCGACGAGCGAACTGTAGAAGCGCCCGTCCCAGAGCGCGCCCGCATGGCCCGTCTCGCGGTTGACCGTCTCGCTGATGCGCTGCTTGAGCGTCTTCATGAACTGGGAGATGTTGTACATGCGCCGGCAGTACGCGTCCTTCTCGCGCTCCACGTCGTCGTCGCGGCCGTCCGACCGCCATTTCCGCCACCGCTTCGCGATCCCGTCGGCCTTGCGCGTGCCGGAGTAGAGCATCCGCAGGCGTTCGACCATCTCCCCGTCGGACATCGTGAAGCCGGTCTCGGGGCGGGGCAGGATCGCGAGCGGGACGCCGTCCGCGACCGAGATGCGCACGGCCTCCTCGGAGGGGAGGTCGCCCGCGGGCGTGATTGCCGGGCGGGCGTCCGCGAGGTCGGGCGTCCACCGCGGCGCGCGGCACTCGCGCGGCCGCATCGAGAACGCGGCCGAATCGGGCGCGAGGGCCAGATCGCTGGCGGAGGCCGCCTCGCCGGGGACTGTCCCCGTGGGGCGGCGGGTCCAGTAGCGGGCGGGCACGGGCGGGACGCGCACCATGAGATGGAGGTGGTTCTCCATGACGCACCAGGCGTCGACCTCGACGCCCGAGAAGCTGGCGACGCCGTAGATCCAGCCGACGACGCGGTCGCGGAACTTCGGGTCGTTCAGGAGGAACGCACGGTTCGCGACGCGCGCGGTGACGTTGTAGCAGCCGTCCCTGACGACCGTCCTGTTCTTTCTTGCCATGACTCTTCTCCTTGCCTTGCATCATGCGTTGATTGCTGCTTTCTCGGCCGTGGACTTCACGGCTCCAGGATGGGAGTAGGCGAAACGGGCGGACGAAATGTCAAGACATTGTCAGGGGAAATGTCAAAACAATGTCAAGGAAATGTCAAGACATTGCACCATTCGAACTTCGAGAGGAACAGTTTCGAGAGGGACTGTCCCCCCCGTAAGAGGGACTGTCCCCCCCGTAAAAGAATTTTGAGAGGGACTGTCCCCCTCGTAAAACTGTCCCCCTCGTAAAAGAGAAAGGGGGACTGTCCCCTTTTTGTGGGCGGGAAGAGAATCAACAGGGACAGTCCCCTTCAAAGGCCGTTCCCTTCAAAGGCCTGGAAATCGGTATGGGCGTGATCGGCGGACTCCTAAGCAAGCCCCATTTTCTTCAAATCGACGTTCACGATACCCCACGGTTCGACGTTCTTCCAGTTACCGCGCGTGAAGTCCGGCACGTTCACCGGCTTCGATCCGGTACGGACGGACTTCTCCGTCAATTCGCAGAGACAGCTGGTGACGGCCAGATCGTAGACATCCATGTCGAGCGGCAGGCCGTTTTGCAGACAGTAGGCCCAGCGGAGGTCCATGATGAAGTCCATGCCGCCGTGTCCGCCAACCTTCTGTGCAATCGCCGACGCCTCTCGCCACAACGGATGACAATACTTCGTGCGGATTTCCGTCGCCTTCTCCTCGTTGAACCAGGCGTGGGCATGTCCGTCGCCGACCTTATCCTCGAACGCGCAACGGAACGGATAGTCGCCCACGGCACCCTTCGTGCCCGAGATGAACGCCAGCCGATTGTACGGACGCGGCGACGAAACGTCGTGCTGGACCATGATGGAACGCCCGAGCGCCGTCTTGATAAGCGTCGTGTTCATGTCGCCCATCGCCGCAGGCGGATCGTTGAAACGGGGGTCGTTCTTGTCCATGCCGCCGTTGTGCTTGAAATATTCGATGTTGAACTGGTTCGATTCAAGCGAGACGAGGTAATCGAAGCGGTCGCCGCGGTTGATGCCCAGCGTCTGGCAGAGCGGCGTGAGGCCGTGCGTCGGGTAGCGATTGCCCTTGTGCTTCATGTTCTCGTCGTAGCGCCATTCCCACTCGCCCGTACCCTTGCCCGTGCGGGAGAACCCGCGCAAATCGTGAATGTAGGCACCCTCGGCATGGACAATCTCGCCGAACATGCCCAGACGGGCAAGATTGACTTCGAGAAGTTCGATCTCGCCGTAAACGCAGTTCTCGAGCTGCATGCAGGGAATGCGATACTTTTCGCTTGCCTCGACGAGCTCCCAACATTCGTCCGTCGTCAGCGCGCTCGTCACTTCCACCAGTGCAATCTTGCCGCCGAGCAGCGCCCGCAACGCCACCGGCTGATGCAGCGCCCACGGCGTTGCACAGTAGATGACATCGCAGTCGCCAAAGTCGCACAACTGCTTGTAGGCCTCGGGTCCGACATACCCTTTCGGCACCACAGGGTATTTACGGTCCGCCAGCATCTTCAGATTGGCGTCAACGCGCTCCTGCTTCTTATCGCACAGCGCAACGACCTCGACGCCGGGAATCCGCGACACGCGGTTCACAGCCGCGGAGCCGCGCCCGCCGATGCCCACGAACCCGACTCGCACCTTCGCCATGGGCTTGCCTGCGAAATTCTGCATCGCGCCGCCCGTTCCGAACGCCAGCTTGTCCATGCGGCACCCTGCCAGCATGGCGGCCGCGCCCATCCAGGCCGTGCCCTTGAGAAAACTACGTCTGCTTGTCGTATTCATGTGCATCCTCCTGTTGACTTTCCTGAAAGAGCGGCGTCGAGAAATAGCGTTCCGCCGTGTCGGGCAGAATGGTGACCACCGTCTTGCCGGGGCCAAGCCGCTTGGCCAGCTTGAGCGCGGCAAAGACGTTCGTCCCGGCGGAAATGCCGGCAAGCAGACCCTCCTTGCGCGCGAGGTCGCGCGCCGTCTGCAGCGCCTGTCCATCGGCGACC
The DNA here is from genome assembly GCA_902803135.1 of uncultured bacterium. Classification (GTDB taxonomy): domain Bacteria; phylum Verrucomicrobiota; class Kiritimatiellia; order RFP12; family UBA1067; genus RUG572. The sequence continues at coordinate 16,534 of CADCPA010000045.1, forward strand.
ACGCAGATGTGAGAATAGATCTGCGTGTTCAGGTTGTCGGGGATGAGCCCGTCGCCGATGCCCATCTGCAGATGCGTGCCCACCGTGCCACCGGCGAGAATCGCCGCGTTCTGAGGCTCGACCGCCCAGATTTCGATCTCGGGGTTGAGGGCCTTCAGCACCTCGCCAATGCCGCTCAGCGTGCCGCCCGTGCCCACGCCCGAGCAAAAGCCGTGGATCGGACGCGCCGCCTGCTCGAGAATCTCCAGCGCCGTATGGCGACGGTGCACGGCGGGATTCGCCGGATTGGAAAACTGCTCGGGGACGTACACGCGCGGATTCTCCTTCGCCATGCGTTGGGCGATCTTCCCGCACTCGGCGATCGCGTCGCCGATGTTGCCCGCATCGTGCACAAGCACGACGCGCGCACCGTAGTGCTGCACAAGCTTGCGGCGCTCTTCGCTGACGCTGTCCGGCATCACGATGACCGTCTCGTAGCCCTTCACCGCGCCAACCAACGCGAGGCCGATGCCCTGATTGCCGCTTGTCGGTTCGACGATGACGGAATCCGGTTTGAGCAGACCCTTCCGCTCCGCCTCCTCGATCATGTTGAACGCCGTGCGCGTTTTGATGGAGCCGCCCACGTTGAGCGCTTCGAATTTCACCAGCACTTCGGCGCAGTCGGGTTCGACCATGCGGCTCAGACGAATGAGGGGCGTATGGCCAATGGCCTCAAGAACGGAATTGCAAATCATTGGAGTCTCCCCCTGTTCGCCATCAATGGCTCCTTCTTTTGAGCATGTGAATGCCAAATCAATCGGCTACCCCCCAACATCGTTGCAGCCATTTTAGCAAATACAGGGGGAAAATGCAATTCTGCCGCAGATGAATTGTCGGCCCGCGCCCTCCGACTCCGATCGTCTACGGCGTCATCAGGGGAAGTGCCCGGACAACGGGTCAGGACAGACAGACCTTCTGCTTCGCCAGCTGCGCCTGCAAGTCGGAGACGGCGAGCCGACGGGGCGGAATGCCCTTCTGCGCCGCCAGAGCCGCCGCCGTGCCAGCCGCCTGGCCGGTGACGAAGCACGGGGCGATCAGGCGGAACGTGTCGATCGTGTCGCCCGTGCCGAGCATGCGCCCGCAGCAGAGCACATTGTCCACCTGCTTCGGCAGCAGCTGGCGATAGGGAATCTGAAAAGCCGCGTGCGTACCGTCGGCGCCGCACATGCCAATCGAATCCGCCGGCTTGAAGTCCGTGCGCAGCAAAGCACGGTCCACGATGCACTCCGCATCGATCAGACGTGACGCGCGCGGACCGATCTGCGAGCAGGTGTTCGCCAAGAAAACCTCCTCGAAACCAGGCGTCTTCCGCATGATCTGCACATGTTCGAACCACTGGCGGCGGAACTCGATTTCCGCATGCGTCAGATCGCGCACGTCGACGCCGTTGCCCTTCGGACCCGTACCGTTTCCGCCCCACCAGGTACAGGGGTTGGCTTCGTTGGACCGTATCGGCCACTTGTCCACCAGCGTCTTCACGGGTTTCCCTTCCGCGTCGACGGGACGGCCTTTGGCCGTCACGCGGTCGATGTTCGCGAGGCGTACCACATGGCCGATGCCTTGGGTGATCTGGTTGTAGTTGCCGCCCGCCTGGAACAGCACGTCCGCATCGCCCGTCGCATCCACGACCTGCTTCGCCAGAATCGCCTGTTTGCCCTGTTTGGATTCGAAGACGACGCCAAGCACCCTGTTGCCGTCCTGAATGACGTCCACGCCCCAACAATGAAAGAACATGGAAATCTTCTCTTCTTCGACCATGCGGTCCATCAGATACTTGGCGCCTTCGGGATCGATCGTCGGCTGCCAATGACGCGCGCCAAGGTCTTTCGGGCGTTCCTTGCAGATGTGAGCGCCAAGGGCAATGGCACGGTCCGCGAACTCCTCCGTGAGACCGCGCGCGACAAGGCGCCAGCGTCCGTCTTCGCGGGCGGAGGTGCAGAGCACGATCAGCACCATGCCGTTGGTGAAGAGTCCGCCGAGGGAGCCATACCGCTCGACGAGCGCGACCTTCGCGCCCGTGCGCGCGGCGGAAATGGCAGCGGCAAAACCGGCCGGACCGCCCCCCACGACGACGACGTCCGTCTGATGGAAAATCGGCACCTCGCGGGCGGGACAGAACACCTTGCCGTTCTGCAAGGTGCAGCTGGGCCCGTCTTCGATCGTGTGCGGCAACGGAAAGATGTTCTTGCCGAACCACGGATTCGCCGGGTCGCCGACCGATCCGGGCGGGAGCGTCCCTTTCGGCGTCCACGAATCGGCGACCAGACCGCCGCCGGCAAGGGTGGCGCCGCCCAGACCGAGACGCTTCAGAAATTCACGTTTGCTGAGATTCATTTAGACACCTCCGTTGCTGATTTTGCCTTTGGGGTCCGAAGACGGTCGAGCCACACGAGGAAGGCGCAGAGGAGTGCGGCAAGAACACATTCACGGAAAAATTCAAACGTCTTCTCGCCCGCGAAGAAGCGCGAAAGGCCGTGCGGCCAGGATTTCTGCGGCCCCGTCAGCAGAATCGCCGAAGCCGTCCAGTAAAGGCCGCGCAGGACCGTCTCCGCCGACATGTAGGCGGCAAGCGAGTGGCGTCCGAACGCACGCAGCAGCCCGGTGCCGCGCCGCCACTTCAGCACGTCGAAGGCCCAGAAGAAGAGCGCATAGAGCAGAAAGTTGCAGGCCAGCGCATAGGCGGTGAAACTGGCCGTGAAAATGTGTTTCACGACCGGATCGAACGTCGAGAGGACGAGTCCGAGCAGCGCCAGTCCCGCCGCCACGCCGAGCAGGACGCCGAGCTTGGTACGATTCGACCAAGTGCCACGCACGATCCGCGTGGCTTCGCAGCCCGCGAGGGCAAGCACGCCGAACATCGGAATCGTCGTCCACCAGGTGTAATGCCAGTTCGCAATCTGGGACACCGGATGCAGAGACGGATCGCCGTAGAACAGTGTGAGGAACTTCACCTCGTAGACGACCGCGGCGTTGCCGGTCGGGCTCATGTCGCCGCCGGCATGCAGGAAGACGGTGTAGACGAGCGCCAGGAGAAACGGCATCACGAGGCGAAGCGCCCGGTTGCGAATCAGCATGACGCCGGCCGTGATTACATAGCCGCAGGCGATTGTCTGCAGGGTGTTGTTGAAGAACGAAATCCGATGCAGGTCGAAGGAGAGCAGTTCGCCCTGGGCAATCAGTCCGCAGAACCAGAGCAGCGCCACACGCTTGAGCACGTGCCGCCAGTACGGCCAGCCGGCATGTCCGTCGGCGGAAAGGCGCTTCGGCAGCGCCAGCGGCAATGCAGCCCCGCTCATGAACAGAAAGAGCGGCATGATCAGGTCGTGAATGGAGAAACCCGCCCAGGAGGGATGGCGGAACTGCGCCATCAACCCTTCCGGAAGTCCCCAGGTCCGATGCGCGGCACCCACGAGGAAACAGACGACGGTCAGATAGAAGATGTCGAATCCGCGCAGCAGATCCAACGAAGCCAAACGTTCATCGCTCTTTGTGTTTTGCATGCACTCGCTCCAGTTGACAACAGAACAACGGGCCCCTGGGATTGATTCCTCAATTCCCCTGGAGGCCGGAAATCACTCGCTCTTCAGGTCGCGCGTCATCATCTCCGCCAAGGCGTTGCGCACGTCGTAGTCGTGGTAGCAGGCCTGGTAGACGGCTTCGGAAATCGGCATCTCGATCTTGAATTCGCGGGCGAGCTCGTGCACGACCTTCGAATTCCACACGCCTTCGGCCACCATCTGCATGGAGCCGAGGATGTCCTTGATCTTCTCGCCCTTGCCGAGGCGTTCGCCGACCGAATGATTGCGCGAGTGGCGCGACGTGCAGGTGACGATGAGGTCGCCGATGCCGGCGAGCCCCGTCAGCGTCTCGGGGAGTCCGCCATAGGCGAACACGAAGCGACGCATCTCGGCGAGACCGCGCGTAATCAGCGCCGCGCGCGTGTTGTCGCCGAAGCCCATGCCGTCCGAACAGCCCACGGCGATGGCGATCACATTCTTGACGCAGCCGCCGATCTCAACGCCGGCGGGGTCGGACGAAGTGTACACGCGGAAGCGCGGACCCGACCAGATCTGCTGCACCGCCGCCGCCTTGCCGGCGTTCGTGCAGGCGGCAACGATCGCCGTCGGGATGCCGCGGGACACTTCCTCGGCGTGGGTCGGACCGGCCAACGCGACCACATCAGGCAGCCCCAGGATCTCCTGGGCGAGCTGCGTCATGCGCTTGTTCGTCTGCTCGCAGAGGCCCTTCGTCAGCGATACGACGACCTGCTGCCCGGTGACGAGGCCCTTGAACTGCGAAATGACAGACGCAAAATACTTCGAAGGCGGCGCAAGGACGACGATGTCCGCCCCCTTCGCCTCGGCGACATCGTTGGTCAGACGGAGCGTCTTCGGCAGCGGAACGCCCGGCAGGAAACGCACGTTCTCGCCCTTCTCGCGCATCTCCCGCGTATAGGCCGGGAAGGCGCCCCAAACCGTCACATCATGTCCATAGCCGGCCAGGAGCAGCGCATTGGCCGTACCCCATCCACCGTCGCCGACAATGAAAACTTTCTTCGGATTGTTCATCGCCCTCAATCTCTCTTTCAACTGGAAGCTATTGAAATTCAACTGCGGACCGTCATCAGGCGCGTGTCAGAAGCGCGCATTCGGCGGGGGTGAGATCCCGCCATTCGCCCGGCTTCATGTCTTTCGGCAGGCTCAGCCGCCCGATCGCGATGCGCTTGAGCGTGAGCACGACGAGATGCGCGGCGCTGCACATGTAGCGGATCTGGCGCTTTCGTCCTTCGCGCAGGCGGAACATCAGCGTCGTGATGTTGTCCCCGCCCGTGCGGACGACCTCCACGGGACACGGACGCGTCACGTAGCCGTCGGGCATCGTCACGGGTCCGCGCAAAATGTTCAGCTTCTCCTCGTTCCAGCGCCCGGCCGCGCGCACGAGATACGTCTTCTCATGTTCGAAGCGGGGATGCGTCAGCCGCAGCGTCAAATCGCCGTCGTTGCTCATCAGGAGCAGCCCTTCGCTGTCCTTGTCGAGCCGGCCAACCGGCACCAGGCGTTCCGCGATGCGTCCGCGCAGCAGATCGCAAACCGTCTCGCCGCCGAAGGGATCGCTGACGGTCGAAAGCACCCCCACGGGCTTGTAGAGGAGAATCGTGCGCGTCCGCTCCCGGGCCGCCGCAAGCGGACGCCCGTCGACGGCGATCTTCACGCGCGCGGGGTCGAACTTGAGGCCCAGCTCGGTGACGACGACACCGTCGACGCTGACGCGTCCGGAGGTGATCATCTCCTCGGCATGGCGCCGGCTGGCGACGCCGCGATGGCTCAAAATCTTCTGCAGTCTCTCTTCCGCCACGATAATACACCCTCTCGATTGGACAGCCGGCGCGCCTAAGGCATCAGGAACAGCGTCAGCACGACGGCCCCCACCACCGCGACGAACAGGAAGACGAGCCAAATCACGAGGCAGGCGAAGCGGAACTGGCGGAACCGGGCCGCCTGGCGTCCCTGCTCCTCGAAACGCTGGTCCAGTTTCTGGAGCGAGGCGTGGATGCGGTCGATTGCCATCTCGAGCCGGCGCGTGTCGAACACGATCGGCGTCGTCGGAGCGGAAACCGCCTCCGAGACGGGCGCCACAACCGGCGACGCGTCGTCGGCAACCGGCGGCACTTGCGCGAGCAGGTCGCGGAAATGCGCTTTCGTCTGCGGATTGCGGTCGTGCGTGGCGAGATAGAGCATGTCCTCGCGCGTCAGTTCCTCCTCGACCTCCTTCTGATAGGTCTCGTAGAGCCCGTCGTCGACCTCGTTCTGGAAGACCGTGCAATAGAACATGAGCGCGATGTATTCCTTCGCCCCCTGCGGCGCGTCGTTGAAATACTTCGCGAGTTCCGGGTCCTCCATGCACTTCGCATGCGCTTCGCGAATCTTCGATTCGGGAATCACACCGTCGGTATCTTCGTCCGTCATAGCCAACCTCCTATCTTCGTTTGTCTGATTAAGGCAAAATCGATTGTCCGGAATCCACGGCGAGAACCTGTCCCGTCACGGATTTCGCCTCCAGCAGGAACGCCACGGCCTCGGCCACGTCTTCGGGCGTCGGGCGGTGGTCCAGCAGAACCTCGCCGCCCGTCTCGCGGTTGGCCGTCCCCGTCGGCACGAGCACCGGACCCGGTGCCACCGCATTCACCCGCAGACAGGATCCGAAGAGCCCCGCCGCCTTCACCATCGAGTCCCGCAGGGCGATCTTCGACGCCTCATACGGGGTCGGCGCGGACGGTGGGGGCAGAATGCGCGCATCCAGCAGATTCACCACCGCGCCCTTGAACGGCGCATGCTCCATCAACCGCAGTCCAAGCAGCGTCGTGAGCTTCTCGGGCGCTTCGGCGTTCACGCGCATCAACCGCGCGGCGTCCTCGGCCGGCAGCGTCGCCGCCGTCGAGAACTCCGCCGCGTTGTTCACGATTGCACACAAGTCGGGGGCGAGGTCGCACGCCTTCTGGAACAGGCGGGCCGGACCCAGCACGTCGGCCAAATCGGCGCAGAGCGGATTCGCCGCCTCGCGCGAATGGACCAGCACGTTCCATCCGCGCGCGCGCAGCGCCGTGCAGATCGTCCGACCGATCCGCTTCGCGCCTCCTGTCACCAGTACACTGCCCCGCATGCCGACCTCGGCTTATTTCATCATCAGCTGCGTGAGCAGCTTCGTGAAGCGGGCGGGATCGGGAATCGCCGAACCTTCCGCGATCAGCGCTTGGTCGTAGAGCAGTTCGACGGCGTCCTTGAGCTCGTCGCCCGAAAGGCCCTTCATCTTCGCCACGAGCGGATGCGCCGCGTTGATCTCCAGCGTGCGCTTTTCGTGCGGCACGTCCTGATTCATCGCACGCAGCATGCGCTCCATCGAGGCGGACAGCGCGTTTGCGCCCGCCACAAGGCAGCACGGCGAATCGGCGAGACGCGTGGAGACACGCACGTCCGCCACGTCGTCCTTCAACTGCTCCTTGACGGCGTCGAGGAACGGCTTGAGGTCGGCGGACGCCTTCTCGTTCGCCTTCTTCGCCTCCTGCTGCTCCTTCTCGCTGCCGAACGACACGTCGCCCTTGGCGATGTCGACGAGTTTCTTGCCTTCGAATTCGCGCAGGTCGTCGACGAGCCATTCGTCGACCGGGTCGACGAAGAAGAGCACGTCGCAGCCGTGCTTGACGGCGTTCTCGATCTGCGGGGAATGGCGGGCGTCTTCCAGGCGATCCGCGGTGAGGAAGTAGATGTCCTTCTGGTCCGCCGGCATTGCCTTCACGTAGTCCTCGAAGGAGATGCGCACGCCTTCGGCGGACTTCGCCGAATAGTACATGAGCAGCTTCTTGATGCGGTCGGCGTTCGCGTAGTCGGTGCGCACGCCTTCCTTGACCACACGGCCGAAGGTCTCGTAGAACTTCTTGTAGTCGTCCGCCTTCTTGTCCTTCATCTCCTGCAGCGTCGACAGGATCTTCGACGTGACGGCCTGCTTGATCTTGCGGATCACGGCGTCGTCCTGCAGCATCTCGCGGCTCACGTTGAGCGGCAGGTCCGCGGAGTCGACCACGCCCTTGGCGAAGCGCAGGTACTCGGGCAGCAGCATCTCGAAGTCGTCGCCGATAAAGACGTTGCGCACGTAGAGCGAGAGGCCGCGCTTCGTATTCGGCATGTAGATGTCCATGCCCGCCTGCTTCGGCAGGAACAGGAGCGCCTTGAATTCGACGGCGCCTTCGCCCGAGAAGTGGATCGTCTCGAGGGGTTCCATGTAGTCGCCCGTGAGGTGCTTGTAGAATTCGTTGTACTCTTCGGGCTTGATGTCCTTCTTGGCGCGCTTCCACAGAGCGACCATCGAGTTGAGCGGCTTCTTCGCGTCTTCCTCCGCGCGCGCCTTCTCCTTGTCGTCCTTCGGTGCGGGCAGCTGCTGGAAGTAGATCGGGTAGGCGATGAAGTCGGAGTAGTCGTGCACGAGGCTCTCGATGCGCCACTTGTCGAGGTATTCCTCGAACTCCGCGCGCAGATGGAGCATCACGCTCGTACCGCATTCGTCGCGCTGGCCGTCCTCGATCGCATAGGAACCGCCGCCGTCGCTCTCCCACTGGTAGGCCGCGGTCTCGCCGCGCTTCTTCGACACGACGCGCACCTTGTCCGCCACCATGAAGGCCGCGTAGAAGCCCACGCCGAACTGGCCGATGAGCTCGGGCAGGTTGGCGCCGCCCTTCTCCTTGAGCTCCGCGCGGAACGCCTTCGTGCCGGAAGAGGCGATCGTGCCGAGGTTTTTCTCGAGGTCTTCGGC
>CADCPA010000046.1 GCA_902803135.1 uncultured bacterium
CGCGCCAACCGCGGTCGCCGCCACGGACACGGAATCGACCATGTAGGCATGTCCCGTTGCGTGCGACGGATCGACGACGACGGGCAGGTGCGACAGCCGGTGCAGGTAGGTCACCACGCCGAGGTCGAGCGTGTTGCGCATCGCCGTCTCGAACGTGCGGATGCCGCGCTCGCAGAGGATGACGTTCGGGTTGCCGCTCGCCATGATGTACTCGGCGCTCATGAGCAGCTCCTGCAGCGTGGCGGACATGCCGCGCTTCAACAGGACCGGCTTCTTCGTGTTGGAGCCGACTTCCTTGAGGAGGTTGAAGTTCTGCATGTTGCGCGCACCGATCTGGATGACGTCCACGTCGTTGAAGAGCTCGATGTCCTTGAAGTCCATGAGCTCGGTCACGATCGGCAGGCCCGTCTCCTTCTTCGCGAGGGAGAGGAGGCGCAACCCCTCCTCGCCCATGCCCTGGAAGGCGTACGGCGAGGTGCGGGGCTTGAAGGCGCCGCCGCGGAGCATCGTCGCGCCCGCGGCCTTCACGGCCTTGGCGATCTCGACGATCTGGGCCTCGCTTTCGACGGAGCACGGCCCCGCAATCACCGCGAAGTTGCCGCCGCCGACCTTGACGCCCGAGCAGTCCACCACGGAGTCCGTCGGATGGAACTTGCGGTTCGCCGCCTTGTAGGGCTCCTGGATGCGCTGCACGGACTCGACCGCGTCCAACGCCTCGATGAGGCCCGGGTCGATGTGCGTGATGTCGCCCACGCAGCCGATGACGGTTTCCATCGCGCCCTGCGAGATGTTCGGCGTGATGTTCTTCGAAACGAGCAGAGCCTTGAGGCTTTCAATCTGCGACGGGCTGGTGCCCTTCTTCAATACGATAATCATTGCATGACTCTCTTGGGAATTGGCTTTGGCTTGAAATCACTTTTCCGCATAGGCGCCGAGAAACTCGAAGTGTTCGATGTCCGGATCCATCGAGAGCTCCGAGAGAAGGCTGCGCACGGCGAGATCGTTCGGCGAGGCCTCGAAGTCGAAGATGAAACGGAATTCGAAGTCCATGCCCGGGATCGGACGCGACTCGAGCTTCGTCAGGTTCACGTCGATGGCGGAGAACTTGGAGATGATGGACTGCAGCGCCCCCGGACGGTGCGGCAGCGAGAGCATGATGCTGATCTTGTTCGCCTCGGGATAGATTTCGAGGTTCTTCGCGATGCAGATGAAGCGCGTGTAGTTGTAGCGCGCGTCTTGGATGCTTTCGTCCAGCACTTCGAGACCGTAGAGGTCGGCGCAGACGCGGGACGCGATCACCGCCTTGTCCATGCGATCGGACGCCGCGAGGTCCTTCGCCGCAATCGCCGTGTTGGCGTCCGGCACCGGCTTCATGCCGGGATGCTTCTTGAAGAAGGCGCTGCACTGGGCGAGCGCATGCGGATGGCTCGCGACTTCCCGGATGTCCTCGAACTTCGTGCCCGGACGCGCCAGCAGCGCGTGGTCGACCTTGAGGCGCAGCGACCGCACGATGTGGAAGTGGTGGCTCTGCATGAGGTCGTAGACTGCGGCGACGGACCCCGCGGCGGAGTTCTCGATCGGCAGCACGCCGTACGGACAAAGGTCCTTCTCGACGGCCTCGAAAACCTTCTCGAATTCGTTGAAATAGACGATTGTCGGCACTTTCACGAGACGCGTCGCGGCCTGCTGGGCGTACGAGCCTTCCGTGCCGCAGCACGCGACGAAGCCGCGCGAGGGGAAACCGTTCACGTGGTCGGCCACCGCCTTGCGGATCTTGTCCACGAGCGGCGACTCGCCGCGGATGAGGTTGCGCTGGAGGGCCTTGGAAATCGCGAAGAGCGTGGAGAAGAAGAGACGCGCGGCGTTTTCGTTCTCGGGACCGGCCGCTTCCGAGACGCGCGTCAGGATCTCGCGTTCGCGAGCCGGATCCGTCACCGCGCCGCCATGCTCGCGCTTGGCGATCGCCACCTGGCGCGACGCAGCCAGACGCTTGAGGAAGAGCTGGACGAGCTCTTCGTCGATCTGGTCGATTTCACGACGCACTTCATTCAGTTCTACCATCTTCTGTACCTTCTTCTTCTCCCGAAACGCAAAAGGCCCCTTCTCCTGTCTGGAGCGGGGCCTTGCCAATGTTCATCGTCTCTCTGACTCAATCAGCATGCAGCAAAGCCCCGCGTCTGCTCAAACGCGTAGAAAAACTTCGCAACGCAATAGAAGCTCTTGTGCTGGTTGTTCATTGGCCGGTATTGTATCACAACCCCTTCGGCAGTGTCAACACACCCCCTTGATTTTCCAAGGAAAATCGGTGAAAGCGTAACCCTGTGGTACGAACGGACCCGCGGCAGCCGGAATGTCGCCGTTACTCGAAGTAGCGGTACATGAAGCGGCCGTCGGGGGCGGCGTCGCCGTGGCAGTAGAAATCGAGGATTTCGCCGTCGCCCCTGGCTCCCGGCGTGTTGTCCGCCCACTTGAAGCGCACGTCCGCCTTCGCCCCCTGTCCCAGCGCCGTGCGCGGAATCGCGAGCTCAAGGGTGTCGCCCTTCACCGTCATCTGCACGCGCGCGACTTCGCGCCAGTTCCAGCCGCCCGTACACGCTTCGAGAACCGCCGTCTTGTCGTCAGGCGGCGCGACGCGGTTGACGACGAAGTGGAAGTGGTTCCAGTTCGGCTGCGGATCGTTTGCCTGAAGGCGCGTCGAGAGGAAGAGGCGCATCCACGCGGAATCGGTGCGCGGCGAAATGGGCGCGGCACAAGTCACGCGGAAACGCAGTGTCGTCGCGTCGCCGTCGACGAAGCAGTCCGTAATGTCGTTGCGCCCCGTCGTGTCGACGTAGTGCGTCGAACCGTAGCCCTTCGCGTCGCGCGGCAACGTGTCGTTGCGCGCGTCGCGGTACACGGGATGCTCCGACGCGCGGCGCTGCGGACGCACGCCGCGGAATGCGCGTACGCCATTGACGAACTGGTTGTAGAAGTGGTCGCGCAGCACGCCGGCGGAAGGTTCGATGTCGCGGCTGAACGGAGGCGCATACTGGTCGGGGAACGCGCCCTTCCGCCCCATCCATTCCGCATGGTGGCCGGCGACGAATTCGTTCCAGCCCGTGATGAACAGATAGTCGGGATCGATTTCGAAGGCGCGCGCCAGCTGCTGCGCGAAGTTGTCGCCCCAGAAGTAGCGGTTCGGCTCGTCGCGGCGCGGATTGCGGTCCGCCCCGTAGTACAGCGATTCGCCTGGCTTCAGTTCCTGCTCCGTCGGCCCCATATACGCGCGCCCGAACACGTTCACGTCGTTCATCGCCGCGAGGCCCCTGCCGCCGTCCATCTTCTTCCACGAGTGGTTCTGCGCCACGCCCGCGCCGCACATCTCGACGGAACCGTCGGGACGCACCCCGCACGGATGCTGCGGATAGCATTCGAGCCACGTCCACTGGTCCGGCGTCACGGGCCCCTGCGTGTAGACGGCTTGGAGCGGACGGAAGGTGAAGAAGCGCAGAATCGCGCGGAAGTCTTCGCGGTCGGCCGCGGACCGGTTCGGATCGTTCGCCATCGCCCAGATGACGCCGGGCTTGGCATGCACGAGCGGACGCCCGTCCCAATAATACCAGAGGTCGCGGTACTTGCCGGGGCGGTAGATGTCCCGGTAGAGCTGCAGCAGGCTCTCCCCCTGCACGGGCTGGTCGCCGAACGGCAGCATGTAGGCGAACTTCGGCGTGCGGAAACCGTCGCGCCGCAGGGCGGACCACGTCTTCGCGAGCGTCCAGAACGACTCCATCCACGTGAGGTTGCCGTTCGTCGCGTCGAACACGACCACGTCGACGCCGGCTTCGGACAGCAGCTGCGCATGGCGGCGGGAGACCCAGGCGTCCGTCGTGCGGTAGTAGCCGAAGAGCGGCTGGTCCCAGTGGTGGGACTGTCCGAACGGCCCCCACTTCGGATCGCCCGGACGGTCCACGAGCGTGGGGTCGCCGGCAAGGATTTCGGCGTTGTTCTTCGGCTCGGTCGCCGTATGGCCGCCCTGGTGCCAGGTCCAGTAGAAGATGCCGACCTGGCGCTGGCGCGGCGGACGCAGCGTGCGCGACGTGCCAAGCGCGCGGCCCAGCTCGTCCATCGCGTCCCAGGTGTCCGCATAGAGGTCGCGTTCGACGAACTTCCGGTTGGGCAGAAGTTTGCCGTCCGCATCCGAAACGCCATCCGTTTCGGGCGGACACGCCGCCGGACCCGACAGCTCGCGATAGAGGTCGGGATCGCCGGCGAACGGAATCGAAAGCCCCGTCAGCATCAGCCCGAACTCGTAGGCGCCCTTCACAGGCTGGCCGTTGAGATACGACGTCGCGTCGGGGTGGTCGTGGTGCGACCGCCACACGCCCACCTCCTCGGTGCCCTTCGAGAGCTCCGCGTAGTAGGTGCCCGCAGGGCGCTCCTTGAACGCGAGCTGGAGCACTTCGTTGTCCGCAAAGTCCACGAACCGCCGCTGCGCGATCGCACCGCGCGCCCGCGACGCCGCGACGCCGCCCGCCCACGGATAGAGCGTAAGCGTCACGTCGCCGATCGCGTTGCCGTAGCTCGGGCAGCGGGCCGACACGCCCAGGAACGCCGACTTCGCCGTGAAGCGCACGCCCGCGGTCGTCGCCCCCTCGAGGCGCTGGGGCGCGTGTTCGTTCGGTCCGCCGTGATAGAGATGGATCTGTCCGTTCCATGCCGCGGCGCCGAGCGCGCACGCGCCGACGACGGATGCCAGCTGAAGTTTGAATCGGCTGGTCGTCACCGTTTCACCTCGATCGTGCTCGCGCCGGAATGGGCCCCGAACTCCGGCGCGTACATGCACTGGAGCGAGGCGAGGCCGGATGTGAAGACGCCCTGCTGGCGCACGCGGTACGACGTCTCAAGCACGAAGTTGCCCTTCGGGAGACGGTCGAAGTAGTAGTGCGTCGCCGTGTCGCGCGTCGACTGGTAGTAGCCGAGGCCGTCCTGCCAGCGGTAGCGCGAGAGCACGTCCACGGGCTCCGCGGAGGCCGGACGTTCGTCGCTGAGGTGCGCATACTCGTAGATGCGGTCCGAATCGATCGTGAGACGCGACACGAGCTCGTCGCCCGGGCGCAGCGGTTCGCCGCCGCCGAGCGCCACGAGGCGCACCTTGTCGTTCACGACCGTCTTCTTGAAATACGTCTTCGTGAGGCGCAGGCCCGTCTGCTCGAAGGCCTTCACCTTCGTCACGTCTTCGAGATAGGTCCAGTTGAGCGAGACCCAGCCGAGCTTGTCCTCGTTGCGCGCGAGCTTCACCTCGCCGAGCTTCGCGGAGATCGCCTTTGCGTCGTAGCGGTATTCGTAGAAGCCCGTGCCGGCCTCGACGCCCTCGCGCGGCACTTCGGCCCCGCCCAGGGTCACCGTCACGATGTCTTCTTGCGCGTCGACGGCGCCCTTGCCGTCGCGCCCCTGCGCATCGCCCAGCAGAATCGCGTAGACCGCGTCCACGGTCGACACCGTCGTGGACCAGTTCTGCGTGCGCTTCTGCTCCAGCAGCCACTGGCGCGCGTCCTCGTAGGCCGCGCGGTCTTCCGGCGCGACTTCGACGAATGCCTCCATCGCGAGCGACTGGTCGCTCACCGGCGCGGCGAAGAGCGAGCAGTCGAAGAACTCCGCCCGCTTCCAGTAGAGGCCGAATTCCTCGCTGCGCACGGCGCGCTCCTTGAGCGACGCCACAATCTCCCCTGCGAGCGCCTTGTCGTCCGCCCGCGCAAGGACGATCGCGCCGAGGGACTGTCCCGAAATGCCGAGCGCCGTCCAGTGCTCCTTCAGGCACTTCATCAGCAGCGGCGTATGCTTCGACTTTCCGCCCGTGAAGGACTGCAGGTACATCCAGCGGAGGTCGAGACCGGACATCATGAACTCCGTCTTGTGCTGCTTGCACCAGGCGAGACGTTTGTCGATGTCCTTGACCATCCACGCGTCAAGCCCCTCGCGCGCCCGCTTGAGGCAATTCGGCTTCTGCACGCGCGAGGGGTCCGCCACGAGGCGGTCGAGGCGCGCATAGCCCGCGAGGATGTGAAGCGTCACCCAGCAGGAGCCGGGTCCGCCCGGGAACCACGGCCACAGGTCGTCGCCGCGGTTGAAGTTCTGCTCAAGCTTCTCGACCGCACGCTTCTGCTCCGCGTCGAGGCGCGCCGAACCGAAGAGTTCGCCGATGTGGCGCTTCGCCTTCGTCTCGTCCGCCGCCTCGCGCACCCACGGCGTGGCGTCGAGCGCAATCTGCTTGAGATCCTCGTCCCGTTCGAGCGGACTCTTCAGCGCCGCGGCGTCCATCTTCTCCCACGCCTCGAACACCGTGCGGTAGGCCGGGCGCGCATTCGCGATCTGCGCGCCGAGCGCATTCGCGTAGAAGCGGCTGAACGTCTGTTCGCAGCATTCGTGCGGATACTCCATCAGGTACGGCAACGCGAGGAACGCGTACCACGTCGGATCGCTCACCACCTGCACGGCGAGGCCCGCGTGGCGCAGCGTGTCGGAGCCGCCGCTCGCCGCAAGCTCCTTGAAGGTCGCGTTTTTCACGCCCGCCTTCTTGATCTGCATCGGCAGGGCTTCGCGCACTTCGACGCGTTTGGAAAGCACGGGCAGGCAGCCTTCCTCGCCGTCGGCGAACGCCGCGCCCTTCGCCTTCGCGACATAGCGGAGGAAGCCGCAGCCGTCGGGAATCTCGACGGCGAACTCGACCGTCTTCGTCTCCTTCGGTCCGAGCGTGAAGGCCTGCGGCGCAATCTCCGCCCCGCCCGCCGCGAGCGCGACGGACTGCCCCGACTCCGCATCGGCGAACGTGAGCGAGACCGTGCCCTCCTGCGGCGTCTCCTCCGTATTGCTCACCTTGACGGGGAAGAGGAAGCGGTCGCCCTCGCGCGCAAAGCGCGGCGCCACCGGCTCGACCATGAGCGGTTTCGTCGTGACGATCGTCTCGTCGCGCAGCGAACCGCCGCGCAGCAGCGCATCGTGGGCGAGCGCCGTGAACTTCCAACCCGTCAGCGCCTCGGGCACCGTGAAGGTGAACGACACGGATCCCGCGGCGTCGCTCGTGAGATGCGGCAGGAAGAACGCCGTCTCGGCGAGATTCTTGCGCGGCGCGACGTCCGGCTCGGGCGCCGCGGCCTCGGCCTTCGGCTTCGCGTCGTTTTGCGCCACGGCACCCAAAGCCACCGCTTCCTTCCGCAGGGCCATGGGTGCCGCCGCCTTGGCCGCCGCCGGCACCGCCGCCTCCATCATAACCGCGACCGCATCATCTTCCTGAGGCTCTGCCGCTGCTGCTATGGGCGCGGCGCGGTCCGCCGACAGGAACCGGAGGCCACGTGCCATGCCCATCACGGGCTGCGGACGCCACCCGCGCGTAATGGCTTCAAAGACGCCCAGCTTCGCCGCGCGCCACGAGCGGAAGGAGAGGCCCTCGCGCGGAATCGGCGGATCCCAGCGGCCCTCCCAGCGCCCGAAGTCCGCATACCGGTTGCCCAGCGTCCAGTTGATGTAACGCCCCGACGGGTGACCGAAATAGGACGCGAACGGCAGGTTTGCACCATGCCACCGGAAGGCGTCGAGCGACTTGTCGTACAGGAAGGCCAGCATCTCCACGCCCGCGCGCACGTCGTTCGTCTCCGCGCCGCTGACGGTGAAACGCCATGTCTCCTCCGCACCCGGATTCAGACGGGAACTGAAGTGTTCGCGCGTGATCGTGAGGTTCGCGTTCGGCCGCGGCACGTTCAGCGCCGTACGGCTGCATTCAAGGCGGTTCTCGCGCAAGAAGAGGACGTCGATCGTCACCGTGCCGACCATCTGTTCCGTAATCGGCAGCTCGTAGCAGAAGGCGCGGTCCGTCTTGACCAGCTCCGCGACCACCTTGTTGCCGACGCGCGTCCGGAGGCGGCAGTAGGCGCTCGGGTAGCCCGTGCCCCAGTAGAGACGCGCCGTGCCGCCCACCGGCACGGAAGTGGATTCCAACTGCGCCCAGACCGGCTCGCGGACGGCATGGTCCTTCGCCGCCGGCTCGAAGACGCGCCATGTCGTATGGCTCTTCACCGGCTTGCCGTTCGGCGCCGTCACCTCGAATTCCGCCCGATAGACGCCCGGCGCGCGCGGCACGCCCTTCAGCGCCGCCTGGCCCTTTTCGTCCGTCCTCACGTCGTACGTCGCAAGCACCTCGCCCTTCGCCCAGGTCGTCGGGTCCCACGGCTCCACCCCGCCCTGTACGTCGTCCGCCCGGCGCTGAAGCCAGGTCCGATAATCCCAGTAGCGGTGCTGCAACGGCTTGCGCACGACCTGGTCCGGCGCCTTGAGCGCGTAGACCTTGATCTGGCCCTTCACCCCTGCGACCGGTTCGCCGTTCAGTTCGCCGAGCGCCGCCCGCAACGACCCGGGACGCGTCGGCGTGATCCACGCCGTCCCCTCGGCCGGCTTCATCCAGACGCTCGCCCGCCACGGCACGACGCCCACTTCGAATGAACGGCTGGCGCTGTGCGCCTCGCCTGCGTCGTCGGTGGCGACGGCGGTCACCTCGAACGAGAACGACGGATCGCCCTCAAGGTCGGCGGTACGCGGCGGTTTCGGTATGAACGTGAAGCGGAACTCGCCCTTTTCGTCCGTCTTCGCCGTGCCGTGCGCGCAGAGCGGCTCGTCGTCGTCCGGGGTCGGACAACGCCACCAGCTCGCATAGCAGGTCGAACGCTGCACGGTCCACGTGACTTCCGCGTTCGCGACCGGCAGACCCGCAAACGTCGTCGCGACGCCCGCGACCTCCGTATCCGCGCCGAGCCGCGTCTCCTTGAACGGATGGATCTTCACCGAGAACTTCGGCCGCTTGTACTCTTCGACGCTCACGTACTGATGGGCGACGGCGCGGCGGAGACCGGCCCCGTTCGAACGGAGGTCGCCCTGGAGCGAGTAGACGCCGGTCAGCAGACCGCGCGGGGCGACAAATTCGCCCGAGAACGTGCCGTACCCGTTCGTGATCAGCGCGAGGCGGGAGATCTCCTTGCCGTTCGGATCGCGGAACGTCACGAACACGCGACGGTCGGCGACCACGCGGTAGTCGTTCGCCTCGGGGTCGCAGAAGAACGCGTAGCCCTTGAACTTCACGGTCTGGCCGGGGCGGTAGATCGCACGGTCCGTCACCAGCGACAGGTGCTCGTGTTCCGGTTCGGCGTCGCTCCGCTTCACGCCCGCGCTGACGCTCTGCGAGAGGACCTCGTCGTCATCCTTCATCGCCCGCAGGTAGCCGTAGTCGCGCTCGCGGTCGAGGGCGAACGCGCCCGCGGCGTCCGTTTTCGTCTTGGCGGCGACCTTGTACTTGCGACGGTCGGCCGTCCAGAGTTCGATCCGCGCATCCGCCACGGGCGTCCCCTTCTCCGCGTCGAGCACGAAGCCGGCGATGCGTCCATCTTCGCAGTGCGTGAGCAGCGCGAGGTCGGTCACCGTGACGAAGCTGAGGAAGGAGGGTTCCTTGTCCGCACCGAAGTTCGGATGCGAACCGGCGAAGAGCGCGTAGTGCCCCTTCGGCAGATCCGCCGGGGGCTTCACCTTGAACGTGTGGGTGCGGTAGTCGCTCTTCGGCGGCAGGTCCGCCGACCAAGTTTTGACCGGCTTGCGCTTCGCGTATTTTTTGACGTAGTCCTCATAGGTCGAGGGGCGCAGATCGAGGTCCGAATGGTCCGCCAGATCGTCGATGTCGAGCTTGACGAGCATGAAGTGGGCCTTCGTCAGGTTCTTGTAGGAGATTTCGATGTCGGGGAGCGGACGGCACCAGTTCTGCTCGGTCTCGAAGCCGATCTCCGGCATTTCGAGGGTTGCCGCCCCGACACGGCACTGTTCTCCGCCCGGCGTCTTGGGCCAGCGGTCGGCGAACCGCTTGAAGTAGGCATGGAGGGCGACAAGGTCGGTCTCCTCGCGCTCCCTGCGGAGGTTGCCGACGCGCGCAGCGGCGAGGGCGCTCACCCAGGTCTTGTCAAAGTAAGCCTCGGCGAAGTCCGCAAACGCCTTGTCGCGCGCGTTCCGCTTGTCCTTCTCCGGCGCCTCGCGGGCATCTTCGCGAAATTCGATCTGCAGGAATTCCGCATACGCGCCCGCGCCGGCATCCGCATCCTTCGCATGGAAGGCGCGGCATGCGTCGTAGGCCTCGAGCACGCGGCGCGAAAGGCCCACGGGATTGCCCTGCGCGTCGCGCTCGTGGAGATCGTTCTCGCCGAGCAGCGCCTGGAAGTCGCGCAGCGCGAAGTCGTAGAGCGTGGGCAGCAGCTGGTCGCCGAACGAATTGCCGCCCGACAGGAGGCGGTTCCAGTCCGCCGGCTGCGCCGCCTGCAGCGACGGCGCGTCGGCGAGCACGTCGTCGAAGAGCTTGCCGAGGCTCGGACGCAGCCGTTCCGCCGACCAGGGCGCCTGGTTCGTCGACGCCTCGCCCTCGATCTGCGTACGGCCGCTTTTCCAGTAGCGCGACGCGCGCGACAGCGACAGGTAGTTGTGGACGACGGCGAGGCGCAGCATCGGACGCACCTCGACGGGCGAGGCTTCGACTTTGTCCGTGAACTTCGCGACGAGGCCTTCGGCACCTTCCTTCTTCAGCGCGCTCTCCTCGGTGAAGCCGTATTCCAGCCGCGCGCGTTCGAGCACGGCCGCCGCGTAGTCAGGCCAGATCTTCCGCTCGAGGGCCTGCTGCTCGATCTTCGCGAGCACCTCGACGGCCGAACGCGGTTTCCGCTTCGAAACCGCGTCGTCGACGGCTTTCCAGTCCGCATCGAACGAACCTTTCGCGCCGAAGGAAAGGGAGGAAACAATGCACATGACGGCGAATAGACTTGTTTTCATGCCTCCTATTATAGCAAATCGGCACTTGCAAAGATACAGGAGTTTGCCTCTCGCCGGGATCCCCCCTTGTTTTTCCGTCTCCGCCCGTGCTTCAATTCTTCAGCGAGGCACCGGTCGAGGCGTTGCCCACGAACTGCGCGTAGCGTTCGAGCCAGCCGCCCTTGATGCGGGGCGTCCACGGCTTCTGCGCCTTGCGGCGCTTTGCGATTTCGCTCTTGGAGAGCTTTGCGGAGATCGCGCGGTTCGGGATGTCGATCGTGATCTCGTCGCCGTCCTTCAGGAGGCCGATGAGACCGCCCTCGGCGGCCTCCGGCGAGACGTGCCCCACGCACGCGCCGTGCGTGGCGCCGCTGAACCGTCCGTCCGTGATGAGCGCGACCGATTCGCCGAGGCCCGCACCGATGATGTAGCTCGTGGGGGCGAGCATTTCCTGCATGCCCGGGCCGCCTTTCGGCCCCTCATAGCGGATGACCACGACATGGCCCGCCTTGACCTTACCGCCGAGGATGCCCGCACAGGCCTCCTCCTGGGAGTCGAAGCAGATCGCCTTGCCGGTGAACGTCATCATCGACGGCGCGACGCCGCCTTTCTTGACGACCGCGCCCTTTTCGGCGAGGTTGCCCCAGAGCACGCAGAGGCCGCCGTCCTTCGAGTACGGATTGTCGAGCGGGCGGATGACGTCGTCGTCCTTGATCGCCGCCGCGGCGATCTGCCGGCCGAGCGTCTGGCCCGAAACCGTCTTCGCCTTGAGGTTGAGCAGCTTTTTCGGGAGGCGCTTCAGGATCGCCATGATGCCGCCCGCCGCGTCGAGGTCGCTCACATGGTAGTGGCCCGACGGCGCGAGCTTGCAGATGTACGGCGTGCGCGCGGAAATCTCGTTCATGCGCCGGAGCGAGTAGTCGACGCCGGCTTCGCGCGCAATCGCAAGCGTATGGAGCACGGTGTTCGTCGAACCGCCCATCGCCATGTCGAGCGTGAGGGCGTTGTCGAGGGACGCCTGCGTCACAAGTTCCTTCGGGAGCGGACCGCCCTTCTTCGCCATCGCGACGGCGCGGAACGCCGCCCGGCGCCACATCTCCTTGCGGACGGGGTCGACCGCGAGGATCGTGCCGTTGCCCGGGAGGGCGAGACCGAGCGCCTCGTAGAGGCAGTTCATCGAGTTCGCCGTGAACATGCCGCTGCAGGAACCGCAACCGGGGCAGCTCGTCTCTTCGACGGCCTCGAGCTCCTTCTTCGAAATCTTGCCGACATTCTCGGCGCCGACCGCCTCGAAGACCGAATTGAGGTCCGTATCCTGGCCCGTCTTCGGGTGCTTGCCCGGGGCCATCGGACCGCCCGACGCGAAGATCGTGGGGATGTTCAGCCGCAGCGCGCCGAGCAGCATGCCCGGAACGATCTTGTCGCAGTTCGGCACGCAGATCAGCGCATCGAAGCAGTGGGCGCGCGCGACGGACTCGACGCTATCCGCGATGAGCTCGCGGCTCGGCAGGGAGAACTTCATGCCGCCGTTGGCCATCGCGATGCCGTCGCACACGGCGATCGTGTTGAATTCCATCGGCACGCCGCCGGCTTCGATCACGCACTGCTTGATCCACTCGCCGACCTTGTTCAGATGGCAGTGGCCCGGCACGAAGCTTTCATAGCTGTTGCAGATGCCGATGAACGGCTTTTCCATGTCCGCGCGCGTGAGGCCCGTCGCGAAGAAAAGCGAGCGGTGCGGCGCGCGTTCATTGCCCTTCTTGACCTGATCGGAAATCATCTTTTTCATGCTGTTCACCTAGTTCTTGAAGCTGTGGATCGGGGCGGGGATGCGTCCGCGGCGGCCGACGAACGCGGCGCACGAGAAGCGGTTGACGGCCATCACCGGCGCGTGGCCGAGGAGGCCGCCGAACTCGACGGTGTCGCCCACGGACTTGCCGATCACGGGAATGATGCGCACCGCGGTCGTCTTCTGGTTGACCATTCCGATGGCGGCTTCGTCGGCGATGATGCCGGCAACCGTCGTCGCGGGCGTGTCGCCCGGAATCGCAATCATGTCCAGCCCCACCGAACAGACGCACGTCATCGCCTCAAGCTTCTCGATCGTGAGCGCGCCCGCGTTGACCGCGTCGATCATGCCCTGGTCTTCCGACACGGGGATGAACGCGCCCGAGAGGCCGCCCACGTAGGAGCTGGCCATCACGCCCCCCTTCTTCACCTGGTCGTTCAGGAGCGCCAGCGCGGCGGTCGTGCCCGGCGCACCGGGCTGCTCGAGGCCGATGGCCTTGAGGATGTCCGCCACCGAATCGCCCACCGCCGGGGTCGGCGCGAGCGACAGGTCGATGATGCCGAACGGCACGCCGAGGCGGCGCGCGGCTTCCTGCGCGACAAGCTGGCCGACGCGCGTGATCTTGAACGCCGTCTTCTTGATCGTCTCGCACAGCACTTCGAAGCTGGCCCCGCGGATCTGCTCGAGCGCGTACTTCACGACGCCCGGACCCGACACGCCCACGTTGATGATCGCGTCCCCTTCGGTGACACCGTGGAAGGCGCCCGCCATGAAGGGATTGTCGTCCGGCGCGTTGCAGAGCACCACGAGCTTCGCGCAGCCGAGGGAGTCACGATCCTGCGTGCGTTCCGCCGTCGCCTTCACGATTTCGCCCATGAGGCGGACGGCGTCCATGTCGAGGCCCGTCTTCGTCGAACCGACGTTGACGCTCGAACAGATGCGCTCCGTCACGGCCAGCGCCTCGGGGATGGAACGGATGAGGAGCTCGTCGCTCTTCGTCATGCCCTTGGATACGATTGCGGAATAGCCGCCGAGGAAGTTGACGTCGAGCTCGGCCGCCGCGCGGTCGAGGGTCTTGGCGATTTCCACATAGTCCTCGGGCGTACGGCAGCAGGCCGCGCCCACGAGGGAGATCGGGGTGATCGAAATGCGCTTGTTGACGATCGGGATGCCGAAATCGCACGCGATGTCGTCGCCGGTCTTCACGAGGCGGCCCGCATGGCGCAGCAGCTTCGCGTAGATGTTCTTGCAGGTGGCCTCGAGGTTCGAATCGGCGCAGTCGAGGAGCGAAATGCCCATCGTGATCGTGCGGACGTCCAGGTTCTCGTCCTGGATCATCTTGTTCGTCTCGAAGACTTCGTTGATGTTGAGCATGGCTTTAGATCCGGTGCATCTTCTCGAAGATCTCCGCCTTCTGGCAGCGGATGTGGAGGCCGATTCCCACACCGAGCTTCGTCAGCTCGCTGCCGAGCTTCGCGAAAGGCTTGGTGGCCTTCTCCGTATCGACAATCATCATCATGTTGAAGTAGCCCTGAACGATCGTCTGGGCGATGTCGCAGACGTTGACGTCGTTTTCGGCAAGATACGAGCAGATTTTGGCGAGGATGCCGACCGTATCCTTGCCCACGACCGTAATGACGACTTTATTCATAACGGCGGATAGTATATCAAAAGAATGGAAATTGGAGAACGGGAAATGAGAATGGGGAATTCACGGTTCATTCCCCGGCCCGGCCGTGAGCGCCATCCAGGACCCCACGTGGTGGACCGCAACGCCGGTGGCAACTTTGAGGTTGCGGGCGGCGAGGGCTTTCTGCACCTTGTCCAGCTCGGCGGCCATCGCGGCGGCGCCTTCCTCGTAGTAGCTCACGAAGTCACCTTCGCCGGACTTCCCCGTCTCGGCGCCCAGCAAAACGCGGCAGGTACGCGTCGCCGCGAAATCGAGCTCCTGCTTGGCTGTGTCGAGCATCGCCTTCGCCGTGTCGCGATAGGACATCAAAACGACGCCGTCGGAAACGTCCATCACCAATTCGAGCAGAGAGGCGTCGGTCTTGTCGCCGCGTGCCACCTGGATTCCGTCCAGCCAGAACGGAATGTCCCACTCGAGCTTCTCGCCGCCGCGGTGGACGAGCGCCGTCGCGCGCAGGACGAAGTCCGCATACAGCTGCCACTTGCGCGCCTTTGACAGCTTCGCATTCTGATGCGGCTCCACGTCAAGATGGAGGGCCGTGAACCGGGCATCCGCCGGCGCCGCCTTCTGATAGGCGCGGTAGCGCGCCCAGACCTCCTCGAAGCCGAGACAGCCGGGATCGATCCACGAGACGTCGCCGCTCAACCAGGACACGCTGAAGCCCTTGGCGCGCGCCGTGCGCACGAAGCGCACGAGCTCCTCCGTCGAGGTCTGGCCGTCAACCCAGAAATAGATTTCGTTGACGCCCTGCCGGGCCAAGAAGGCGAAGCGCTTCTCCGCCTCGGCCGCATTCCGGGCGTCCGCGCCGCACCACCACCACACGCCCTTCGCCTCCGCCGAACCGGCCGCGCAACCAAGCGCCAGGGCCAGCAGGATCAATCCACAGACAAGTTTTTTCATCGGAGCCTCCGTTGCATGCTGAAAAGCAAAAAAGCCCGCCTGGAGCGGACTTTTGTCTGAATGGTAGGAGCAGAGGGATTCGAACCCACGACCCAGTGATTAAGAGTCACTTGCTCTACCAGCTGAGCTATGCTCCCACTCACATTGCCTTCACGAAGAAGAATGGAGCGAGCTAAGGGACTCGAACCCTCGACAACCACCTTGGCAAGGTGGCACTCTACCAACTGAGTTAAGCTCGCACGCGGCCGCGAAAACGGTACCTAGTATAGCACCCTTTCCGCGGGAACGCAAGGGGGAATTTGAACGTCCGCCTATTTGAACATCGGCTGGAGTTCCGCGAAACAGGCCCACTTCTGGCCCGGAATCTGCGGCGAGAGCGCGGTCAAGCGCATGTAGCGGGCCTTCACCGGCGCGTCGAAACGGATTTCGACCATCTCGTCCGTATTCGGGAGCTTGTCCTCCTTCACCGTCGTCCAGTTCCGGCCGTCGAGGCTCGTCTCGATCTTGTAGCGCTTCACGCGGCCATTCGTCATGCCGTCCTGACGCGCCAGCGCATAGAGGCCGAAGAGCGTCATCTCGGAACCGTAGTCGCACGCGATCGCATGCGGATAGGAATCGGTGCCGGGCTCCCACTTCGTGTGCCAGTGCGTGTCGAAGTTGCCGTCGAAGGCATGGCTCGCACGCTCGCGCCCGCCCTGTTCGCTCGTCACGGAGTGAACCTTGTAGCGCTTGAACGTGAACGGCACCGGCGCCGTGGAGGGCGGCAGCTCGACCGCGGGCACGGCCAGCGCCGTCTTCGCGGCATGCGGCAGGATCGCGAAGTCGAGGCGATACGCCTGCGCCGTCGTGATGATGTCGCGCCCGAGCGGACCCGGACCGCAGCTCGCGCCGCCGAGTCCGCGCGTCTCGGCGAAGATGCCGAATTCGACCTTCGCCGGCTTCGGAAGCTCCGTCGGGTGCATCGTCTCGATGATCTCCTTCGCCGAATACGGAATCGCCGCAAAGGCGAACGGCTTGCCGAGCGTCGCGAAGCCGAGCGCACCCTTCTTGCCGGAGAGCGTCACCGCATCCGTCTCTTCGAAGTTGTTCGCGTCTTCCGGGCGCGCATACGGCATCACGAAGTCCGCCAGGTTCGTCTGCCAGCAGCCGCGGAAGGCGCCGCTCTTGCGGTCGCGGTAGTTCTCGAACGGCCCGCGGCCGAACCAGTCCACCTGCCCGAAGTCGAGCGGGAGGACGAAGTGGTAGCCGAGGCGCGGCAATTCGGCGCGCGAACCGCCCGACGGCTGGATCGCGCTCTGGCACGTCGCCGTGCCGTCGCCGTAGATGCGCCAATGCTGGACCGCACGGAACTGGGGCGTCATCTTGGACGGCTTCTGGTCCGTCGTCTTGATGCGCGCACCCGGTTCGCCGCCGCCGCCAAAGCCGTGGAGCTCTTCGCGGAACTTGCCCGTGTAGGCGACTTCCAGCGTGAATGCAAGGGCGCCGCCCTCTTCCTTGACCTCGCTGAACGAGACGGCCTCGGCGTCAAAGACGCGCCAGCCGTTGGAGGTCCAGCGGCTGCCCGGCCCCACCTCGTTCGAACTCGGCGCACGGTACGCGTCCAGCGTCATCGGTGCGAGCAGGCGCTCCACGCCCTTCACCTTGTAGGACGCGAGCGCGCCCGTCTTCTTGTTGAAGACGAGGGCCACGTCGCCGGCCGTGAACGTGAGACGGTCGCCCCGCGTCGCGCAGACGGCCTTGCCCTTCGGCACGACGAAATCGGCCGCAGCGAGTTCATTCGGCAGATCGACCTGGTCGTCCGCAATCACATAGCCTTTTTCAAGGTAGCCATCCTGCGACTTGGGCGCGAACGTGTAGCGCACCGAGACGGACTTGCCCGGCGCGATCGCCGCCAGCGCGGCCGCGGGCAGCGGCAGCGTCTTCTTGCCGCGGGCCTTGACGTCGGACAGGTCGAGCTTGAGCGTCGTCTGCACCTGGCCGTTCACGAGCACGATCGCACGCGCCTCGTAGACGTCGAGGCCGCGGAAGAACTGCTTGTTGAACACGGTGACGGACTTCGCATTCGCGTCAAGCGTCACGGAGACGGGCTGGAAGACGTGCTTGATCTCCCAGTAGCCGGGCTCGAGCGCGCGGTCGGAGAGAATGCAGCCGTTCATCACGAACTGGCCGTCGTTCGGGACGTCGCCCCAGTCGCCGCCGTAGCCGATGATGCGGATGCCGTTCTTGTTGAGCTTGTAGAGGCCCTGGTCCACCCAGTCCCAGATCGTGCCGCCGATGACGACGTCGGAGGAGTCGATCGCGTCCTGGTAGTCTTTCAAGTTGCCCATCGCGTTCATCATGTTGT
Organism: uncultured bacterium; assembly: GCA_902803135.1. Classification (GTDB taxonomy): domain Bacteria; phylum Verrucomicrobiota; class Kiritimatiellia; order RFP12; family UBA1067; genus RUG572. The sequence goes on from CADCPA010000046.1 coordinate 17,530, forward strand.
GTGCGTATTCGCACAAGTAGTACGGACGCTTCGCCTTCGCGTCGCGCGCATGGCCCCACACGGCGTCCACGCTCGGATACATGTTCGAATCGATGTCGGAGTTGCTCCAGTCGCCCTCGTAGTGGGTCGGGCGCGACGGATCGCGCTGATGGATCGCGTCGTCGGCGTGCTTGAAGTTCACGCCGCTGCCGCACTCGTTGCCGTGGCTCCAGAACAGGATGGCGGGGCAGTTCTTGTTGCGCTCGACCATGTTCATGTTGCGCCACACGAGCGGCTCGCGGAAACGCTCCTGCTGCGGCGTCCAGCCCCAGATGCCGTGCGACTCGACATTCGCCTCGTCCATCAGGCAGATGCCGTTGATCGCGCAGAGGTAGTACCAGTAGTCGTCCTGCGGATAGTGCGAATTGCGCACCATGTTGCAGTTCGCGCGCTTGAGGAGCTTCACGTCCTCTTCCTGGCGCGCGTGCGGTACGTAGTGGCCGTAGCGCGGATCCGTCTCGTGGCGGTCGGCGCCGTGGAGCTTCACCTTCTGCCCGTTGAGGCAGTAGCGTCCGTCGATGATCTTGCTCTCGCGGAAGCCGATGACGGCGGAGACGCTCTCGAGCGACTGGCCGTCCTTCACCAGCGTGAGCACCAGCTTGTAGCAG
>CADCPA010000047.1 GCA_902803135.1 uncultured bacterium
CCATGAATCGGGCATGTCCCCGCCGCCACGTTGCTGAGCGTCGAACCCGCCGCCAATGTTGAAATGCCGCCCAAGCCCGTGCCGCACACGCGCATCTCGAAGTTGCCTTCATCGAACGGCACGGCCTCGGTCATTCCCGGCGCCTTCACCGTCACCGCGTTATTGTAGCCAACGTTGCCGGTGTTGTCCGCGACCCGCACGTCAAAACGGTGCCAGCCCGCCGTGAGCGTCGCCGTGCCGGTGCCGATGATCGTTTCGGACCACGACGTCGTCTTGCACACGAGCTGTCCGTCGATGATGATCGAAACGACATCGTCAAAGTGGCCCGTAAACTCGTAGTCGCCCGCCTCCGGCGCGAAGAATTCGCCCGTGAAGCGGCAGGTCGTCTTGTTCGGACAGAATGCGCGCAGTTCCGTGCCATTGTACGCGCGCAACATCTGCAACGAACCCAGACAACCCGACGACGTACCCGCGAAGTCGGGCGTATCGAGCGCCGTTGTGTCGTAAACGGACATCTTCTGCCACGCGCACACACCCGGACGCATCCTCAGCGTCGATGGGTCGAACTTGGTGTAGTAGATTGAACTGCTTTCGACATTCGGCTGCGTCGTCGTCCAGCCAAGCGCCATCGCGCCCTTCCAGTCCGAATAGCCCGGGCCCTGTCCGCCCGTCTGGTCGTACGCGCACACGCGGAAGTTGTGCCAACCCGTCTGCAGTTCGCGATTGCCCGTATCGATCACCTGCCAGCTTTGCCCAATCGAGCCCACGTTCGAGAGAATCACCTCGCCGTCAATCTCGAAAGTCAGATAGTCGTCGTAAGTCCCCGCGAAATAGTAAACTTTGCTCTCAGGCACGTAGAACTGGCCGCGGTAGCAGTAGAAGCAGTACTGGATGCTCGACGAATCGTCGAAACGATGCAGACGCTCCATCGAGTTGACCAGATATTGATAAGAACCAGTGTAGTTTGTCACCGCGTCGAAGTTGGCGAACTCAGCCGTCGTGAACGCGCCCATCTCGACGAGGCTCTCGCCCGCGATGTCGATCATCGCCTGCGCGTTCTCGCCAAGCGAAAGTCCACCCGCGAAACCCGATGCGCCCGAAAGATCGGCGGCCGCCGCGCCCTCGACCTTCCAGTTGCCCTTCGGCACGTTCTGGAAATGCTTCGTGGACGTGAAGGAGCCTTCACCCGTAATCGTCACGTCGCTGAACCCTTCAAGGCCCGTCTGCCATTTCACCGACTGTCCGTTGAGGTCGATGGTGTAGGCGCCCGCATCGCTTGGATTCTCGCCAAAGCAGCTCCAGTACGTCGCGTATGGCAACGTGAGCGCGGTCGTGGGCCGTAGCGTGCCGCCCGCGAGGTTGAGGTACGGCGAACGGTACTTGACCTCGCCGGCCCAGAATCCGTCCGAACCCAGTTCAAGCAGTCCGCCGCGCTGGATGAACCGCTCGTCGTGCGCATAGTCCTTGGCGTCGTTCGTGCGTCCGCGCACTTTCACGCCCTTCGCCGCAATCGTGCCCTCGTTGAGCTCCACAGAACCGTACGCAGAGTCCTCCGCCGTGACCAGACTTGTGTTCGGCACGTTCACGGTGCCGCCATCCACGCGCAGACAGTGCTCGGATGTGCTCGCGCCGCTCCAGTAGCCGACGTAGAAATAGGGGTTCTCCCCGGTGAAGTTGACCGTGCCGCCCGTCTTCACCTCGAGGACGCTGCTCTTCGGCGCTTTGTCCGTGCCGCCCACTTCAAGCTGTTGCGAAACGTTCAGCGTCGTTCCCTCGTCGACAATCAGGCGGCCGAAGTTGGCCGAGTTGCCGAGAATCAGGCGATAGGCATTCCACGTCGCCCCCCGGAGAACCAGATCGGCCTGCTCGTTGGTTGAATAAACGTAGATGAGCCTATTCCCCGCGCTCGCCTTCGCGATGATTTCGTCGAACTCGGATCCGATCGTCGAGGCCGTGCCGAAGGAGAACCTCACGTCGGCCGTCAAGGTGCCGAAGGCCGGGAATGCCATCGGCACCGCCGTCGTGCCGCCGTTGCCGAATTGGAGCAAACCGCCCGTGACGTCGATCGTCCCCTCGTACGCCGTGTCGTGCGCAAAGGCGAGAATGCCTGCGCGCGATTCGAATGCGCCCGTGCCCGTCAGATTCTCGGCGAAGCAGAGGATGCCGCCGCCCGACTTGACGATTGCTCCGTTGTTGACGAACGGCATGTTGAACGTGATCTCCGAACCATTGGCCATCGTCACCGTCGCATCAGGCTGAATGGTCACGGGGGCGCCCATGCCCGTCGTAGCGTTAGCCAGCACCGTTGCGGAACCATCTTCGAAAAAGATCGGCATTTCGGCGGTCATGTTTGCGCCGTGGAAATTTACGGCGGAAGTACCGAAGACATGGACGCCGTTCGTAATCACGCCGTCCAATGTACCTTGGAACTGCGTCTTCGCGTCGCGCAGTTCCATACGGTCCAGTGCGAAAGAGGTATTGGAGAAAGTCGTCGACTCCTCCTGCACGGGATTGCGGATTGTCAGCGTGTAGGGGCCTTCAACATGGGCCTGCGAGGTGGCTTCGGCGGAATTCTCAAGCGGACGCACCGACAGGTGGCCGCCGCCGAAGGATGCATGGTCCGTCAGAATGAGGGTGCCCACGGTCTCGCCCCAGTGCGCGATCGGATTTGAGTTGTAGAGCGCCCCCTTGCCATCCGGACCGTCGCCTGCGAGGAAGAGCTTTTTGCCATGCACCGCCTCGGTCTTGCGGATGCCGGCATCGGTGCTTCCGTGATCGACGTTCACATCGAGGCGAGCACCCGTCGCCACGTGGATTTCGCCCGGCGTCGCCGGCCCTGCAAGCGTCTCGGTGACGTTGAGTTTCACCGTGCCGGCCTGGATGTCGAGACCACCCGCCTGAGCAATCGCCGTGTCGTCGATCGTCAGCTCGCCGGCGCCCTTCTTCTCGATGACTCCCGCCGCCGAACCTACGCCGCCGACGAGCGTCATCGCCTGCGCGCCCGTGTCGATGGAGAACGTGCCGCCTGCCACGCCCAGCGACAGCGCCTCGTTGAAGGCCTGCGGCTGCTCCGAGGCATTGACTATCTTCTCCTGAACAGTCAACGGCGATCCGCCCATAGTGAACGCGCCCGCATTCGGGCCGAAGGCGATGCCGCCAACAACGAGGTCGGCAATATCCATCGTCGTCACCAGATTGGCGGCCGTGTTGAACGTCACCGCCGCGCCGACTTCCGGTACCACGCCGTCCAGCCAGTTCGCAGGGTCAGACCACGCGCCCGTCGATCCGCCGCCAGCCCATTCAACCTGGCCGGCGTCCTTCGCCACAAGCACGAGGTTGCCGCCTTCTATCGCGAGCGCGGCAGGCAGGTTCACCGACAGCGCGAACTTCGCAAGGTCTGCATCCGTGAGCGCTCCGCCAGTAAGGAGCGTGCGCGGGGCTTCGAGCTCCGCCACGCCCACGGCGTTGACGAGCAGCAGCACGGGATTCGCCTTCGTCACCTGCGAGAGGTCGAGCGCGCCCACGGTGAACGAGTCGCCGCCAGTCGCCGTCACGTCGAGGCCAAGCCGCACGCCCGCACCAAGCGCCAACGTGCCCGTCACGGCAAAGGTCTGCGCCGCGCCGTCGTCCACGAGGAACGCGCCGTCCGCCACCGTGAGCGCCGGATAGGACGTGACGCCGGCCATCGACACGCCGAGCGGACCCGCCTTCTCGACGCGCGTGCAGCCCACCGGGATTTCGCTTGCCGTATAGGCACCCGCATAGACGGTAAAGACCGTTCCGTCCACCGACGAACACTTCGGATCAAAGGAAAACGCAGTGCTGCCTAGGCTGGCATGGAAGGCCGTCGCAGGGTTTGTGTCCAGAAGGTCCAGAAGTCCCGCCGCGCCATTCGACTGCACATACGGCACGTAGGAATGCACCGGCGTGCCGTTCTCGGAAATCGTCATATCGTAGAGTTTCATCACCTGATGGCGACGGACCTCCGTGCCGTTGTGGCCGGCGAACACGATGATGCTGCCCGCATAGGGCGTGTTCACAGTCGTGATCGTCGCCGTCTGGTCGTTGACCGTGAGCTTGTTCTTTTCGAGCGCCACATAGAGATCCGTGCCAGGCTCGATCTCAATCTGCGCCTCGCCGTATGTGGCGTTGCAGAAGAGTCCGTTCAGATTCTTCGTGTTGTTGTAGTAGCGCAGCGTCACCGCGTTGGCGCTCGAGTCGTTGTTCATCACGCCGAAAAGCTCGGCCCACGACGTCGTGTAGGGCGACGGATTGAGATGGGCCTCGATCTTCGTATCCACCGTCGGCAGATAGCCCGTGTCAATCCACTGTTTCCCCGTAGATTCCAGCGCAGCGACCCTCATGCCCAATGTCTCGTTCGGCGCGAAGAAGCGTCCTCCGCCCGCATTGCCATAGAAAACCTTGCCCGCGCGGTCGTAGAGCCCCACCTCGCCGCGCGGCGAAATGCATGGCGCGAAGTCGCGTACCAGTTCGTCGCCCTCGTAGATGCGGAAGCTGTAGAGCAGCATCTCGCCGCGGTAGCTTGCGGCCACACGGACATTGTCGACGTCGAAGATGTAGAGCGTGTCGCCGTCAATGCCGATCGACGCCACCGGCGAGCGCAGCTGGCCGTCGGGCAGCGAACCGCCATGCCACGTGACGCAGCCGTCGCTGTAGGCCACGGTCACGCGCTCGCCGAACGGGAAGGAGGCAAGCGGCGCATAGATGCGAGACGTCGTCCCGGCGATTGGATTATCTGCCGAGTCGAACTCGATTTGACCCGCGCTGCGCGGCATGAATACAAGCGAACGCCAGCCGTCCGCCGAGTCCTGCGCGCCGAACGCCGCAAGCGAAGCCGTCTCCTGCTCCGGCACGAGGATCTCGCAGCTGAGCGTGGTGAACGGCGTGTGCAGATAGCCCGTGTCGATGTATTGCGCTCCCGTTGACCTGATGTATTCGAGCGGCGTGTATCCGGCCGGCAGCGGCAGTGTCATGCCCGCGTAGGCGATCGTGAGCGCCCCGTCTTCGACGCCGAGCGTGAACGGCACGCCGCTCACCACCTTGAACTTAGCGAGATCCGCGTCCGTGACGCCGCCGGCGATGATCGCGCGCGTTCCTGCAAACGCCACCGTGCCGATGTCGTGGAACGCGAGCGTCACCGGATTCGCCGCGCTTGCGCTCGAGAGGTCGATCGACCCGGCCGTGATCTGGTCCGCCCCGTCGGCAGTCACGTCGAACTGCAACCGCGTGCCGCCCGCGAGCGTGAGCGCGCCGGACACCGTGTAGTTCTTCGACAGGCCGTCCCAGAACGAGACGACGCCCTGCTGCACGTTGAACGCGGGGAACGAGGCGACGTCCGCTGCCTTGAGCGCGAGCGGCCCCGTCTTCGTAATGGCTGCATACGGAGCGATGTCCTCCGCCGTGATGCGGCCTTCGAAGAGCGTCAGGCCGTCGCTGTCTTCCATGTAGGTGAAGGAGCCGCCGCAGGCAAGCGCGCACGCCCCCATGTTCGGGCAGACCGCCTCGTTGACCTTGTCGTAGAGCGAAACGACGTTGTTCGCCGCGCGCATCGGCACGTAGTCGCGCTTCAGCACGCCGTTTTCGGAGATTTTGAAGTTGTACATGCGCACGTTCTGATACCGGCGCGCCGATCCGCCGTTGTTGCCGCAGAAGAGGTTGAGATGGCTCTGGTAGGGGTTGTTGACCGTCGTCACCGTCACCGTGGTCGCGTTGACGGCAAAGACTCCCGATTCCAGAAGGATGTGCATGTCGGTGTTGTTCGACACTCCGATCTTAGCCTCTCCGTAGCTGTTGTTGCAGAAGAGGCCGTTCAAGTTGGACTCCTTGTTGTAGTAGCGAACCGCCACGGCGTTCGCGGAGGAATCGTTGCTCATCACGCCGAAGAGTTCGGACCACGCCTCGATCGCGCCGGCCGGACGCATATCCGCCTCGATCCGCGTCGCGAGGTTCGGCACGTACCCGGTGTTGAACCACTGCTTGCCCAGCGCCTGCGACCAGACCTGGCCGCCGAAGCGCATCTCCGGTTCGCCCGGCACGTAGAAGCGTCCCTCGCCGCGGTTGTTGTGGAATCCGCCGTCCACCAAGTCGAAGAGTCCCGGCTCGCCGGCGGGCGAGATGCAGGGAACGAAGTCGCGCTTCAGCGCGTCGCCCTCGTAGATCTTGAACGAATACAGCTTCATGATCGCGCACGAACTCGCCTCCACCGCCGTGCCGCGCGCCGACGTGGACTGGTTCATCGCGAAGATGAAGAGCGACTGGATGCCGTCGTCGAGCGTGCCCGTGGTCGTGATCGACCCCGTGAGATTTGGTTTTTCGAGTCCGCGCCAGCTTACCGTCGCCCCGTCCACCGTGATCTCCACAATTTCGCCGTATGGCAGGTTGGCCCCCGTCGCCTCCGCCCCTGTGCGCCCATAGACCGTACCCGGCTTGGTGGACGTGGCGAAGAATTCAAGCGCGTTCTTGGCGTAGGAGCCGTTTCGCGAGCCAAACAGGGCGGACCATGTGCCGAACTGGACTTCCGGCACGTTCGCCACGCATACGATCTTGGTATTTCTCGTGTGGATGTGCTCCGCCTTGATGTACTGCCCGCCCGACGACTCGATATAGTCGATACGTTGATAGCCTTCCGGCAGCACCGCCTCATCGGCCCACGCCACGCTACATGCAACGCACACCACAAGCGCCGCCAACCTGCTCAACGTCTTTTTCATATGGACCATCCCTTTCATATGAGCCCACCCTCCAGCAGCCAGTGCAACACGCTGCTGCGGACTTTCTTGTGTTCAGTCGGCAGTATACCCGATTTCGATTGGGTGTGTCAAAGAAAAATTGTACAATGTAGTGAGTCAAATTGGAAAGGCAAGATTTCGAGGTGGAGGAGGACTTGTGGTCAAAAGGGCAGCCCCCGGCTTGGACGACCCTTTTCTTCCTCATGACGCCGCGTATTCTACCCAATCCACACTCCCGCCGTCATGCATATACAGTAAAAGCATATATAGAAGGGTCTGACCCTATTTGACCGGCAGGCGGCTACTCGAACCACTCGGGGCCGATGATGCGGCCGCAGAGGTAGAATTTCATGTCGTTGTACCAGAGTACGCCCTTGTCGTCCAGGATGCAGTAGCTGGTGTAGAATGAATTTCCCCCCTTGCGCGGCGCGAAGAGCTTAGGCACCTTGAACTTCACCGGCTGCTCGCCATTGGGATCGAACTCGCCCGCGATCAGGTAGAGCGGGCCGCGGTGCTGGTAGGCGTTGCGCTTCGGGTCGTTAAAGTCGAACGTCTGGTGGACGAGCGCGAAGTACTTTCCGCTCGCGGCCTCGGGGCCCTTCCAGTCGTA
>CADCPA010000048.1 GCA_902803135.1 uncultured bacterium
CACCACCCCGCGAACGGGAAAACAACCGTTAGTATAGCACAATCACGCGCGGCGGTAAAGCAGGAGTTTCATAAAATCGCTCTTCGCGGGACGACCGCACCCTTGGCGCCGGGAATCGGGGAATTAGCCCTTCTTCTCGGCCAACGTCTTGCTGAGACGGAGCATGCGTTCGCCGAGGTCGCCGAACGTGACGTCGTTCGTGTACACATCCTTGTAGTAGTTGTAGGCCTTCTCGATGTCGCCGGCTTCTTCGGCGCAGAGACCGAGCTGGTAGACCACCTTCTTCTTGAGGTCGTCCATCGTCGGAATCTGGTCGCGCGCGGCTTCAAGCTGCATCACCGCCATGTCGCTCTGTCCCTTCCTGAGGAAGCACATCGCCAGGTAGTAGAGGGACTGGAGACGGTCCTTCGGAGACTTCTGCGAGAGCTGGAGGTGCTGTATGGCCTCGTCGTAGAACGACGGATCGGCGTCACCGTAGATGTAGTACTGGTAGCCAAGCTCGAAGCGGAGGTGCAGGTCGTTCGGATAGCGTTCCACGCGCGTCGCGAGGTCGTCGAACACGAACTGGTTCTTCTCGGCCTCGAGGTTGTCCGCCTCTTCGTTGCGGCCTTCTTTGCGGAGCAGCTCGATGTTGTACTCGTAGCTGGCCGCCGTGACGGTGGAGAGCATGCGGTCGAGCTCCGGGTCGGCCTGGCTGACCGTCTGCGCGCGCTGGAGAATGCCGACGGCTTCGGGGAAGCGCTTGTTCTGCATGTAGATACGGGCCAGCGCGCGGTAGAAGTTGAGGTTGTTCGGCTCCTTTTCAATCTGCGCGAGCTTTTCGGCGATGAGCGCCTCGGCGTCGTCGCCCACCACGACAGCCTTGTTGGCCTGGTTGATCTTATTGGCCTGCTCCTGGTTGGCGAGGATGGCCTGGTAGCCGCCCTTCTTGCCGACCGTGGCGCTCCAGCCGCTGGACATCGTGCTCTGCGCTTCCGCGTTCTTGAGGAGCTGGATGATGCGCTGGTCGCCCGGCTTGATCTGGGAGAGCTTCACGAACGCGTCACGCGCCTTGTCGTAGCGCTTCGCCGCCATGTAGTACTGCGCCACACGCTCGAGCAGATTCGCGTCGCCATGGCTGCAGGAGTACGCGGCCTCGATCGAAATCGCAGCGGCTTCGGGCTGGCCGGCGGCTTCGGCGGCCTTGACGGCACACTCGATGTTGTCCGGATCGAGCGGGTTGATCGCGAGCAACTTCTCGGCCTCGGCCATCGCCTCGGCGCCCGCGCCCTTCTTGACCAGGCTCATGACCTTTGCGCGCTTGCCCAAGTTCGAGAGGCTCTGGAGCTTCAGCGCGAAGCCGGACGGCGGATTCTGACGGAACTTGCCAATCTGCGCGGTGCGCAGAAGCCGACGCGTCTCCAGCGAGTCGGGGGCGCAGACCAACGCCTCGGAGAGCAAATCGACAGCCAGGTCGAACTTGCGCGCTTCCAGAGCCTGGCGGCCCCGGTTCATGAAATTCTGCGACTTTTGGGCGTTTGCGTCATTAGCCATTTCTGCTCCTCGGATAAAACCAACTCAAATCTGGAGAAAACTGCCAACTACTATTATACCACGAGACGCGGCATCGTGCAACCGTACCACGGTGAAAAGTCGGCCGCGCGCAAAATCGATCAAAGATCCGCGCAGACCGCGGTCCCCGCCGCGATCCGGGCCTGCGCCGCGACCTTGACGCACGGCAACGTGCAGGCGTGGGGCGCGAAGAACGCGTGCTCGCCGATCGTGTTGTGGCCGGAAATCGTCACGCCGCCGCCGACTTGCGCGAAGTCGCCGAGCTTCGAGTCGTGGCCGATGCCCGCGCGCGCGCCCACGATGACGAACTTGCCGAGCTCCACGCCGACGGAAACGACGGCGAGCGGCCCCACAAAGCACCCGTGCCGCAGATCGGCCGTGGGCGCGACTTCGGCGGAGGGATCGATGATCACGGGGAAGTCGTGGCCGCGCAGACGGCGGTAGATCTTCTCGCGCGTCGCATTGTCGCCGATTGCGACGAACACCGCCGCGCCCGGATGGTCGTGCGACACCTGCTCGATCGTACCGAGAACGGGATAGCCCTCGACCATCTCGCCGGCCAGTTCGGAATTATCGTCCGCAAAGCCGATGATCCGCCAAGCCGGCGACTGATAGTTGATGCGCTCCAGCGTCCAGGCCGCTTCGCGGCCGAATCCGCCCGCGCCGACAATGATGATGTCTCGTGTCATGACTGTGTTCCTTTGAATTCACCCATCGTGGCCTCGCCCTGCGCAGAGATGCCCGTCGAACGAAACACCGTCGCGACGGTCAGAACGAGGATCTTGAAATCGAGCGCGAGCGACCGGTGGTCGACATACCACACGTCGCGCGCGAACTTCTCCTCCCAGGAGAGGAGGTTGCGTCCGTTGACCTGCGCCCATCCGGTGATGCCGGGCCGCACCTCGTGGCGCCGCATCTGCTCGGCACTGTAGCGCGGCAGGTAGCACGTGGGCAGCGGACGCGGACCCACGAGCGACATCGTGCCTTTCAACACCAGCAGCAGCTCCGGCAGCTCGTCCAACGACGTCGCCCGCAGCATCTTCCCGAACGGCGTCAAACGTTCCGCATCCGACCCTTCGCCCGTCAGCATCGACCGGAACTTGACCATGCGAAACGGCTTCCCGTTCAATCCCGCGCGTTCCTGCGTGAAGAAGACGGGCGCGCCGAGCTTGCACCGCACGGCCAGTGCGACAAGCCCCATCAGCGGCAGCCAGAACGGCGCCACGACGAGAACCAGGAAGATGTCAAGCAGCCGCTTCATCCCCGAATGGCTTCCGCAATGCGCTTGAGCTGGGTCCGGGTCAAGCCGGCACCGGACGGCAGACACAGACCGCGGCGGAAGAAGTCTTCGGCGACTTCGCCGCCGTACACGCGGCACGTCTTGAAGACGGGCTGCAGATGCAGCGGCTTCCACACGGGACGGCACTCGATGTCCGCCGCCGCCAGACGCGCCGCGACCGCGTCGCGCACGCACGCCGTCGGAAAGAGGAACACGCTGAGCCACCGCGTCGGCTCCGTGAAGTCGCCGCACGGATACGGGGCCACGCGATGGCCGGGACGCTTGTCGCCGCAGAAGAGCGCGAGATAGAAGTCGAAGATCTTCCGCTTGCGGCGGACGATCTCCGGCAGACGGTCCAGCTGCGCGCAGCCGACAGCCGCCAGCAGATTGCTCATGCGGTAGTTGTACCCGACTTCGCAATGTTCGTACCAGACCTTGTTTTCGCGGGCCTGCTGGGCGCGCCAGCGGGCACGCTGCACGATTTCCGGATTGCGCGACAGCACCGCGCCGCCGCCGGAGGTCGTGACCAGCTTGTTGCCGTTGAAGGAATAGACCGCCGCCGCGCCGGCGTGCCCGGCCGGACGGCCGCGGCACGTCGCACCCACGGACTCCGCCGCATCGACGATCAGCGTCGCGCCATACCGGCTGCACAGCGACTCGAGGCCGTCGTAGTCGCAGGTCTGTCCGTAGATGTCGGCCGCGAGTACGAGCACGCGCGTCGGCGTGCGACGGCGTGCGACGGCGCGCAGCGCCTTCTCCAGAAGCGGCAGGGAAATCGTGCCGGTCAGCGGATCGGCGTCGATGAAGATCGGCTGCGCGCCGCGATGCCAGGCCGGGCCCACCGTGGCGATGAACGTGAGCGTCGAGGCCAGCACAGCGGTGTCGGGACCGACAGCGAATTCTTCCATCAGCAGATCGAGGGCGGCGGTGCCGGAGGAGACCGCGGCGGCGGACTGATCCGCCAGCGCCCCGAGACGGCGGTCGAACTGGTCGACCATCGGCCCGCACGGCGCCACATAACCGGAATCGAACGCCGCCGCCACGGCGGCGCGCTCCGGTTCGCCCACCCAGGGCGGTGAAAGAAAAATCCTGTTCTGCATGGGTGGAAATTCTACCATTTCCACCGCAGAGAAGCAAGAAGCAGTCGTCTCACCGAGCAACGGTGCAGAATGGCGCGCCGGAGGGTCAGCGGATCGGAATAGGCGACACCGGAGTCGGCGGGCAGACCGAACGCGAGGCGCGTCACTTTCACGGGGGCGGCGGCCGCGGGCCACTCCCGCAGGATTTCGCCGAGATAGCCGGCCGTCGCATCGCCTTCCATGTCCGTCGACAGCGCCAGCAGCGTCTCCGTGAAGCCTTCGGCGGCAATGCGGTCTTTGAGTTCGGCAAGGCGCAACCTTTCCGGACCCATCCGCCGCGCCGGCGAGAGCTTGCCCCCGAGCACATGGTAGCGACCGCGGAACACGCCCGCCTCCTCGATTGTGAGGATGTCCGCAGGCTCTTCGACCACGCAGACGACCGATGCGTCGCGCGTCGCATCCGTGCAGAACGCGCAGGGATCTTCGCCGCGCACCGTGAAAGCGCCGCAGCGGCTGCAGCAGCAGACGTTCTCGCGCGCATCGGCGAGCGCGAGCGCAAGCGGATCCAGAAGACGTTCCGGATCCCTCAGGAGCGCAAGAGCCGCGCGCCCTGCGCTGCGGCGGCCGAGGCCGGGCAGTCGCGCGAGCGCGCGTTCGAGGGTGTCGATGGAACGAAGCATCGATTAGCGGCCGAAGAGGTCCGGGAGACCGCCGTTCTCCTTCATGAGGGCCATCATCTGCTCCTGCGTCGTCTTCTTCACCTGCTTGAGCGCACCGTTGACGACGTTGAAGAGCATCGTCTCGAAGCGCTCCGTCTTGCCGCCGGAGGCCTCGGCCCACGCCTCGGGCGAGATCTTGATCGAGGCGATCGTGAAGTCGCCGCGCGCCGTCACCGAAATGCCGCCGTTCGAATACTCGCACTGGATCTTCTCGATTTCGGCCTGCATCCTCTTCGCTTCGTTGCGCATCTGCATGGCCTGCTTCATCTGGTCAAAAAAGCCCATTTTCTCACTTCCTTTCCGTTATGTTTTCACGTTTTTTGCAAAGTCCGTACTTGCGGGCCTTGTAGGCCACGACACGGGGCGTCGTCTTCAGCGCACGGGCCGCCGCCGCGGCCTTGCCGCCATGCGCCGCCAGCGCCTGGGCGAGAATCGCCTTCTCGAAACCCTCGGTGAGCGCCTTCCAGCTTTCTCCGCGCCACGTCCAGCCGGCGAGCGGACCCTCAGCGCGCGTCCGCAGCCATTGGCGGACGAAGAGCGGGAGATCCTCGACTTCGACCTGTTCGCCGAACGAGACGAGCTCCGCCTCCGCATGCGCCCGGGCCTTGGCCTGCGGATCATGCCACGGGTAGGCGTCGAGCGCCGCCGTCGCCGCCTTAGACCAGTTTCTTGCCACTCAGTTCCTCGTAGGCCTTCACATAGATCGCACGCGTGCGGGCGATGACGTCGTCCGGCAGTTCCGGACCCGGCGGCTGGTGGTTGAAGTCGATCGAATCAAGCCAGTCGCGCACGAACTGCTTGTCGAGGGAGGGGGGATTCGCACCGACCGCATAGGATTCCTGCGGCCAGAAGCGCGAGCTGTCGGGCGTGAGAACTTCGTCCGCGAGAATCAGCGAACCGTCGTCGTCCTTGCCGAATTCGAACTTCGTGTCGGCGATGATGATGCCGTGCCGGAGCGCATAGTCGGCGGCCTTCTTGTAGAGGCCCGTCGTCGCGTCCTTGAGCGCCTTCGCCATTTCCGCACCGACGAGCTGTTCCGTCTGCGCATAGTCGATGGCTTCGTCGTGATCGCCGATTTCGGCCTTCGTCGTGGGCGTGAAAAGCACTTCGTCGAGCTTGGACGCGTTCTGATAGCCTTCGCGGAGCTTCTGGCCGTTGACCGTGCCGCTCTTCTGGTATTCCTTCCAGCCGCTGCCGGTCAGATAGCCGCGCGCGATGCACTCGACGGGGACCATGTTCACCTTCTTCACGAGCATCGAGCGTCCGCGCAGATCTTCCTTCACGCACTGGAGCTCGGCCGGATACCGGTCGACATCCGCCGTGATCAGATGGTTCTTCATGCCGAAGAACTCCAGCCAGAAAAGCGAAAGCTGGTTGAGCACCTTGCCCTTGTCGGGCACGCCGCTCGGGAGAATCACATCGAACGCGCTGATGCGGTCCGTGACCACCATCAGCAGCTTGTCGCCGAGATCGAAGACATCGCGCACCTTGCCGCTCTTCGGGGGCGGAAGGCCGGGAACGGACGTCTCCAGCAGCGCATGGTTCCTATCGTATTTCATGTTACCTGTCCTCTTGAAATCACTAAGTGTTTATTATAGCATATTTGCGGGAATTAGTAAAAAGTGAAATAGCCGCTTGTCCGACGAGGGCGAGGAAGGCAAGGTTGGCGATCGGATGGTTGAGGCAGCCCGTTCCACAGGGGATCTGGAGCGGACACAGAATCGCGAACCAGCACGCCGACTCGAACCATCCGAAATCATCCTCGCCGAGCCGCAGCGCCAGCACGGGCAGCAGGTAGAGGCCCGTGTAGAAATGCATGTTGCCGGGAATCAGCAGCAGAGCCGCCACGACGAAGAGGAGGAGCCGTCCGTTCACCGCCGCCGCACACCGCCCTTTCACGACCTGCCAGCCCGCCGCCGCCAGACAGCCACAGCCCAGGAACGCGCCGACAAGCTGCTCGAGACGAAGTCCCGGCCAGGCGGCCATCACGTCCTGATGCCGGACGATCCGCAGCGTGCGGACGATTGGCACGACGCCCCACGCGCCGCACTGTGCGTAGCGCGCGGCATTCGCCGCCGCATTCGCCAACCATTGCCGGAAGCCTTCGACACCGCCCACGCCGGCAAACGGCACGAAGAAGAGCAGCGCGCCGACGGCACCGAACCAGACGACATCGACGACCACGCTTCTCAGGTTGTCTTTCAGGCCGTCGCGCAGCCGCACCGCGAGCAGGACGATCAGCAGCGCCGGCGAAATCTTCAGCACGGCGGCCCCCGCAAGCGCCGCCAGGGCCATGCGCCGCTTCACCGCACATGTCGTATCGAACCAAGCGAGGAAGAGCGTCGTACCCGCCGTTGCATAGAGAATCTGGTTGCCGCGCTCGAACGCATGCAGCACGACGCCCGAGAGCAGCACGGCCCCGAAGAAAACGGCCTTCAGTCCCAACGGCATCCGCCCGACCCGTTTCAGGAAGACGGCGAAGGACACCGCCCAGAGCAGCAATCCCACGACCGTGAAGGACAACGCCGCCTCGCGCGGGAAGAGGCCGGCGACGAGCACGCCGAACGCCGGGTAGCAGGAATCGTAGAGCGGCTGCAAGGCGTTGGCATATCCTTCCGCCGCGCAGTTCCGCACGCAGGTGAAATCGCCGAGCCAGTGGCGCCCCTGCTCGTAGAAGACACGCGACTCCACGCCGTGCGGCGAAAGGACCATCAGGATGCACCAAAGGAGGGAAGAGAACGCCAGCAGTGCGATGAGGATTGTCGCCGGGCGGCGGAAGAAGGACGTGTGACGGAGCATGTACACCCTGCACGTTACGGCTGCGCGGCGGCCGGAGCCGCCTCCGCGGCGGCCTCGCCCTTGAGTTTGCCGCCATAGCTCATCACGCAGAAGGAGGCGACGAGCACCAGCACGCCCAGCGCGAGGCAGGTGCGCGTCTTCGTGCCCGTGCCCTTCCACTCGTGCATGAAAATGCCGATGAGCGTGGAAAACAGGATCGAGCAGCCCATCACCAGCGCGAAGCTGATGTACTTGAGCGAGCCGAGCTGCGGTTCGCCGGCCTTCTGGCACGCGAACTGGCACGCCCAGATGACGCCGGCGAGGGACGCGAGGACGATGGCGCCGAAGTTGCCCGCGAGCATCCGGCCATAATCGCCGAAGCTCTTGTTCTTCGCATTCTGCCAGAGGCACCACGCGACGTTGACGACGAGGCCGCCCCACAGCACGACCACGAGCACGGGCATGCCGCACCACGCTGCCGCGGTGCCGGCCTTCGCCGCCGCCTCTTCCATCACGCCGCCGCTCTGGAGGCCGAAGTTCATGCCGGCCGAGGCAATGCCCGAGAAGAGCGCCACGAGCATGCCCTTCTTGAAGTCGAATTCCGCGACGGCGGCCTTCTTCTCCTCTTCGGAAAGCTCGCCTTCCTTGCACTTGCCGGCGAGGCCGACGAGCGCGATGCCCACGAGCGAACCGATCACGCCGCCGAGCACGACGAGCGCGCCCGTGTTCTCGACGAGCGAGTGGGCGTTGCCCTGCACGATCGGCGGAATGAACGTGCCCGTCGCCGAGCAGAGTCCGCAACCGATGGCCAGGCCCAGACCGATGCCGAGGTAGCGGATCATGAGACCCCACGTGAGACCGCCCAGGCCCCACAGCGCGCCGCAGCCAATGCACTTCGCGAGCACGGCGCCGTCCGTGCCGCCGATGACGCTGAACGTCTTCGGACACATCGTCACCGCCAGCAGCAGCGGAAACACAAGCAGGCCGGCCAGCGCGTAGAAAAGCCAGTAGCTCTCGTAGCTCACCTTCTTGATGCCGCGGAACGGCACGGCAAACACGGCGCCGGCGAAACCGCCCAGCGCACAGATCAGACCACCCGCCATCGGGTTGGAAACGACTTCATTCATTTCTTCTTTACTCCTTGTTGCTTAACATTCGTTTTAACTGAAATTCTTCCACCCTCTCACCCTCTCACCTTCTCACCTTCTCACCCTCACTTCCCCTGCAGCACCATCTTCGCGTGCTTCGCATAGGCGCGGCGCGGATCGGCGGCATAGGCCTCGAGCGTCCGGCGTCCGAGATGGTCGGGCGTGTCGCCGAGACGGTAGAGCGCGCGGGCGATGCAGAGCTCGCGGAGCGAGAGCGTGCGCTCCCAGTCGCCGGCGGTGTTCTGATAGCCGGGCACGACGGGCGGCGCGGACCCCATCTTCTGCCAGCGGCCGCCGATTTCGGGGCGCTTCAAGACGTCCGCAAGCACGGGGATGGCGGCGGCGTCGCCGATTTCCTCCAGCGCCTTCGCGATGGCGCGGAAATGCGAGTACTCGCTCTGCGCGTTGAGCTGCGCGGCCTTCTCGATGAGCGCCGGCACGGCGGCCTTCGACTTGCAGTGTCCGAGCGCGATTGCATAGCTGTCCACCCAGCTCACGCTGCGGTTGAACTGGCCCATGCCGCGGTAGTTCCAGCCCTTGTCCCAGGACATCGCCTTGAACTTCGCCAGCAGCTGCG
>CADCPA010000049.1 GCA_902803135.1 uncultured bacterium
CCATTTCCTCATTCCCGGCGGCACGATCCACTGCTCGGGAGCGGACTGCATGGTGCTCGAGATTTCGGCGACGCCCTACATCTTCACGTTCAAGATGTGGGACTGGGGGCGACTCGGCCTCGACGGACGACCGCGTCCGATTCATGCGGAGCATGCCCTCGCGAATATCCAGTTCGACCGCGACACCGACTGGGTGAAGGCCAATCTCGTGGGGCAGGCCGAGACGCTGGCCGAGGCGCCGGGCGTGAAGGAGGAGCGCACCGGCCTCCACGAGCGCGAGTTCATCGAGACGCGCCGCCACTGGTTCACGGCGCCGGTCCGGCATTCGACGGAGGGCGGCGTGAATGTGCTCAATCTCGTGGAAGGGGACGAGGCGACGGTGACGAGTCCGACCGGGGCGTTCGCCCCGTTCACAGTACACTATGCCGAGACGTTCATCGTTCCGGCCGCGGTCGGGGATTACGAGATCCGTCCGACGGGGCCGAATGCCGATGCGCTCCACGCCACCATCAAGGCTTCCGTGCGAACCTAGTACGATGAAGATTGTTTTGCAGCTCGAAGCGGGACAAGTGTTTAACCTCAAGGACGGACGACAATGAGATTGAGAAGAAAAAGTCTTGGCGGTCAGTGGCTCTGCTGGCTGTTCCTGTTTGTGCTCGGCCTTGCCGTCTACATCTTTACGGTGAGGGCCTTCGACCTCGGCAGCGCCTGGGCCATCTTCGGTGCGCAGCAGATGGGGGTCCTCGCCTTGGTCGGACTCCTTTTCGGCTGGCTTGCCTACGAATGCCGCTGGGACGGCATCGTGCGCGTCAAGGATTCGGGCGCGGTCGAAGAAGCGTCCGAGCCCGTCCGTACCGCCGCCGACACGCATTCCCCGCCCCCGTCGGACCCCGCTCTCCCGTCTTCACCGTCCCACCTGGCCGCGTCCGCCCCGTCGTCGGCGACTTCCCTCTCCCCGGAGGAGGCCTGGCGCGAGGCGCGGAACATGCCGCATGGCATCATTCCCGATCCCGTGTCCGACGGCGAATATCTGAAGTTGATCTATTTCGCTGCGGAGGAGGGGCATCTCGAGGCCTTGGCGAAACTTTCCGACTACGCCCGTCGCCGCGGCGCTTTCGTGGAGTCCTTCTTTTGGATGAAGGTGGCGGTGCAGAAGGGCTATGCCCAAGGCGGAATGTGGTTGAAGGACGTCGTGAACGAGTGGGCGATGTCCGGTGCGCCGTGCGAGTATGAGAACGAATACGAACATTTCTCCAGCCTGCGGGGGGCCTATGCGCGGGCGCACATGTGTCTGATTGCGGGCATCGACATGCCGAACGCCTGTCAGTGCCTCCGCCAGATTCAAAAGGAATTGTCCGGCGACGCGCTCCTCGCCTGAACCAGGCGCATGTCGGGAGAACATATGAAACGATTCGGAGTTGCCGCCGCGTTCTGCGGTTTGTACATGGCTGCGCTTTGCGGCGCGCAGCCGAAGGACGCCTTCGTGACAGGCGCCGACATCAGCTGGGTGACCGAGATGGAGAAGAACGGTTCGCGCTTCAAGACGGCCGCGGGCGAGGAGAAGGACCTCTATGCGCTCCTGCGGGACGACTACGGCATGCGGGCGATCCGTCTGCGCGTGTGGGTGAATCCGAAGGACGGCTGGTGCGGCCTCGCCGACACGGTCGCCAAGGCCAAGCGCGCGAAGGCCGCGGGCATGGACGTGATGATCGACTTCCACTATTCCGACACGTGGGCCGATCCGGGGCATCAGATCATTCCGGCCGCCTGGGCGCCTGATTCCAACAACGTGGCGAAGGTGTCCCAGCTGCTGGCCGCGCACACCGAAGAGACGCTGAAGGCGCTGAAGGCCGCGGACGTGACGCCGAAATGGGTGCAGGTCGGCAACGAGACGACGCCGGGCTTCGTGTGGCCGACGGGGCATACGGACCGTCCGGACGGCTATGCGGCGCTTTTCAAGGCGGGCTACGCCGCCGTCAAGCGCGTGTTTCCGCAGGCGATCGTCATCGTGCATCTCGACCGCGGACACGAGGCCGGCATCTACGACTGGAATCTGGACATGCTCGCCCGGCGCGGCGTCAAGTGGGACATGATCGGCCTCTCGCTCTATCCCTGGTGGGCGAAGGACCGCTATCCCGCGAGCGATCAGGTGATCACCCTCTGCATGAACAACATCCGCCGCCTCGCGAAGAAATGGAACTGCGAGCTGATGATCGTGGAAACGGGCGTGCACAACCGCACGCAGGAGCCCCTCGTGCAGAAGGAGAGCCGTCGCCAGCTCGCCCGCATCCTCTACGACGCGCAGCATGCGACCGACGGACACTGCAAGGGCGTGTTCTACTGGGAGCCGGCGTGCAAGGAAAGTCCGTATCCGCTCGGCGCCTTCTTCGACGACGGGCGTCCGACGGAAATCATGGAGGCATTCCGGGCCGGCGGCAATCCTGTTTTGCCGAGGACAAGCAAGCGGAAGGAGTGAAGATGAAAGTTGGCATTGCGATGACGATGGCGGCGCTGGCGCTGGGCGCTTTTGCGCTGCCGAACGGATTTCTCGTCGCGGACGGGACGCGGATGGTTCAGGTCGGAACCGACGGCAAGAAGACGCCTTACGTGCTCAAGGGGACGAACGCGGGCTCGTGGCTGCTGACCGAGGACTGGATGACGCTGACCTCGCTGACGTCGAACTTGAAGGGCGAGCACGGCCAGTACGAGCTCTCTGAGAAGTTCGTCGAAAAATTCGGCGAGGCGAAGGCGAAGGAGCTGTTCAAGCTCTACCGCGACAAGTGGTGGCAGGAGGCCGACTTCGACAACGTGAAAGCGCTCGGACTGAACTGTCTGCGGCTGCCGTTCGGCTGGCGCGACTTCCTCGACGAGACCGGCCGTCCGAATTCCGAGGGATTCACGCGCATGGACTGGTTTGTGCGGAACTGCAAGCAGCGCGGGCTCTACGTGATCCTCGACATGCACGGCGCGCCGGGCAGCCAGAACGGACGCCACCATTCCGGCGACACGCGCAATCCGCGGCTTTTCACCGAGAAGGCGTCCATGGACCTCTGCATCAAGATCTGGCAGTCGATCGCCCGGCGCTACCGCGGCAATCCGACCATCGCGGCCTACGATCTGCTGAACGAGCCTGAAGGGCATCCAGGCGGCCACACCACCGACGCGGCGGTCATCGAGGGCCTCGACAGGCTCTACAAGGCCGTACGCGCGGTCGACCCCGACCATCTCATCATGATCGAGTCGTGCTGGGACACGCCGCAGTTGCCGTCCCCGTCGAAGTTCGGTTGGAAGAATGTCTGCTACCAGTATCATTTCTACTGCTGGGACGGCGTCAACAAGAGCGACCGCCAGGCGGAGTTCATCGCCTCCAAGCTCAAGAACGAGGAGCAGACGCGGCACGGCGTACCGGTATTCATCGGGGAATTCACGTTCTTCGACGATCCGAAGAGCTGGAACCTCGCGCTGAAGACGTTCAACGAACAGGGCTGGGGCTGGACGACGTGGAGCTACAAGATCCATCACGCGAAGTCGAGCTGGGGCATCTACAACAGCGCGAACGGACGTGGAAAGGACAACGTCGCGACGCCGGCCGATGACTACGAGACGGTGAAGGCGAAGTGGTCCAAGCTCGACACCGCGACCAGCTTCCACGAGAACAAGTGGCTCGCGGACATCATCCGCGCCCACGCGCGCTAGGCGCTTCGGCGGTGGGGAACGTTCCAATCCGAATCGGAAGACGGGTCAGATCCATTGGCCGTCCCCTTGACTGCGAAAAGAATTGTGCCACGTCCGGGCGGCTTCCGAATATGGTATACTAGTGTCAAGGGGGCGATTGGCTTCGTCGGACGGCCTTTGGGCGGTCCGTCCGGAAATTGTACGGCCCCAGCGAGTGCGGGAGTTCAATGAGAACGATTGTCATAGGTGCAGGATTTACAGGTGTCCAGCTGGCAAGGAAACTGCTGGCGAACCACCATCGCGTTGTCTTGATCGACAGCGACGCCGAGCGTGTTCGCGATGTCGGGAGCCAGCTCGACTGTGCGGTCGTCCATTCCCAGGGAAACAGTTTGGAAGTTCTCGAGAAGGCGGGCATTGCGTCGGCGGACGCACTTGTGGCCGTTGCGCAGAGCGACGAGGTGAACATGATTGCCTGCTCGCTCGCGGATGCGGTCTATCCGAAGGTGCTTAAAATCGCCCGTGTGCGGAACCACGTCTACTGCAACGATGTCGACCACGCGGCCCGGAACTATGCCGAGGCGTTTAGCGGTACGCGTCGCCCGCCGTTCGGCATCGATCGGCTGATCAATCCCGACTTCGAAGTGGCGGCGGCCATCAGTCGCGCCATTGTCCACGGCGCCGTCGGCGGCGTCGTGGAGTTGGGCCAGGGATATGGCATCGTCACGGTCACCTTGGGGGCGAAATCGCCTCTGAACGGAACGCCCTTGTGGCGGTTGTCGTCCGTGCCGGGCTGGCATTTTCTCGTGGCGCACGTCGAGACGGCTGCCGGTGCCGTGCTGCCGGGGGGCGAAACCGTCCTCAGCCCCGGCGACCGTCTGGGCGTACTCGCGAAGGAGGACGAGTTGTCCGCGGTTGCGGCGCTGTGCGATGCAGGACCCTTCAGTACGGGGAACGGACGGATGGCCATCGTCGGCGCCGGGAGCGTCGGGTCCGTGCTCGTGGCGCAGCACCTGGCGGGGGCTTGGGCGGATGAGCGGATTCCGAAGGCGGCACGGCGCTTTGAAGTCGCCGTCGTCGACGAATCCGTCAGCCGTTGCCGGGCGATGGTGGAGCGGTTCCGCGAGGTTCGCGTCTTTTGCGGAGATGCGACGGACGAGACGCTCGTGCGCGAGGAGGGACTCGACCATTTCGACGTCGTGGTGGCGGCTTCGGAGAATTACGAGCGCAACCTGGTGACGGCGGCCTATCTGAAGTCGGCCGGCGTGAAGAAGGCGATTGCGCTCACGGCGACTTCGTCCGTCGCGCGGATGGCGATGCGGCTGGGCGTCGACGTGGCGGTTCCTCTGCGGGGCACGGTGGTGGACAGCATCATGAGTCACTTGCGCGGGCACAATGTCAAGTCGGTCCATACCGTTTGCAACGGAGCCTTTGAAATCGTCGAATGCCAGGTGGCGAAGGGGAGCAAGTCCGTGGGCAAGGCCCTGCGCGATGTCGGGCTTCCCGCCGGGGCCGGACTCGTCCTGCTGCTGCATGGCGCGGACGGTGTCAGCTGCGTGCCGCGGGGCGATACGGTGATGGCCGAGGGGTCGACCGTCGTCCTGATTGTCGCGGCTGGAAACAACGATGCCGTTCGGATGGTTGCCGGATAAGGAACGAACACGTCATGGTCAATGTCCTCGTCCGCTCGCTGTCGACCGTCATGGGCCTGGTGGGAACCTCCTTCCTGCTGCCGGTCTTCGTCGCCTATTGGTATGGCGAATGGCGGGCTTTGACGGCCTTCGTCGTGCCGATGGCCGCCAGCTGGCTGCTCGCGGGGTTCTTCTGGCTGCGCCGCCGCGGGAAGCTGCGGGTCGGCGGCGTCGAGAACGCGTTTGTCATCGTCGGCAGCGTCTGGATCGTCGTGAGCCTGTTCGGCGCAATTCCCCTCTACGCCTGCGGCGCGTTTTCGGGTTTCATCGATGCCCTGTTCGAGAGTGTCAGCGGATTCACGACGACGGGCGCCTCCGTGCTGTCGGATGTCGAATCGCTGCCGCATTGCATCAATTTCTGGCGGTGCCAGACCCATTGGCTCGGGGGCATGGGCGTGATTGCGCTGGCCGTCGCCCTCATTCCGATTCTCGGCGTCGGCGGCTATCGGCTTGTCCAGGCGGAAACGAGCGGTCCCGAGAAGGGGAAGCTGACCGCGCGCATCAGCGACACGGCCAAGATTCTCTGGACGATCTACGTTGTTCTGACGCTCATCCAGACCTGTCTCCTCCATTTCGCCGGCATGGGTTGGTTCGATGCCGTGTGCCATGCGTTCTCGACGCTGGGCACGGGCGGCTTCTCGACGCGCAACGCGAGCCTGGCGTCCTTTGCGAATCCAGCGGTCGAATGGATCTGCACGGCCTTCATGCTGCTGGCCTCGGTCAATTTCGGACTCTACTACCTGCTGGTCCTCGGGAAATGGTCGGAAATTCGCGACAATACCGAGCTCCGCGGCTTTGTCTTGGTCGTTCTCGCCGCCATTGGCGGTGCGACGGTGCTTGAGGCGTCCTCGTGGGCGACAGTGTCGGACACCGCGCGTGCGGTTGCCTTCCAGGTGGCGTCGGTCATCTCGACGACGGGCTTCATGTCGCAGGACTATTTGACCTGGAAGCCGGCGTCGCAGCTCATCGTGCTTTCGCTCTTCCTCATCGGCGGCTGTTCGGGCTCGACGGCCGGCGGCATCAAGGTCATCCGCTGGTCCGTTCTGTCCAAGCAGCTGCGCAACGACATTCTCCGGCTTCTCCATCCGCATGGCGTCTTCACGCTGCGCATCAACGGCATTCCGGGAAAGGGCGAGGTGTCCTCGTTTGTCGCGTCGTTCATCTTCGTCTATTTTGCGCTCGTCTTCGTCACGGCGTTTATCGGCGCCTGTTCCGGTCTCGACCTGTTCACCGCCTTCACGGCGTCGTTGAGCATGGTCGGCAATGTGGGACCGGCCTTCGGCTCGTTGGGTCCGACCGCGAACTACGGCGGATTGTCTCCCGCGTTGAAACTGTGGTATTGCTTCGCCATGCTGGCGGGGCGTCTCGAAGTCTACACGCTCCTCATCCTGGTGGGGAGTTCGCTACGACGGAAAAACGACGCCTGAGGGATGCGGTGCATCCGCTGATCGCTTTCCATTCGTACGGAAAGATGGTACAATGAGCGTGTCCCATGGGGGCAGTGAAGGGTACGCAGACAATGGCAGATACGAAAACGACGACGGGCTACGGCTTTGGTACGTTCCAGGGCGTGTTCACGCCCAGCATCCTCACGATCATCGGTGTCGTGATGTACCTTCGCTTCGGCTGGATGCTCGGCCATGTGGGGCTCTCCACGTCGCTGCTGATCGTCACGCTCGGCAGTCTGATTACCTTTCTGACCGGACTTTCCATCTCCGCGCTCGCGACCAACATGCGCATGAAGGGGGGCGGCGCGTACTTCATGCTCTCGCGGTCGCTCGGTCTCGAAGCTGGCGCGGCGCTCGGCATTCCGCTGGCCCTCTCGCAGGCCATCGGCGTGTCGTTCTACATCGCCGGTTTCGCCGAAGCGCTTGTCGGGTCCGGACTGCCCGTCGTCTCGGCCTGGGAGCCGCGTCTGGTCGGCCTCGCCACGCTCGTCGTCCTTGCGGTGGTCGCGACGCTTTCGGCCAACATCGCCCTGAAGTCGCAGTATTTCATCATGGCGGCAATCGCCTTTTCGCTCGTCTCGTTTTTCCTCGGGGCGACGCCTGAGGGCTTTACGCCGCTTTCGGCGCGCGATACGCCGCCCGCCCTCGGGTTCTGGCCGGTCTTTGCGGTCTTCTTCCCCGCCGTGACGGGCATCCTTTCAGGTGTGGGCATGTCCGGCGACCTGAAGGATCCCGCCAAGTCGATTCCGCGCGGCACGATCGCCGCGGTGCTCACGGGCTACCTCGTCTACATGTCCGTGCCGCTGGCGCTGAATCACTTTGTCTCCGATCCGGGCACGTTGCGCACGGACACGATGATCCTCCAGAAGTGCGCCCGCTGGGGGACGCCGATTCTCATCGGCGTCTGGGCGGCGACGCTCTCGAGCGCCGTCGGCAGTTTCCTCTGCGCGCCGCGTGTACTGCAGGCATTGGCGCGCGACCGGCTGATTCCCCGCTTCCTCGGACGCGGCTTCGGCGCCTCCGACGATCCGCGCCTCGCCGCCCTGCTCTGCTTCGTCTTCGCCGCCGTCTGCATCTGGCTCGGCGACATCAACGTCATCGCCCCGGTGCTCACGCTCTTCAACCTGTCCACCTACGGCCTCCTCAACCTCTGTGCGGCCCTCGAGGAGGCGCTCGGCAACCCGACGTGGCGCCCGACTTTCCGGGTACGGTCCTTCTACAGCTTCACCGGTTTCGCGGGCTGTCTGGTGGCGATGTTCATGATTTCGCCGGGCTGGACCTTCGTTGCGCTTGCCTGCGAGGCGGCGATCTTCTGGCTCATCAAGCGGCGCCAGCTCCGCGCCCAGTGGGGCGACATGCGCACGGGCCTCTACATGGCGCTCGTCCGCCTGGCCTTCGGACGCCTCGCGAAGCGCGAACATGCCGAACGCAATTGGCGTCCGAACCTGCTCGTGCTGGCCAAGAATCCCTGCGTCGACTCCCACCTGCTCGAACTGGCTCGCGGCATCTCGGGCGGACGCAGCTTCGTCACTCTCGCCGCCGCGCTGCCCCCGGGGGCGCGCAATGACGATCAGGTGCGCGACCTGCGCGATCTCGTGACGCGCACGGCGGCACGTGCGGGACTCGCAACGACCGTCAAGCTGCTCACAGCTGCCGACGACTGGACGGCCTTCAGCGAACTCGTGCGCAACTACGGGTTCGGGCCGATCGTTCCGAATACCGTCGTGCTCGACCGTCCGCCGGACGACGAATGCACCCCGTTCGGCGGCTTCCTGCGCCAGGTCGCCCGCGAACGCCGCAACATCCTCGTGACCGTCGGCATGAACGAGCTGCCCGAGAAGGGATTCATCGACATCTGGTGGCGCGGCAAGAACGCCAACGGCTCCTTCATGCTCGCCTTGGCCTATCTGATGCGGCGCGAACCGCTTTGGCAGAAGTATCCGCTCCGCATCAACATGATCATTCACAGACGTACCCAGTCCGAAGCCGAGGCCGTGCTCTCCGAATTCCTCACGCACGTGCGCATTGAGGCGACGACGCGCATCCTCGACTCCGAGGGCCGCGCCTTTACCGAGGTGATCGCGGACCATTCCGCCGATTCCGCGGTGACGTTCCTCGGCCTTCGCGCCCCGACGGCCAACGAGACGGACGAAGCCTACGGCGCGTATTTCAAGGCCTTCGACGACCACCTCGCGCAGCTGCCGTTCGCCGTCTTCACGCTCGCGGCCGAAGATCTCGACTTCCGCCGGATCTTCACGTGAGAAGGGGAAGGGACATGCAAGATAATACGGCAAATACCGAACAGACCATCCCTTTGTTTGTTCCGGGGCAGAAGATCGGCGCCTATCGGATTGTCCGTCTTCTGGGACAGGGCGGAATGGGCGTTGTTTATGAAGTCGAGCATGAACAGCTCGGCGTGCACTATGCCCTCAAGGCGTTTTCCACGAACGGCCGGCATGCCGACATTCTCAAGAAGAAGTTCCTCATGGAGGGCAGGGTGCTTGCGAGACTGCACGACCCCCATCTCATCCGCGTGTTCGATCTTGCCGTCGATGCGGAGACGGGCGTGCCGTACTTCGTGATGGACATCGTGACGTACAAGGACGGCCTGCCGCGCACGCTGGACGACGTGGAGCCGTGTGACATCGAAGAGGATGACATTCTCCTCTGGTTCGAGGATCTGTGCCGGGCGCTCGACTACATA
>CADCPA010000050.1 GCA_902803135.1 uncultured bacterium
CTGTTCAAGTCGCGCGGCGCGGACGCCGTGATGGTGTGCGGCGACATCGCCGACTGGGGTACGGTCAACTCGTGGGAACACGTGCGCGACGCGTGGAGGCGCGTGTTCGGCGGAACGGACGTCGTTCCGCTCCTCTGCACGGGCAACCACGACTTCGAGGGCTGGTGGTACGGCGACATGACGATGGACATGCACGCCTCCGGCCATTCCGAAGACGAGGCGGTCGTGAAGGCGCCGGGCGGTGTGAAGGCCGAGTGGGAAAAGATCTTTGGCGAGGAATACGCGCCGATGCGCATCAGGACCGTGAAGGGGTATGATTTCGTGTCGGCGGAATACGCGGTGGAGGACGACGGCAAACGCCGTCCCGACGTGGCGGGATTCCTCGAGGCTTCCGGCAGGCGTCTGCGGGATTCCGGCAAGCCGTTCTTCTACTTCCAGCATCTGCCGATCAGGGGAACGACCGGCGACAGCGGCCGCAAGACTGACGGCGACAGCGCGTTTTCCGGGCTGAAGAATTTCCCGAACGCGGTCGCCTTCACGGGCCACACGCACTGTCCGTTCGTGGACGAGCGCCAGATTTGGCAGGGCGAGTTCACGGCAATCGGCACGCCGTCGCTTTCCTACCCCGGCCTTCCCGGACACGAGAACGGCTCGGCGAAGCGTGACGGCTCGGCTACGAACGCGATGCCGATGATTCCCGTGCGCCGTGACCTCGAGGGCACGCAGGGATTCTTCGTGAACGTGTACGAGGACCGGATCGTTGTGATCGTTGTGGAGCGCATCGACATCGAGGCGGACGGCGCGGAAGCGGCTCCGGCATGGATCATTCCGTTCACGGGCGCGAAACCGTTCGTGCCGGCCGAGGTGGAGAAGCGCGTGCCCGTACCCGCATTTCCGGAGGGAGCGGCCGTGCGGTGCTCGATGCGCAACACGGAGAACCGGCAGGGCAAGTGGACGATCGTGATGATGTGCGACTTCCCGTCGGCGGTCGTGCCGGAGGGCTGGCGCGTGTTTGACTACGAGATCCGCGCGGTTCCCAAGGACGGCTCGGCGCCGCTTGTGAAGAGTTTCTATTCGCCTGCCTACCACAAGCTGGCGTCATGCGAGCCGGTACGGCAGCGGTTCTGGTTCGACGTGGCCGAGCTGCCGCAGGACAAGGACTACGTGATCGAGGTGCGCGCGCGCAACTGCTTCGGCAGGGCCTCTGAGCCGATCACGGCCGGTCGCGTGTTCCATGGCCGCCCTGGTCTCGGAAAGGTGCTCCGCTAGCTCGCGAAATCCGCCGGGGAGTGGAAAGCTCAGAGCTTATTAGTGGAATACGGGCGGCTTGCCCTCAAGCCGCCGTGGCACGTCGAAGAGGACTGGAGGATCGCGATGTTGTCCATGCGGTGGTGCGACGTCAATGCACGACCTTGAGCGAGAGCATCCTTTCGTCCGCTTCGTCATCGCCGTCCGACACGAGGAGAAGCGACCAGGCGCCATCCGCAAGGGTCGGACCCAGACTCATGCCTTCGTACATGGCGCATCCTACATCCGCCTCATACAGGAGGTGCTTGCGCACGGGAATGAAGTCCGCATCGGCCAGAGACGTCCATCCGCGCACATCCGTCGCAGACACGAGATCGACCAGGAAGATGCGAATGCGGTAATGCGCCTTCCCCTCGTGTCGCTTTTCGCGTTCAAGGACAAGCACGGAACCGTCAGGCATCACGCAGATCGAAGACACGCCATTGCGCGACTTCCCGCGAATCCGCAATCCGCCCGGCGATTCCGGCCGATAGGCCCATTGCCCGGCGACATGCCAGACACTCGCGGCGTCCCGCCGCGCGAACCGCGTCAGACGCAGAAACTCGCTGGAGCCGGGCGAAGCCTTCTCGTCGGCCGGAAGTTCGTTTTCGTTGCACGTCCACATCTCAAGTCCGTCCGGGGAAATCTCCAACGCCTCGAGCCCGCGATTCTTCCGTACGCCGAAGAGTTCCTTCGGCAATTCGACGGACTGTCCGAGTGCGCCCTCGGCGGGACGGAACTCGAAAACGGCAGGACCGTTCTCGTCGCTCAACCACACGCTCTTGCGCAAGGGATCGTAGGCCGTGCCTTCAAGGTCTTTTCCCCGCGGAACTTTGAAGGTACGTCCAAGGGCAAACCCGCGGATCTCGCCCGTCGCCGCATCGACGGGAATGCGCAGCTCGCAGAGTTCGCCGCCCGTGTCGCGGACGGACCAATACGTCTCGCCGCCGGCCCAGGACAAGCCGCCCAGATCCGCCGGCGTCGGCGGCCGCCTCATCTCGCCCGCACAAACAACCGAAAGCGCATGCACCGGCTTCTGCGACGACGTTCGACGCCGAATCTGCTCCAGATCTTCCGCGAACCGCACCGAAAACTCCGCCGCACCGGTCCGGTTGAGATGGTTGCCGTCGTGCCAGCACGCGTCCGGCAGGTCGAGGTCGAGGTAATCCAACTGTTCAACCCCCAGACGAACGGCCACGTCCCGCGTCGCCTCGCGGAACGCCGCGAGCTTGTCCGCATCGAAGGCCGTGCGCAACGCCTTCGCCAGCGGCATGGTCGTGACAACCGGAACGGCCCCGGCGGCACGAACGAGCCCGACCGACTCGGCGAGGATGTCGAAAATCGGCAGGTCGATCGACGCCGCGGTCCGGCGATTGACGCGGTCGGCCTTTTCGACGACATCCTTCAAGGCAATGTCCCGATACTTCGGATTCAGAAACCCCTGCGCCTTGTCAGGGCCGAAAGCGCCGGCCATCGAACTCCGCCAGGGCCTGCCGCGAAGAATCGACTTGCGGAATTCGTTGTATTTGCGCGTGCAGACGACATCTCGCCAGAGCGCGCCGACAGACCCCAGCGCCCGCCGGTTGACCGGCAGATGGTAGACATGCAGCAGCGCATGAACGCGCGCGGCGTTCAACTCGGAGACGGGACGCTCGAGGGAATAGCCGACCTTCAACGGCGAGATGTC
>CADCPA010000051.1 GCA_902803135.1 uncultured bacterium
CCGCTTCGACGTGCGCGTCCGCACCGGCACGGCGGCGACGGCGGCGGGCGGCATCTTCGGCCCCGGCAAGAAGCTCACGGTGAAGAACACGGGCTACTTCGGCCTCATCAGCCTGCCGCTCGACGTCGAATCCGTCTTGGTCACGGAAGGCGGCGTGTTCCGTCCCGAATCGGCGACCATCAGCGCCCCCGGCGGCATCACGCTCGACAACGGCACGCTGCACGGCTATGCCACCACCTATCCCGCCACGGTGCCGCTATTCGTCGCTGCGGGAAGCGGCGTGCTTTCCGCAGAGAGCGGCACCACTACGTTCAACGGACCCGTCACTGTGGCCGATGGCGCCATGCTTACCTTGAAC
The DNA here is from genome assembly GCA_902803135.1 of uncultured bacterium. Lineage (GTDB taxonomy): Bacteria > Verrucomicrobiota > Kiritimatiellia > RFP12 > UBA1067 > RUG572. The sequence goes on from CADCPA010000051.1 coordinate 359, forward strand.
GGCGACAATACCTTTACCTTCAACGGAGCCTTTACATCTGGCGGAAGCGTGAAGACCACGGGCGGCACGCGCAACTTTGCTGGACCGTTCACGGGCGAGGTCTTTGAGCAGGCGGGCGGCAACACGTATCTGGCAAACGGCTTCGACGCCCAGACCGACATTGCGCTTACGCATACCTCCGGCGGCTTCTTCCTGAAGGAGGGATCGAAGGCCAAGAAAATCAACGTGACGCACACGGGCGGTTCGTTCGGCTTCATGCCCGAAAGCGGCACGGGGCCGCAGTTCGAGGAGATCAACATCACGTCCACCGGCGGCGCAATCGACATCCGTCCGCAGGCGACGGGCATGATGGACGTGCAGGGTGTGGTGAACGTGAACCAGTCCGCCGGCACCACCTATGTGTACGGTCCCGGAAACAACGCCGAGTACGGGCTTGCGCTCACGATGATCGGCTCCATCGCCCAGTTGAGCCTGGGAAATTCGATTGACTACGCCGGCGATCTCCGCCTCAAGGAAGGCTCCGACCTGACGGTGAAGAATCTCCATCTCAGCACGGGCGGGTCTTCCGGCAAGGGCCCTGCACACGGCCGCATCGTCATCGACCCTGGTGCAAAGATGAAGGTGACGGGCGAGCTCCAAGTGGGCCGCTGGAGTCAGAACCCCGCTGTCGTGTCGGTGCACACGGTGGACGTGGGCGGCGAGGTTGACGCTTCCGGCATCGTCACCTACGCGGCATACGATTCGCCGCGCTCCGTGCTGTACATCCGCGAGGGCGCCCTGTTCAAGACAAAGGGCATCTGGCTGAATCATCTGGAGCATAGATGGGGATACGGCAACGGCGTAGGGGCCGCAGAGGGTCTCCATTGGCTCGTGATGGAGGGCGGCAGGTTCGAGATGGGCTCGTCCGGCTTCAACGGCATGTGGACGCCCGGCGTGACAAAGATAGACATCCAGAACGGCGACTTCGTGAACGTCAACGGCGCTTGGGGCGGCAACCACGGCGCGCCGATCTTCTTCGGCTACGAGAAGCTGGGCGGCAAGGTGACGTTCGACATGGCCGAGTACTTCGTCAACTGGAACACCGGCCTTTCCGGCGCGAGCGATCTGACAATCAAGGGATCGGTGAACTTCCAGGGCGAGCGGCCTGTCGACTGCCTGCAGGGCGCCTACATCGGATCGATCACCGTCGAGAACACCGGCGGCAACGACTTCCGGAACGTCTCCTGCTTCAGCGGCGGTCTCAAGCTCGCCGACGGCGTGAACGCGCAGGTGGCCAAGTATTCCGACAGCCGCTACGCCTATGCGGTGGCGGGCGCGATGAATTCCGGAAATGACGCAAAAGACTACTCCGACAACATAGCGGCAACTGCATGGAGCTATCCCTTCATCTCTGCGGACTTCTTCAACTACATCCACACCCACTACGGCTCGACCCGGCGCCAGACCTACACCTGCACGGCAGGCCGTGGCGAATTCTACGTGCCGGAGGATAAGGCGGGAATCTGGACGTTCGCGGGCAACTACGACGACACGATCCGCTTTGACGTGGACGGCGCGCAGGTGTTCAAGAGCGCGAATTGGGAGTCCGCCGGCCGCAATAGCGTTGAATTGACGGCCGGCTGGCACAAGTTCACAATCACCGCATACGATGCGACAGGCGGGGTGGGCCCGGGCAAGGCGACATGGACGAACGGTAAGTCGATTGGCTTCATTGTGGGCGAATCCACATCCACCACCTCTGGAGACTACACGAAGTTCGAGCCGGGCGCCTCGCTTGGCGGCGATGAGACACTTCAGGTGCGTCCGTGCGCCAACGCCTGCGTGTGGAGTTGGCAGAACGGAAACGAGAACTGGGCCACCACCGAGAACTGGAGCCACATCAAGTGCATCGACTCCGTCGAGAACATGCACCGTCATGGAAACGATGGCACCGACACGACGGGGTATTTCAACAACAAGAAGGTCAACCG
>CADCPA010000052.1 GCA_902803135.1 uncultured bacterium
GCGACGTCCGCGTCGCCCCGGTCGAGGAAATCGACCTTGAAGCCCTTGATGCCCGCCTTCGCGAAATGGGACGCCACGCGCTCCTCGTCCCCGTACACCTGGTGGAACGCCATCCAATGCCAGAGATCGACGCCCCGCTCCTTCGCGTACTTGACGAGATGGTCCACGTCGACGACGGGACACGGCTTCCAGATGTCGAACCCGAACCGGACCTCGTAGCCGTACCAGTCCAGCACCACGTACTCAAGGCCGTTCTTCGCCGCGAAGTCGATGAAGCGCTCATACCCTTTCGTGTCGCATTTCCTGCCGTTGTCGAATCCGTTCCACCAGTCCCACGCCACCTTGCCGGGCCGCACCCACGAGAAGTCGGCCCCCTTCTCCTGCGCGGGCGCGAGCGCCCACACGACGTCCGCCTCGCAGAACTTCGCCGGCGCGTCGGCAAGGGCGAACACGCGCCACGGGAACGTGCGCGCGCCCTCCGTTTCGACAAGCCATTTCTCGTGTTCAAGCACCCGGATTCCCGCACCCATCTTCTGGACGCGCTTCGGCGCACCCGCGAATTTCGCCGCGAACGCCCCGTTGCCGTATGGTCCGAAGTTCAGGATCGGGTAGTCCCGCACGTCCGATTCCATCACGAGGACGAACTTCCCGGCGGCTTCGTAGGCGAAAGGCAGATAGACCATGCCCACGCCAAGAGGCATGCGCAGCTTCTTGTGCGAGAAGTCGATCTGCGACGCCTTCAGGGAGAACGGCACAGACTCCTCTTGTCCAAACCCTCCCGTCGGGTAACCCCAACAATGAGCATCCGACGTAGGCGGCGCAAGGGACGCATCCTCGCTCTCGACCCGGATCCGGCCCGGCATCTTCGTCTCGAAGCGGTATGCGACGCCGTCGTTGCGCGCGACGAGCCGCACGCCCCACGCGCCGAAGTCGGCGAACGCCTCGTTCGCGGAAAGGTCGACCTTGGCCTTCTTGTACACCAGCGCGTCGACAACGCCGCTCCGCGTTCCCCTCTTCACATCGGGAACGGCGCGCGCCGCCGCATCCGCGCCGCCCAGGCGCGCACCATCCACCGTCATTCCGATCTCGGACTTCGCGACCACGGTCACCCCGTCGCGCACGACCTCGTATGCGAGCGGATTTGCATAGAGCCGAATCTCGTTCTTTCCGTCCGGCGAAGAAACCAGCGTCCTCTCGTTGTTTTGCAAACGTCTTGTGGACCGGGACAACTCAATGAAGAGCACGGCATTGTCCGGCAGCGTACAGTCGAGGGACAGTTCGCCGCCTGGCGCACGCATCCGCTCCGTATGGCTCCTTAGCTTTGCGTAAGCGCGTAGTTTCGGCTCGACCTCCTTCAGAAAGAGTTCCCTGTCCGCCTTCGTTTTCAGCCCGGTGTGTTCCTTCATCGGCGCTGGATCGTCCGGCGACCAGGCGAAACGGTCGTTGCCGATCTTGCGTTTCGTGCGCTCCGCCCGCCATTCGTCAAACCAGTTGGCGTCATCGTCCACCAGTTTCCGCGTAACGGCAATCTCGCATTCTGCCCATCCAGCCGGGAGCTTCACGGCGATGCGGAACGGCGTGACGCCCTTCGCGAACTGCTCGTTCCGGAAAGCGTATGCCATGATCCGGAGCACCCCGCCGTCCGGCGAAAGCGCGGCCACGGCGTCCGCCTCCACCTCCTTGCGCGCGGAGCCGGACGTCGTGACTGACAGACGCCGCATGTCCTTGAACCGGGCGGACTCCCGCGCCACGTGGAAGCTGACGGACGGCAACCCCTCGAAGAAGGTGTCCGGTCCCGAGAGGTATCCCCACGCGGCGAAGTATTCCGCGCCCGAATCGAAAATCTGCTTCACGGTCCGCGCGTCGTAGGCGGCCTGGAACGTGTCGCCGACGACGCGAAGCCCCAACGGCCTGCCGTCCGAGCCATTCGCGTTGCCGTCGAGGATGCGCCCTTCGTCCACGCCGTAGAAGAGGTTGGTCAGCCCGGCGGAGACGGCGGCGTCGCGCAGATGCGCGATCGTGCGCGGCAAGGACATCCCGCTGGTGAACTTGCCGGGGCGTGAGTCGTAGAACGATGCCGTGACGAACTTCAGCGGCAGCTTGTGTTCGGCGGCGTACCGGATGAATCGGCGCTCGTCCCACAACCCTTCGGTGACGGCCATCGCGTGTGCGCCGATCGTGATGTCGGGCGAGATCGTCCCGGTGAACGCCGCCGCCGTCAATTCGTACAGGCGGCAGTACGCCCGGAAGGTCTCCTCCGCCTTGCCCGAAGCCGCCTTGAACCAGCCCGCGTTCTCGTACTCGGTCAGCACCGCGAAACGCCATTTCAGAAGTTCCTCCCGACCGAATGCGTCCAGCAACGCCTTCGCGCATGCAGCCATGTAGCGAGCGTAGGCGGATTCATCCGTTGGAGGCCGCACGTTCATGGCGAAATCTCCGCCGTTGTAGTCGGACGTGAACTTGCCGGGCACGTTGCCGAGTTTGAGGTAGGGCTTCAAGCCGAGACGCACGATGTTCCGGCAGCCTGAGACGAGGCGGGAGAAGTCGTAGTCGTCGAGCACCGTGCGGTCGTCCGGGTTCCTGAGGCAGTCGCGTTCCGGGCTTCCGCCCGTCGCGCCCATGATCTCCACGTACTCCGCGAACTCGGTCACGTCCCATTCGGCGTTGCGCACCGTATTCGTGTACGCGCCCGGCGCCAGATGCCAGAGCGTCAGCGTCTGCTGCGCGTTGGGGAGCGTCCGCCCGGGACGCGTCCCGTCAACGGACACCGTGACTGCATCGCCCCGCGCAATCACCGCGCACGTCGCGACCGCGGCGAGGACCATCGTTTTTCGCATGTTGTGGAGCAGAGACCCACGCCTCGGCGTTGCCGCCAGTGCGACATCCCCCTCGTCAAACCGTACGCGCGGATTTCCCGCACACGGCTTTCCATTGAATATGTTTCTCGTTGTCATGGATTTCCTCCTTTATCAGAGGCTTTTAGGATTACTTTGCCCGCAGCAGCTCAAGCATCTTCCGGTCGATCTTATGGCCGTCGAGCTCGATGTATTCGGCGTCGGGGCGAGCCGGAGAACGTCAGCCGGCATTCTTTTTGCGCCAGCGCCGGCACCCGTCGGCGCTGCTCGCGGAGGAGGGCGTGTTCGGGAAACCGCTAATTGCCCCGCGCGACGACATAGCACCAGTTCGCCAGAACGGCCACGGCAATGACCCACCAGAAGAGAGGTCGCCGCGTCCAGGCGGCGAGCAGCCGCTTCAGTCGAAAACCGCCCACGGCCACCCCGGCCACGGCCAGCGCCGGCGCCAGCAGGACCAACACCACCATCACCAGCGGTTGCATTGCAAACGCGCCGCAGATGTCGCCACGCAGCAAAAGAACGACCGCGCGCGTCGCACCGCAGGTCGGGCACGGCACGCCCAGCAGACGTTTCAGGGGGCACAAGGTCAGTCCGAGGACATGCGCCACCGCCACGCACCCCGCCACGATGCCGACCGTCAAGACAACACGCACCACGTCCGGGGAACAGATCCTCCGGAACACAGCGCGCATTCCCGGCATCACGGCGCGAATCATGCAACCGGGGGTTCGTCTGCGGCAGGAGCCACGGCAGCCGGCGCTTCCGGAGCCGCAGGCGCCTCAGTGGCAGGAGCCGCTTCCGAATAGGCCTCCTCGTAGGCCGCCGCGATCATGCAGTAGGCGAAGGGAAGCGTGACGAAGATGCCGATGCTGCAGGCAATCGAACCAAGGCCGCCAAGAAGCGACGCCACAAAAACGACGAGAACAATCGACCAGAACCGCTTGTCGCCCAACAGCTTCAGCGGCGCAAGAATCGCATCGCCGAGCGTGGCGTTCTGATCCGCCACCAGAAGCAGAGACCAGGCGCCAACAGCCCCATAGACCACGCAGAGAACCGGAAGCAGGATCAAACCAATTACGGTAGCGACAAGAATGAGAGCCCCCACAAAGAAAATGAGATAAAGGGCGAGAGACGCTACGAACGCCGGCACAAATTTCTGGAATCCCTTGAACACGTCGCCAGCCTGAAGCTTCGACTCGTTGTTGCGCAGGGCGGACAGCACCATCATGAATACACCGCAAGACAATGGCGCAGTGCAGATACCGCACGCTATGCTGCCAATGACAACCGCCAGAAGCGTCGCCAGAAGAAGTGGCACAAAATTCTTCTTGTAGATTTCCAGACCACGATTAAAGGTAGTACCGACTGCGGCACCACGTTTCAGTTCTTTGATCATCGTTTGCTCCTTTTCCGGCACCGTCGGCGACGATCTGACCCTCAACAAGGCTGAAAGAACCCTCTTCCGCCAACATGCAAAATGAAGTATACAGGAAGTTGCCTGGTCCGTCAAGCACAATCCCCACGACTTCCTTACTGTCCCGCATCGCCGAACCACATGTAATCGATTCGTACCGTGCCTGTCACCGGCGTCTCGCCGTCCGCCGAGAAATCGAGCCGCAGACGGTCGATTGTCCCCTCGAGGGAAATCGGCACCGTGTACACACGGTCCTCCTCGTCGTGTGGCACGACATCGAACGCGCGGGAGAAAGCGCCGGCCGGATTGTCGCGCGGCACACACGTGAGCTTCATCTGGCGGCTGTTCGTGTGGTTCTGCAGGCGCAGGACGAGCTGCCGGCCGCCGTTGGAGACGAGGCCAAGTCGATTGGTCGTGGCAATGTGCGCCCGCTTCGCCTCCTTCACCGCCATCACCCAATAGTCGCCGGCGACGATGTCCACCGGATTCGCAAAGGTGTTCCAGATCGGCTTCTCGCCCTTGAAGTATTCCTTCACCGTACCCAACCCCTCGGCGCACCAGCCTTCCCCATCATGGTTTTTCGCGAACGTCCACGCCTTCACCACGCGCGCACCGCGCGGCAGCACATGAACCGCGGTGCGCGCCGTCCGCCAGAATTCGCCGTTGTCCGCGCGCAGCAGCAGACGGTAGTCGCCCGCCGCACCGAACGTCGCAAGCGTTTGCGCGCCCTTCTCCGTGCCGAAGCGCACCCCGCCGGGACCTTCGAGACACTCCCACGCGACGGCCAGTCCCGGGGTCGTGGCGCGCGCACGCCCGTCGTCCGTCACGCACCCCTGCAGCCTCACACACGGCTCCGTCACCCACAGTTCCGGCCCCGCAACGACTTGCGGCGGATTGGGATACGGCATCGCCCGGTCGAGCGCTTCCCATGTCGTGTACTCGGTGTTGCGCGCGAGGGACCAGTCCGCCCGCGTGCGCTCCGCCTGGTTCGTATAGAACATGACGCCCGGCGCGAGCACAAAACCGTTGTCCTCGATGCGGCCGGACGAGCAGACGATGCCCGGGTCGCGCGTGCCGCCCCACACGAAGATCTCGCTCGGACCCAAGATGTTCTTCCAGTTGTTGCGGTCGAACCGCGAACGGCGGATGTGCGTGTTGCGCGCCTGCGGCGACATGAGCCCCAGCACCTCGATCGCCGCGCCCGCGTTGTTGCGGAACGTGCAGCCGTCGATGAGGCAGTTGTCGCCGCCGGCTTCGAAGTCAATCCCCCCTTCGTCGGACGACCCCGAATCCGGCTGGTTGAGGAAGTGGCTGTTGCGGATTTCCAATCCGTCGTTGTAGCCAAGCATGATGCCCATCGTCCCCGCGGAGGCGTTCCAGCCGGACGCGTCGAAGACCGAATCGAGCAGCCATGCGCGCAGGGTCCCCGTCATGAACGGGTGCGGGGACGTGTTGGGGCATGCGTTGTCATGGCAGAAGACGCGGCGCACGACCACATCCTGGCCGCTGATGTGGAAGCCGCTCGAACACTGGTACATTTCGCAGTCGCGCAGAACCGCCCGCTTCACCTCGCCGCCGATGCCGATGCCGCCACCGGGTCCGCCCGCCGCCCCGCCCCTGTCACGCCATTCGGGAATGCCGTGCGCATTGAAGCGGTAGAGTCCCTCGATGTGGTGCGCCAGACACCGCTCGACGAGCAGCCCGCCGAGGTTCCCCCGCGTGCATTCAATGCCGAGGCCCTTGCCGGCGTTGCACACGACCAGATCGCGTACAGCCAAACAGCCGCCGCAGGCAATGAGCGCGCAACGGTCCTGGATGAAGCGGGTGCGACGCAGAATCGGCCGCGCCCCCTCGCCGTACGCGCCGATTTCCGCCCAGTTGCCGGACGCGCCCTGTGCGCCGACGACCAGTTCCTCGGTAAAGACGCAGCCGCGGCGCAGGAGCAGTTCCTCGCCCGGACCCAGCGTCCGCCCCTTCAACGGCGCAAAGGTGCGCCAGGCCGTCTGCGGCGTCAGCCCGTCCGCCCGGTCGTCGCCCGTGCGCGCATCCACATGGAACGTCCGCGTCGTCCGATGCGGCGGCGTCCACGCGGGCGCGGCGAAGTCCGGCTCGTGCAACGGCATCACGGCCACGCGTTTCGTCGTTCGGGCCACCGTGCGGCCGTCGCTGCGCACAGAGAACCGCACGACCACCACGTCGCCCGTGCCGGGATCGACCGTGAAACGCAGCGGCTGCGCGGCGTTCGGTGCGAGCGAACCGCCCTCCACGCAGGCGGGCGTGATGCGCTGCCCGTCTCCGGCCTCGACGCGCACCTGGCAGTTCGAAGCCGCGACCGCCCCCGCGTTGACGAGGTCGGCGAGCAGCGTGAACGGGCGACCGGCACGCGGCATCAGCTCAAGCGTGCGGAAATTGTCCACGCGCGGCTGCGATTCCTTCTGCATCTTCACGCGCACATCCGCCACGCGCCCCGGGATGCGTCCGATCTGACGCCGCGCGCCGATCGGCGACGTCTGACCCGACTTCACCTGCTCGTCGCCGTCACCGTCGACGGAAAGATACGAGCGTCGTCCGTCCCAGGCGGCGGCGAGACGATAGACCTGTCCAAGCTCGATGGGACGCTTCACGATCACACGTGGCTCCCAGCCGCCGTTGAGATAAACCCAGAAGGCGAAATAGCCCCGACCGGGCTCGCCGCCCTTCTCCACGTCGTAGCGCAGCAGATATTCATGTTCTTTGACGACGAGCGTCGTCTCGCCCGTCGGCAGGGCGTCGAACGTCGCCTTGCAGGCGAGCCGGAACAAGGCGCCGATCGGCTCCTCGTCCGCAGTCGGCACAACCGCCGCCGGCACATTCGCGACCGACAGATTGCGGACCCTGCCGCCGAGCGGCCCCACCGTCAGCGGTGCCGCGCACCCGCCTGCCGCCCCGGTGCGCGGACGCTTCGCCGCGATGCCGTTCACGGTCAGCCAGACGTTCGTGCCGTCCCAGCCCGCGGCGACGTCGTACCATTCGTTCGTCCGCAACGCGACAGGCGAGGAGACGCGCGGTTCGGGTCCGTCGCCGAGATTGATGAAGAAACTCAGCCGCCGCGCCTCCGGCGGTTGGTCGACGCGCAGGAAGAACGCGCCGCGGTCGTTGTCATGCCCCTTGCGCACGAGCGTGGGCCAGCCCGTGTCGGCGTCGAGCCGGTCGAACTTCACGCGGCAGGCGAGGCGAAAGCCGGGCGTCAGATCGTAGAGCGGATCGTCGTTCGTCGCCAACACGCGTCCGCGCGGCGCGAACGGACATTCGCCGTGCGCTTCCGCCAGCGAACCGTCCAAGCGCCAGCTGCGTTCCAGAAGCGGCGCGGCCCAACCGCCCCAGGTTCCCAGAACCACCGCCAAAGCTACGAATGTCTTCTTCATGCTGAAAGTCTGTCCCAACCGTCGAACGAATGTCAGCCGCTTCGACGGCGATCATGCCGCCGTGCGGCGCGCACGGTCTTTACACGTCGACGTAGTTGGCGCCGCCCTTGTGGAAAGCCCGCGCCTCGGCTCCGCCCAGACGCTCGGGAATCGAGTCGACGTTGCTGGTCTTGTAGCCGGCGATGCCGGTGTTGTACTCCTGCATCTCATGGTTGCCGCCTTCGAGGGCAATCGTGCGGAAAAGCGCCTTCTGCTCGTCGGTGAGCGGTGCGCCGGGCTCGGGGATGTCGAGACCGCGGTCGACAAGCGTCGCGAGAAACTTGCACTCGACGTCCATCTCGCCCGTGCGGTCCTTTCCGCTCTTGCAGTTCCAGCACGGCACGCCGTCCATCAGACTCGTCAGCACCGCAATGCGCGCCGCCGCCTTGTAGGCGTCGTGATTGTCCGTCCGCTCCTGTCCCTTGTCGAGGATGCTGCGGATCTGGCGGAAGATCTTTGTCGCCGCAATCCGCTTGTCCTGCGGGATGTTCGCGTCGTCGATGTAGGCCTGCGTACGGTCGCGCAGAATCTGGAAGGCCGCCGTGTTCAGGGGCTTGGAGACGCCCCAACCGCCGATTATGCCGCTGAGCGCACCCACGCCGCCCTGGTTGACGCCGAAATTGAAGGTCGCGATTTTCGGCGTCACCGTATAGGTCTGTCCGTTGACGGTGACCTGCATCGGCCGACCGTTCAGGGCGTTCCACGCTGCGGTCTGCTCCTGCAGCATCAGCTTCTCGTTGTCAGAGTTGTTTCCCGTCAGCTTGGCGCCAATCGGACGGAAACACTCCGGCGTCAACAGCGAAACGGAAGTCATCGGCAGCTCGACCGCCCTTCCGGGCGGAAGACCCGGGTGGGCTGAGAGGTAGGCCGAGAATGCGGCCTTCACCGCATCCGTCGCGCGGTTGCGGTTGGCCTGGGCGCGCGCGGCGGGGTCTGTGATTTCCCAGGCGCAGTGGACGCCATGGCGGACGCCGATAAAGGCCGTATGCGCCGGCGTCTGACCATCGGCGACCGAGAGGGTCGACACCGCCAGGTTGACGGCATGATCCTTCTCCTCGGGGCTATAGCACATGAAGCCGTTGATGCCGTGCGGGTAGGTTTCGCCCACGCCCGCGACATGCTTGCCGGGCGTAATCGCGCTTGTCAGCGTGAACGTACAGCCACCCTGCGCCGCTGCGAAGGTCTTGGCGATCGGGGCCCACGGACGCCGATTGAGAACGCTCTGGTAGTTCTGGGAAACGGCCTTTTTCGCGGCCCCCTCCGGAAGCGGATTCTTGCCGCACGCCTCCTTCAAGGCCGTCTCGATCCGCTTGGCCAGGTCTTTGCCGAATTCCTTTGAGAGCGTAAATTCGAATTGGGCCTTGGGAGTGGAGGCCAGCGTGTCCAACGCTGTACACGCGGCGGGATTGTTGACGACATGCTGCTTCAGGTCGGCGCAGGCGCCCCGAAAACTGTCGTACCAGACGTCGCGGAAGCGGTCCTGCGCACCCTGGGAGAGCGGACCGTTGGCGTTCAGGTCCTCCACGTGGTCGAGATGGTCCAGAAGCTGTACGATCATCGTGTTGCAGTGGGCCGAAAGCCGCTGAAGCTCCACCGGCTGAAAATCCTGGGGCGCCTCGGCGGACGCCATCTGCAACGCGATTTTGGCCTCGTTGAGCTCCTGCGTGAGGTCCGCGGTCCGCTGCCGGGCCTCCGCCAAATCCACCGCTCCGGCCGGCGTGGAGCCCAGGAGGTCGGCGGCGGCATTGGACGCCGCCAGGAACCGGTCGAGCGCCGTGCGCCCTTCCTCGGACATGCCGTTGATCGCGGCCTGTGAGATGGTGAGGTTGCCGTCCGCGAGATGATAGCAACGGTCGCCCAGCGGCGTGAGCGCCGTCCGCGCGGCGGTCAGCTGCGCGGCGGAGACGGCGCGCGTGATCGCCGCCGCCGTGAGATTCGGTCCGACGCCCTGCATCACGGTGGTGGCGACCGAAGCCCCGAAGCGCTCGGTCAGCGCACGCTGAAAATCGGTGCGGACCGCATCGCGCTGGCGCGTGAAGGACGCGGTCTTGAAGAACCGCGCCAGCGTACCCGTCGTCGTCTTGATGTCCGCGAGCCCGCGCCCCGTCGTATCCAACGAAACGGCTGTGTCCTCGGGCTTCATCTGCTGGCTGGCCCAGAGCGAATAGCTATCGATGGTCAAAGGCATGTCGGTCCTCTTTCCCTTCTGGTGTGTCGTCCGTCAACACCCCGTCTACGCAGATTCCGGAGCAAGGTTACATGTCAACCGAAAATACGCGCGGTGGACGGGTCTGTCTCGGACGCCTCGGCCTTCATCAGCGCCTGGGCCTCGGCGATGTCTCCGCGCAGACGCAGGGACCACTCCGCCTGGAGCTTCAGGAAGTTGCCGAAGACCGTCTCGAGCGTCGCGGCATCCGTCGTCCTGTACGGAATCGGATAGGCGAGAATCACCTGGTCGAGGTCCTGGTGCCACGAAAGCGTCGCCCCCAAGGTCTCCTTCCAGTAGTAGTTCGCAGCGAGCAAGGCCTGGAAGACCGCCCCCCGAACCTCGTTCGGCACGCCCCCCAGCGTCGCCACGAAGTCGACCTCGTCCAGTCCTTCCCGAATCTGAATCTGCAGAAAGCGGTCGTCCTCCAACGGCAGCGCGCACGCCCCTGCATCGTCGAAGACGATTTCAATGCCGTTTTTCTTTCCGATTTCCGCCAGTGTGCTCTTCACATCATCCATGACAATACTCCTTTTCACGCACATCCCATTCGTGAGCTGAAGAAAGCGATTGGGGTTGCTGTTCGGGCGGGGTCCGTGAAACCTGCACAAGCGTGAAAACCACCAACCCGAAATCGAAGGATAGTATACCCAATCGTCTGTCGGATTGTCAACGGCCTACCGAAACCCTTAAAACAAGCGACACGAGGCCTGGACAACAAAAAAGCCCCTTCTGACAGGGGATTTTTGCTTCGGAGACTGGTGGGCGCCACTGGACTCGGACCAGTGACCCCTACCGTGTGAAGGTAGTGCTCTAACCAACTGAGCTAGGCGCCCGGACTCCGTGCGGAAAACGGATGATAGTGTAGCAAATGGATAACGGGATTGCAAGGGCGAAATTCAAGGATTTTCATTCGCCGTAGGCCGTCACGGAGAACCAGGTCACAAAGCCCAGCAGCGAGTGCTGTTCGTAGTCGGCGAAATGGACTTTCGTGAGCTGTCCGTTGCGGATGGCGTCTTCCAGCGCCATCTTGCACATGCCCGCGTCGATGCCCGTATAGACCCATTCCTTCACGTAGACGCCAGACGAGCTTTCGCCCTTCTTGAGATTCTCGCAGGGAAACGAGACGCCCGTGACCGTGAGCGGCGCGCGGAAGTGCGCGTAGATTCCCGTCGGGGGCACGATCGTCCCCTTCCCCGCGACCGACACGCATCCGGTTCCCAGGGCCAGCAGCGGCATGAACCACACGACGCGCGACATCTCACTCTCCGTAGGCGATGAGCGTGACCTTCTGCCAGATGCCAAGCACGTTCTCGTACGAGTAGTCCAGATGGTCGACGCGCTTGAGTCCGCCATTGCGCACGGCCGCGCCAATCGAACAGTCGCCCGTCGCATACAGGCCCAGAATGCTCGTGGACGACGCCTCGCCGCGCTTCGTGCCCGCAGTGAACCCGCCTTCCGTTGACAGCGGCGCCGTCGTGTACGCGACAATCCCCGACGGCGGTTCGAACGGCGCCACCACGCAACCCATGTTCAAAAGCGCCAACGCGCCCGCAACCAGCACAGCCCCCGCCACATTCGTCGTGTTCATATTCAGCACTCCTCCTTGTTGAGTTTAAAGGAAATTGAAACGGCGTCGACGACCGCGGCGACGGCGGCTTCGGGGGCGACCTTGCCGACGAGCTCGCCCTTCACGAAGAGCAGGAACACGCCTTCGCCGCCGCAGAGCGCGACATCGGCGCCCTTGGCTTCGCCGGGGCCGTTCACCACGCAGCCCATCACCGCGACATGCGGGAGCGCACGACCGGGATGACGGCGGCTCCACGCCTCGAGGGCGTTCTCCACCTCGCCCGCCACGCGCACGACGTCGACGCGGGTGCGTCCGCAGGTCGGGCAGCTCGTCACGGACGGACCGGGTGCGCGCAGGCCGAGGGCGCGCACGATTTCGAGTCCGACCTTGACCTCGCGCTCCGGCAGATCCGTGAGCGACACGCGGATCGTGTCGCCGATGCCCTCCGCCAGCAGAATGCCGAGCGCGACGGAACTGCGCACGGTGCCGGGAATGAACGTGCCTGCCTCCGTCACGCCGAGATGGAGCGGACAGTCCGTCTTCTCCGCCAGCAGGCGGTACGCAGCCAGCGTACGCGGCACGTCGCTCGCCTTCACGGAAATCGCAATGTCGCGGAACCCCTCGTCCTCGAGCAGCTTCACATGGCCGAGCGCGCTCTCGACGAGCGCCGGTGCGGTGGCCGACCCGTACCTCGCGAGAATCTCCCTCTCGAGCGAACCGCCGTTCACGCCGACGCGGATCGGCACGCCCTTCGCCTGCGCCGCCCGGGCGACGGCCCGCACGTTCGCGCGCGCACCGATGTTGCCGGGGTTGAGGCGCAACGCGTCGACCCCCGCCTCGAGGGAGGCCAACGCGCAGCGATAGTCGAAATGGATGTCCGCCACGAGCGGCACCGGCACGGCCTTGCGCACCTCGCCGAGCACGCGGGCCGCGTCGACATCCGGCACCGTCAGGCGCACGAGGTCGGCGCCGGCTTCGGCACAGCGCAGCACCTGGGCCGTCAACGCCGCGGCATCGTGCGGATCGGCGGTCGCCATCGTCTGAACCGAGACCGGAGCCCCGCCGCCCATCGCCAGCGGACCGATCTTCAACGTGCGCGTCTGCGTACGGAGAAACATCGCAGGCCCTCGCCTAGCGCTTCGCGTCCGCCGCCGGCTGCGCGGCAGGAAGCTGCTTGATTTCGAACGCCGGCTTGTAGTTCTTGGCGCGCTCGGCCTCCTGCTCCCAGACCTGCTGCTTCGCCTCGTACTCGCCCATCGCCTTGTGGATGCGGCGGCTGCGGCCGACGTCGCGGAAGACGAGGAAGATCATGAGCGCAAGGAGGAGACACATGAAGACCATCGAGAGGCCGTCCACGATCTTTTTCGACACTTTCCGGCGCGTGAGCAGCTCGTAGAGCGCGAAGAAGATGAGTCCGCCGTCCAGCACGGGGATCGGCAGCAGGTTGAGCATCGCGAGATTGACGTCGAGGAAGCGCAGGAAGCCGAGCGCGTCCCAGCCGTTGCGGCGCACCTGGGTGTAGAGGTTTTCGGCTATCATCACGGGACCGCCCAGCGCCTGCGCCGCGGCCTTTGCCTCCTTCGGCGTCACGAGAGCCTTCAGCACGCGGCCGATCTGCCCCGCGTCCCACGCGAGCTGCTTGAGCGGACTGCGCGCCGGCATCCAGGCCGCAGTCTTGACGAAGTTCGTCGTGCTGAACGCGAGAATTGCGCAGATGCCGGTCACGTCGTCGCGTACCGGAGTGACCGTCAGTTCCTTCTGAGCATCGCCGCGCTGCACGACGACCTTCGCCGGCGCCGTGCCGGCAATCTGGATCTCGGTCTGCATCTCGGTCCAGGACGCGACGGCGTTGCCGTTCACCGACAAGACCGTGTCGCCGGCCTTCATGCCGCCCTTCGCCGCCGGACCGGACTCCAGCACCTCGCCGATTTCCGCGGGGATTTCACCGAAACGCGCGCCCGGCGCCACCCCCAGCACAAGGGCCAGCACGACGGCGAGCACGATGTTGCCGAACGGACCCGCAAAGGCGACGATGATGCGGTTCAACGGCGTCGCCGGGTCCTTGACGGCGGCGGCCTTCGCGGCCTTTTCGTCCCCGCCCTCCGCCTTGTTGCCGTTCTCGAGCGCCTTCGTGCCGGCGGGGTCGAGTTGCGGCAGGGCGACATAGCCGCCGAAGGGAATCGCGGAAATGCGGTATTCGACGCCGCCGAAGTTCTTCTTCCAGAGCGCCGGACCGAAACCGATCGAAAAGACCTCGACCTTGAAGCCGAGCAGTCTCGCCGCGACAAAATGGCCGAACTCATGGATGAAGATCGCGAACGAGAACAGCAGAATGCACGCGATGATGGCAAGAACGGTGTAGATGAATTCCATGGGAAGCGGGAGGTTGAAGGTTGGAGGTTGGAGGTTGAAAATTGAAAGTTGAAGGTTGAAGGTTGACGAAGCGGCTGTGGAAGCTAAGCCTTCCAGCGCGCGGCGAAATCGCGCGCGAAGGCGTCGGTCGAAAGGATGTTGTCCAGCGAATCGCAGACGAGCTCGGGCGCCGCGGCGACCGTGTCGGCCACCAGGCGCGGAATGTCCGTATAGCGGATTTCACCGCGCAGGAAGCGGTCCACCGCAATCTCGTCGGCGGCGCTCAGCGCGGCGGTCTTCGTGCCGCCGGCCCGCGCGGCCTCCTTGACGAGGCGCAGACAGGGGAAACGGCCTTCGTCCGGCGCACGGAACGTCAGCGACGCGACCGCCGGCAGGTCAAGCGCGCGGCGCGCAGCCGGTACGCGCACGGGCCAGGAAAACGCGTATTGGATCGGCACGCGCATGTCCGGCGGCGACAGCTGGGCGAGTGTCGCGCCATCGGTGAATTCGACGAGCGAATGGACGATCGACTCGGGGTGCACGACGACGTCGATGCGGTCGACGGGCACGTCGAAAAGCCAGCGGGCTTCCAAAATCTCGAAGCCCTTGTTCATCATGGTCGAGGAATCGACGGTGACCTTCGGGCCCATCTTCCACCGCGGATGGTCGAGCGCCTGGGCCGGCGTGACGGCGGAAAGGTCCGCCGGCGCGTCGAGGAACGGTCCGCCGCTCGCCGTGAGAATCAACCGCGCCACGTCGCCGCGGTTCTGCCAGAAACACGCGGCATTCCGCACGCGACCGTCCACACTCTGCAGACACTGGAAAATTGCCGAATGCTCGGAGTCGACGGGGAGGATCTTCACACCTTTCGCGCGGGCGCGGGCACACACGAACTCGCCGGCCGCCACCATCACTTCCTTCGTGGCGAGGGCGATGTCCATGCCCTTCTCGATGGCCGCAAGCGTGGGTGCCAGACCCGAAAGCCCCACGGTCGAAACGAGGACGAGGTCGGCCTCCGTCTCCGCCACGGCCCGGCAGGCCGCATCTTCTCCGCTGAAGACCGGCGCGTTGAACTCGCGTCCCAGCGTCTCGGCCTGCTCGCGGCTGGTCCGCACGGCCAGACCCGCCACGGAAAAATCAGACGGGTGCGTGCGAACCACGTCGCACGCACTCGTACCGATGGAGCCCGTGGCTCCGAGAATCAGAACACGCTTCAACCTTCGTACGCCTTGATCAGACCCTTGAAGTAGCCGACGGATTCCGCGATTTCGTCCTCGTAGACACCCACGTCGGGCTCGCCCTTCGGCGGACGCTTCGGGAAGCGCTCGTATTCGAGCGAGCAGCAACCCGTGTAGTTGACTTCGCAGAGCGCCTTGACGATCGCCCACATGTCCATGTCGCCGCGCGGCATCGGACGGGCGATGTTGCTCTTCGCGTTGAACGTCACGTTCTTGATGTGCATGTCGAACATGCGCGTGTGGAGCTTCTTGATGGACGCGACCGGATCGAGGCCCGCGCGGAAGTTGTGGCCGATGTCGAGGCAGAGGCCGACACGCGGATCGAGGTCTTTCACCATCTCGAACGCGCTGTCGCCCGTGGGGAAGCAGTACGGAATGTCCGGACCGTGGTTGTGGATCGCCGCGCGGATGTCGTACTTCGCGCAGGCTTCGCTCAACGCCTCGCAGCAGGCGCGGCTCGCGACGCGCTGCTTCTTGCCGTTGACTTCGCCGTCTTCATACGGCACGACGACCATCGTCTTCACGCCGACGGCCTTCGTGTAGTCGCAGTACTTGGTCACCTCGTCCTTGCGGAGGTAGATCGGGCCCACGCCATAACCCGTCACGCCGGCATCTGCGCACTTCTTGTGGAAGTCGGCGATCTGCTGGGCGTTCGCGTTGAACGGCAGGTGGAAGTCCTTGATGCAGAGGTAGTGAAGGTCAAGGCGCTTCAACAGGTCGAGCGTCTTGTCCAGGTTCAGGCGGTGGCAGCTGAAACCGGCCATGCCAAACTTGAACGGCACCTTCTTGCCCGTGGCCGCCCCGGCCGCCGCAACGGAGAAAGAAGGCAGATACGCAGTCGCCAGCGCGGTCAGCGAAGCCGTGCCCAGAAAAGAACGTCTGTTGATCATGATCATGCTCCTTTAGAAAGATTGAAGGCTATTATAGCATATTCCGACGATTCGCGCGAGGGGCGAATCCGCATCGGCGGATGCGGTCACGGTCTTTTGCGCAGCAGGATCGCGGAGACGGCGCAGACGACGAGGGCGGGCAGGAGCGCGCAACAGCCCGCGAATTCATGTGCCGCGGGACTCAACGGCGCCACGACAGCCGTGTAGAACGTGAGCGTGGCGACGCGGGCGCAGTTGGCGGCAACAACGGCCACGAGGCCGACAAGGCCCATGATGCACGTGCGCCCCCACCCGAAGCGGAAAACCTGTGCGAGCACGAGCGCGAGGACGATGCCCGTCCCCAGCATCTGCACACCCGCGCAAGGTGCGTCCACCCACACGGGCGAACCATCCACGACGAGCGCGAGGCCGTCGCGCACAACGTTCAGCCCCGTCCCCCTCAGCAGCGCGGCCGTGGCGACCGTCGCCAGCAGCCGCAGCGGCACGCCGAGAAAGAGGTCGAGGATCATCAGCGAGGGGAGCATCGCGACGGCAAGGCCGACGAGCGGCAGCGGCAACGCGGCAGACAACCTGCTCCCCGTTTCCGGCAGCAGCAGGGGGAGTCCGCCCACGAGGCCGAATACGCCGCAGAGCGTCAGCGGCAGAAACGGACGCAGACCGTGGAAGAGAAAGAGTCCGACCGCGGCGGCGAGGATTTTCCAGGTCGCCGGACGCATCCGCCCTCCCTTTTCACGTCCCCACGCGCACGCAATGAAGACGACCAGCGCGGCGGCGGCCATTCCGCCCGCATCGAACGGTTCCGCCAGACGTTTCCACCACCAGCGCACGAGGGGCGCCAATGAGGCGCCCCAGACGGCAACGGCGAATAGGCGTTCAGGCAACGCGCACCCTCCGCCGCCGCACGTGGAAGAACACGCCAAGCAGCACGAGCGCCATCAGGAGGACCGCGCAGACGGACGACGGTTCCGGCGTCGTGGGCACGGAATGGGCGTTCTGCGTCGTCGGCACGTCTTCGGCTTTGGCCTGCTTGAGATCGTTTTCCTTGTACTGCGCCTGCGTCTCCAGCACCACGGCGCCCGAAACAGGCGTCACAAGGTTCCAAGGCAGAACGAGTTCCTGCGCCGCCTTGAGGCTCACCGGATCGCCGACCCGGTAGGTCTGGCGCACGGACTCTGCCGCCCAGAGGCGCCCAAGATGCTTCGTCGCCGCCACGGCGTCCGCCGGCACCTCCGCCGCCGGTACGCGTTCGCGCACGAGCTCGCCGCCCGTCGCGCCCCAAGTCGCAACAACGCCTTGCACCGCCTGCGCCACGTCTCCCTCAAGCGCACGCGCCGAGACGTCGTACACGCGTGGCGTCGCGCCGAGGTCGTCCAGGATGTTGCAGGCGCCCCGCGTCGCCTGGCAGGCGTAAAGACGCACCTGCTGTGCGGAGACGAGCTGCGCCGCCAACACGTCCGCGGACTGGAAGGTCCACGGCTGCGGCGCATGGATCCACAGGATCGCGGCCGGTTCGGCCGACGCGGCAAGCGCCGTCAACGCCGCCACCAGCGGCTGCAGGTTGTCGCGTCCGCCGACGCACGGCACGGCGCGGAACGCCTCCGCCAGGCGGGTCTTGTCCTCGTTCGCGGCGAGGGAGAGCGCCGGCTTCTTCGCCGGCAGGTCGTCAGTGAACCAGAGGTCCACGGGAAGCTCCTTGGGCAACTGCGCCAACGCGGCGGCGACCGCGTCGCGGACCGGCTCCTGTCCGGCGGACGTATCCACGACAACGGCGAGACGGGACGGCTTCCAGCCCGATGTCGTCGCCCTGCGCTGCACGATGGCGTTCTCCCCCAGCGGCGCGAACGTCGCGTCGCGGTAGACCGCCACGGCGGGCAACGGCTTCTCGAGCGTCACGGCAGACGGGGCGGGCAGCCCGAGCAAACCGTCCGGCACGTCGAAGTTGCAGGCCAACAGCGCCGGGGCGGGCAGCCGCACCGCACGGGCGTCGGAGGTCCGCTCGAGCGGCATCGTCACGCCCAGGCGCATCTTCATCTCGCCCTTCGCCGGCACGGGGAAGCACTGCACCTGGACCTGGTCGGGTCCGCACGTGTTCACAAGCACGGGATCGCGCCGGCGCGCCACGACCTTCTCGTAGGCCCTGCGGACCTGTCCCCGCGTGCCGAACGCCGCTTCCTGCTCTTCGCCGTTCACCCACAGCGTCACCCGCGAGACGACGCTGCCTGGCGGCAGCGCGATGCGCGCACGTGCCTCGGCCTGTCTCCATTCCTTCGCGTTGGCGAAGACCATCGTCCATTCCGCATAGCCGATGCCCGCGGCTTCGTCCACTGTCGTCGAATAGCTGGACCCCTTCAGGGACAGTCCCTCCAGCACGCCGCCGACCTTCTCGCCGCTCTGGAAAACATCCCAGCCGAGTTTATGCCGACGACGGCCGTTCCAGCTTAGGTAGGACGGATCGTCGCCCGTCACCCGATAGTAGACCTCGTCTCGCTCGATCCGATCGAAGTCCTCGCCGGAAATCGCCTTGAGGAGGCCCGTCACCGCAGGCCCATACAGTCCCCGGCCCACGGCTCTTGTCACCCACAGCGCCCCCTCCGGATAGACGCGCAGCAATCGGACGCCACGGGCGGAGACCTCGGCCTCCTTCGACGACGCCCAGGCGAGGCCGAGCAACGGAACGCTCAGCTCGGCCAGCGCGATCGCGAAGGCCAGCCCGGCGAGGCCCACGCCCCAGACAAGGCCCTTGACCGGCGGCAAGCCCTGCACGGCTGTCCGTTTCGCCAGACGCCGCTTCAGGACCACTGCCGACAGAAAGGCCAGGAACGGAGCCGCCGGCAGCAGGCCGATGAATCCAAAGCCGAAATACCAGAAAAACAGGCAGCAGAACAGAAGGCCGAAGAACGCCTGCGGCAACAGCAGGAGCGTGTAGACGGCCGCGACGCCCAGCGAGAAGCCGCAAAACACGCGTACGCACCGCCGCGCCAGCCCCCACCCGTTGAGGCAGCAGAGCCACACGATCAGATTGCAGACGGGCACCGCTGCAATCAAGCCCTTCAGCAGGAATGTCGGGCAGGGATCGAGGAACGTCTCGCTGCAGATGCCCGTCGTCCACTCGACCGCCAGGGCAGCGACAGGCAGCACGACGCCAAACAGGAAGAGCAGGCACGATCTGAAACCCGACCAGCCGGCAACCGGTCGAACGCCTTCCTCCCTCACCTCATTCTGCTGTTCCATAGCCGATTCTCCTTGTGGTGTCCGTATGACGCACACGAGTCTAGCTCGTCTTTGTTAGAATTATGTTAGAATTGCGTGAGCAGACGGCGTATCGGCGTCGCCTGACGCGTCTTTGTAGATTTCGCGCAACCGACCTTCGCCAGCCGTCTCCGTCGGCAGGATGGTGAGCGTCTTGCCCGCGTCGTTCGGCATCGGACCGCTCGGGTCGATGCCGCAGCGTTCGTAGATCGAGCCGAGCAGGTCGACGGGCGACACGGGGCGCTTCACGACATTCGATGCCGTGCCGTCGCTTTCGCCGACGACGCAGCCGCCCTTGAAACCGCCGCCCGCGACGAGCGCGCTGAAGCAACGCGGGAAATGGTTGCGCCCGCCGTTCCACGGCGGATCGCGGTCGATGCGCGTCGTGCGGCCGAATTCACCGCTCACCCATACCACCGTCGAATCGAGCAGTTTCTTCTCGTCGAGATCCGTGAGCAGCGCGGCGAGGGCCGTGTCCGTCTCGGCCGTGCGCTTCGCCATCGTCTCGAAATGGCGCTTGTGGGAATCCCAGCCGCTCATGTTGACGGTGATGTAGGGCACGCCGTATTCGACGAGACGACGGGCCGCCAACAGGGATTGTCCGATCCAGGTGCGCCCGTAGCGGTCGCGCATCTCGGGCGTTTCCTGCGCGAGGTCGAAGGTCTTCGCGGCGTTGCCTTCGATGACCTTGCGGGCGGCGGCGCCGGCGGCCTCGAATGCGTCGAATGCGCCCGTCGCCTCGGTACGAAACGCGTCAACTTCGTCCAGCAGGTCGAACCGCCGCGCCGTCTCCTCGGGGGACAATCCCCCAGGGGGCACGATGCCGTCCACGACAAACTTCGGCTGCGTGGGATTGCCGCCCGTCACCAGCGGCGCGTAGCGGTCGCCGAGAAAGCCCACTTCGCTGAAACGGCCCTTCGCCCCCGTGAGAATCACAAACGGCGGCAGGTCGCCCTGATAGTCCTTCTCCTTCATCCGGGCGATCACGGCGCCGATGGCGGGGTAGACGTCGCCGCCACCGGGCTTGCGCCCCGTCTGCATGAGGTAGGTCGCCGTCTCATGGCCGGCATAGGGATGGGTCATCGAACGGATGAGCGAGTAGAGGTGGCCGCACTTCGCCAGCTCAGGCCACCACTGGTGGATCTCCATGCCCGGCACGTTGGTGGGAATCGCCTTCAGGCCGTTGTTGTAGTCGGCCGACGCGTTCGGCTTGGGGTCGAACGTCTCCAGCTGGCTCGGTCCGCCCAGAAGCCAAAGTTCGATTACGCTTTTAGCAGCACCCATGTGAAACCTCCTCCTTTTGTCCTACGCGTACCCAATCGTCGATTCTCCGCAGGTTAGTCAGTTTGCCGCCTGGCGCGCCATCCTCACCGTATTGCCGCAGGGGTCGAGCACGCCCGCGAATTCAGCCACGGGCACCCCGGCCTTCCACCGGTTCACCCGGATGAGCAGGATGTACTGGCGATAGTACTTGTGCAAAGGATAGTCGGCAACCGGCGCGGCTTCGAGTCCGCCCTGCGCGACGCCGATCGGCGACGCCTCGCTGCCGAGGCCGAAGGCGAGCAGCACGCCGCCCGTCGCTTCGAGTTCCGCGCGTGCGCCGGCCGCCGTGTAGGACGATTCGTGGCGCTCCGTGCGAAGCAGAGGCTGGCCGCAGTCGCGGTAGATGTCGCGTCCCGTCTGGGTGACGGGCGAGACGGCCGCCACATAGAGGCCGTTCGTCACGAGCGTCGCAATGCAGGCCGAACGCGCGGGATCGAGGCCGACCGTCGCGTCGTCGGAGAGATAGGCGCCGTCCGCCCCGCGGTCGCGGTAGGCGCTGCGCGGCGCCTTGTCCGCCCACACCGTGTGCCCCATCACGAGGCGCAGACCGAGGTTGTTGAGCGCCTGCACTTCCTTCGCGTTCAACGCATAGGGCGCGAGCACGCCCAGCAGATTCGGATCAAGGCCCGCGTTCGCCTCCGCAATCGCCTCGGGGAACGGCCAACTGTAGGCCGCCGCCTTGCAGGGACCGCAATAGAGGTATCCTTCCGTGCCCCGCACCTTGTTCGTGAGCGTGTAGGCGAAGCCGTCCTCCGCGGAAGCGCCCCCGGTCGGCGTCTCCGCGTCCATCAGCCAGTCGAGCCGGTTCAAGCGTCCATCATGCAACGACAGGTACGTCTCCACTGCGCGGCCAACCGCCTGCTGGTTCGCAAGGGACACCTTGCGCGCGGCGCTCCGGCGCATGTCGCCGACCTTGCTCACGGCCAGCGTCGCGACGATCGCGATGAGCGCGACCACCATCACGAGTTCGACGAGCGTAAAGGCGGATTTGACTGGACTGGACTTTAACACAGGCGAGTTGAAAGTTGAGGGTTGAAGGTTGAGGGTTGAAGGTTGAAGCGACGGGCATCATTCGACGATCTTCAGCACGTCCTTGACGGCACGGGGCATGTTCGTCTCGGAGTTCCCGTAGTGGATGCCCATGTTCGCGCGGCCGTCGGCCGCGGGATGGGACGAGAGGGCCTGGATCAGTTCCTGGCTGATCTTGCCGCCTTCCATCGGCGTGGAAATGACATGCGGTTTGATGACGACGATCAGTTCGGTGCGCTTCTTCTGCTTCTCGGTACCGCGGAAGAGAAAGCCGATCCAGGGAATCGACCCCAGCACCGGCGTGCGGGTGTAGACTTCCTTCCACGTCTCCTTGATCAGACCGCCCGCCATGACGGCCATGCCGTCTTTCGCGACGAACGTGCCCGTCAGCGAACGCGACTCGACAATGTCGATCGGCGTCGTGTCGCTGATGCGGCCGCCGTCCAACGGCACGCGCACCTGCTCGGGCGGAATCTCGGAGTTCTCCTGCACGAGGTGCAGGGTGACGGACTTGTCCGCATTGATGCTCGGCGTGACGAGCAGCATCGTGCCGATGTCGACCCACTCGAGATTGACCGTCGCGTCGCGGCGGTCGAAGCCGGCCTCGGTCGTCGTCGTCTCGCCCGCCGTGACGCCCTTCACGATCGGGTACTGGGCGCCGCTGAAGATCTGCGAGACTTCGTTGTTCGCCGTCAGCAGCACGGGCGTCGCGAGCGTGCGCACCTTGCCGTCCTGCGCCATGAGTTCGAGCTGGGCGTTGAGCGAATCGCTCAGCATCGCGAACGTCATCGTGCTCGCCGTGACGGGATTCGCCGCCGCAGGGTCGACGAGCCCCTGGAGCGGACTCACCAGCGAGGCGACACCGTCGCCATCCGCCCCGCGCGCCAGGTTGTCGTGGCCCGCATGGTTGCCCCACTTGTGCGTCCCATGCGTGTTGAACGCATACTGGAACGTCGCATTGTAGTTGTCGTCGATGTCGAGCTCGAGAATCTTCATCTCAAGCAGGACCATCGGTGTCGGCACGTCGATGCGCTTGACGAGGTCGCGGATGGCGTCCATCGCCTGGGCGTCGCTCGTGCGCACAATGAGCAGGTTGTTGCGGCGGCTGAGCGTCACGAAGATGTTCGCCGCCTGGGGCGCGGCCTTGTCGTAGACGTTCTCGTAGAGGTTCGTGTTGCCCGCGGCCATCGCCTGGTCGATCTTTTTCGCCTCGTTGGCGGAAAGGCCCGTGAGGCGGGAGGAACGACGGAGCCATTCCCACTGCGAACGGCGCCCCTGCATGCCGCCGCGCGTGAACGAAAAGTCGCCCGCACCGGTGCGTCCGCCCGAACCCGTCGCATCCGGGGCCTCCATCTTGAGGAAGGACGAGCCGCCGTTCTCCGCCATCATCTGGAAGCGGCGCAGACGGCGCGAGAGGTCGTTCTCGACGTCCTCCTCGATGTCCTGTTCGCCGATCGAGAGGAGCGTGCGGTCGGGGTAGAGTCCGTAGATGACGCCCGCGGCCTCGACGACGTTCGGGTAAAGCAGCGTGAACGTCTCGGTCTTCTCCTCGCGGAACGAGCTGAGGTTCTCCGTATATTCGTCCATCGTCGTCACGCGGATGACATTGGATTCCGGCTCGCGGCGGAACCAGAGCCCGGTCGTGCGGCAGAGCTCCTCGACCGCCGTCGCGGCCGAGACGTTGCGCAGGAAGATGGAGACCGTCTTGTTCTTCGCGGCCTTCTCGCTCGCGGAGATGTTCACGCCTGTCTGGTCGGAGATGAGGCGCAGCAGCTTCTCGAGCGGCACCTCCGTCGCCTCAAGGTAGCGGAGCAGTTCCGGCGGCGGATTCGCAGGCGCCGCGAGCGCCTGGTACGAACCGGGCAGGAAGAGCGGCTCCGAGCCGGCGGTCGTTTCGATTTCGACGCCCTTCATCGTAATCGCGCGCACTTTGACCGTGACATCGAGTCCGTCCACATGCGGCGCGAACGTCGCGCCCGGGCGCACCGGCGCCAGATCGAGCCCCGGCGCACCGATCAGCGCCACGCCGTCGTCCGCCGCGCCCACGACGAGCGCCTGAAGACGGAGGGCGCTCGAATCCGTCGCGCGCGCCTTGAGCTGGTCCGCCATCTTTTCGGTCGGACGCGTCGGGTCCTGCGCGAACGCAAGGCCCGCACACGTCGCAAACAGCAGGCCCCAGGCCATCTGGACAAAGGAAGTCGTTCTCTTGTTCATATCTGGTTTAACGCGCGGAAAGCCGAAAAGGTTCAGAAACGGGACGGTGATTCAGACCACGAAATTCCCCTCATTCGCACTGAAGCGTCAGGAGCTGCCAGGGGGCGAGCTTTTTGATCGTCAGCACGCCGCCCGAAAGGGTTTGCGCCGTGCCGGCGACGACAAAACGCACCTTTTCTTCGCCTTTGGGCAATTTGATCTTCACATTTGTCTTCGCCGTCTTGCCCGTGTGGACCACGAAGTAGTAGGTGCCCTTCCCCTGCTTCGTGCAGTCGATGGCGCGCACGGTCACCTCGGGGACGCTGCACGCGCCGGCGACGATCTTGGATGGCAGCGAAGGCAGGGCGAGGAAGTTCTGGTTGAATTCGCGGACCGGCCCGGTGAATCCC
>CADCPA010000053.1 GCA_902803135.1 uncultured bacterium
GATGACCCGCACGGTGGGCGAAGGCAAGCGCGTGATGGAGGTCGTGAAGGCCAAGAAGCGCATGTTCCGCCTCAACACGTGGTTCCGCTTCCAGGATACGTTCTACGGCTTCGGCACGACGGTCGAGCCGATCCGCCAGATCGTCGAGAACGGTCTGCTGGGCAAGGGCCCGATCCAGTGCACCTTCGGCGCAGGCCAGGGCTTCACCTGGAAGTTCTACTGGTCCGGGAAGGTCAACCTTCTCCCCGAGGCGTGTCCGTCGACGTTCGACTGGGACATGTGGCTGGGCCCGGCGCCGTGGAAACCCTACAACGCGCATCGCACGCACGGGACGTTCCGCGGCTATTGGGACTACGACGGCGGCGGCCTCGGCGACATGGCCCAGCACTATCTCGACCCGGTACAGTATTTGCTGTGCAAGGACGAGACGAGTCCGGTCAAGGTCGACTATGTGGGCCCGAAGCAGCATCCCGACGTGGTGGGCCGCTTCGACCGCATCACGCTCACGTACGACGACGGCACGACGGTCGTGCTCGATGGCGACGAGACGCTGAGGGATCAGCCGCTCCTCCGCGGCGCGAACGGACTCTGCGTGTACCCCAAGGCGCCGAACGGCAAGACGCTCCGCCTCAAGGACGCGAACGGCTGGTGGCCCGAGGAGAAGGTTCTCCAGACGCTGGCGGACCTCCCCAAGCCCGCCAAGCAGCAGACGGACTTCATCGACTCCTGCAAGAACCGCAAGACGTTCGCGCTCAACGAGTCGAACGGCTTCCGTTCCTGCACGATGTTCAACCTCGCCATCGTCGCCGAACGGCTCGGCCGCGGCTTCAAGTTCGACCCCGTCGCGCTCAAGGCCGTCGACGATCCGGCGGCCGACCGCTTCCTCTACCAGTCGCTGCGCACGCCGTGGCACACGGAAATGTACGGTTGAGCGCCGCTGTCAGAAATCGTCTGCCTGAAATCCAACAAAGGTTGAAGGAGCTTTCCATGAAGAAGATCGTATTTGCCTGTTTCGCCCTGGTTGCCTGCGCGGTTCTCGCGAAGGACACCGAAATCATGGACATCCGTCCGAGCGACGAAGCCGTGAAGGGGGCGCCCTCCGCCGTCGACTGGCAGAAGCGGCACGCAGCCGAACTCGCGGCCGCCGTGGCGCCCGTCGCGCTCAAGGCGCTGGTGACGGACGCGAAGAAGGCCGACGCGCTCTGTGCCGCCGTGCAGCCGGCCTACTACACCGATCCGCTCAAGGCCCATCAGCTGGCGGCTGCGACCCAGTTCGTGATGGCGCCCGGCGCCGCGGCGGCCGACCGCCGCCTCTGGGTCGGCGCCCTGCTGAAGGCCGGCCAGGCGGCGAAGGACGAGAGCGTCAAGCAGTTCTTCCTCGACCAGCTGCGCTGGTGTGCCTGCGAGAAGGACCTCGCGGCGATTGCGGCGATTGCCGGCGACAGCGCGAAGCTCAAGCCGTTCGCCGAGATGATCGCCCGCGATCTGAAGGGAACGAAGTAAAGGCTCGCCGGCGGCCGGAGTGTCTTGTCTATGCGAATCACGCGAGAACCTCTCTACGAAGATGCGCCGAAGGGGCGCCTGGAGGCGCTGCGCCGGCGGGTGGTCGACTACTTCACGCGCGTCGGCGGCACGGTGCGGCTGACGGTTGAATCGCTGGCCTGCCTGCCGGGCATGTTCATCAACCGCGACGGCCGCGCGGCTTTTGTCGAGCAGCTCTACGTGACCGGCATCCGCACGTTGCCGGTCATCTCCGTCGTCGGCATCTTCACGGGCATGATTCTCGGTCTGCAGGTCGGCCTCATCCTCGCGCGCTTCAACCAGGAAGCCTACCTCGGCGCGGCGGTGATGCTCACGTTGATCCGCGAAATGGCACCATTCGTGACGGGCATCTGCCTGTCCGCCTGCGTGGGTTCCGCCATGGCCGCGGAACTCGGCACGATGACGGTGAACGACGAGGTGGCGGCGCTCGAGATCATGTCGATTTCGCCCGTGCGCTTCCTCGTGGCGCCGCGCATCGGCGCGCTGCTCGTGATGTCGCCGCTGCTGTCCTTCTACGCGTGCGTGCTGGGCGTGATGGGCGGCGGTCTCGTGGGCTACACGCAGTTGAACGTCGCTTTCGCGCAGTACATGTCGAGCGCCATCAGCTTCGCCGTGGAGAAGGATCTGTTCGTCGGCCTCCTGAAGGCGACGGTGTTTGGCGTCGTGATCGGTGCGGTCAGCTGCCATGAAGGCTTCGCCACGCGCCTGGGCGCCGTGGGCGTCGGCCGGGCGACGCAGCGCTGCGTGATCGTCTCGTTCCTCCTCATCCTCATGTTCGGGTACATGATCACCCGGGCGTTCTATTTCGAGTTCAGTCTATGATCCGATTCGAAAACGTGGTGAAGAAGTTCGAGGGACGCGCCGTGCTCGACGGCGTGTCGTTCGAGGTCGCCAAGGGCGAAGTGCTCGCCATTGTCGGTCCGTCCGGAACGGGCAAGTCCGTCACGCTCAAGCACCTCGTGCGCCTGCTGACGCCGACGAGCGGACACGTCTGGCTCGACGACATCGAGATTTCCGCCGCGACGGGCCGCACGCTCGAGGCGGTGCGTGAACGCTTCGGCTACCTCTTTCAGGGCGGCGCCCTGCTGGGTTGGCTCACGGTGGCGGAGAACGTCGCCCTGCCGCTGCGCGAGCGGACGAACCTGTCGGATGCCGAGATCGAATCGCGCGTCGTGAAGGCGCTCGACGCCGTCGAGCTGCTGGAGGCGGCGGACCGCTATCCCGCCGAGATCTCCGGCGGCATGCAGAAGCGAGCCGGCCTCGCCCGCGCGATCGTGCGGCAGTCGGACATCATCCTCTACGACGAGCCGACGTCGGGACTCGACCCCGTGACCTCCGTCACGATCAACCGTCTCATCCGCCGTCTCAACCGCGAGCGCGGCATCACGTCCATCGTCGTCACGCACGACCTGCAGGGCGCGCTTCTGTTTGCGGACCGTCTGCTCATGCTGAAGAACGGTCGCGTCATCGAGCTGGCGACCCCTGTCGAATTCATGAACTCGCAGCGCCCCGAAGTGAAGGAGTTCCTCGCGGCGCAGTTCATCACCCCCGATTTGCTGGAGAATCAACTATGAGCAGAAAGAACAAGGATGTCTTCTCGGAGTTCATTGTCGGCGTCTTCATGGTGGCCGTCATCGCGCTCCTCGTCTACTTCACGATCGTCATCTCGGGCGTCGACCTCCTCTCGGGGAACAAACGCACGACGGCGACGATCACGTTTACGGACGTGGGCGGCCTCAAGGACCGTGACAGCGTGGTCTACCGCGGCATGAAGGTCGGCATCGTCGAGCGCATCTCGCTGGGAGAGTCCAATACGGTCGTGCAGGTACGCATCGACCGCGACGTCATCCTGCGCGAGACCGCCTACATCAGCGTCGCGTCCATCTCGCTGCTCGGCGGCAACTACCTGCTCATGGAAGAGGGCACGGGCGAAATCAAGCCGCTCGAGACGACGGTCTTCAAGGGCACGCCGCCGGTCGACTGGATTCGCGACCTCGGCGAAATCGCCCGCAGCCTCAAGGAGGTCACGGACGCGGGTTCCGTCAAGAACATCGTCTCCAACTTCGAGGCGACGGCCGAGAACGTGAACAAGATCGTCGCGCGCGTCGAACAGGGCGAGGGCATGGTGGGCAAGATGCTCGCGAAGGACGATACGCTGTACGACGACGTCAAGGGGGCGGTGTCGGACGTGAAGACCGCGCTCGCCGGCGCGCAGAAGACTTTCGACAACACGGCGGAAATCACCGAGCGCCTGGCGAAGGGCGAGGGCACGCTGGGCAAGCTCATGTCGAAGGAAGATACGCTCTACGACGATCTCAAGAAGGCGATGGCGAACGCCGCCGACATCTCCGACCGTCTGGAGAAGGGCGAAGGCACCCTGGGCCGTCTCCTCTCGAAGGACGACGCCGTGTGGGCCGATCTCACGAATTCGGTCGCCAGCATCCGTGTGACGACGGACAAGCTCAAGGCGGGCGAGGGCCTGCTCGGCCGCGCGTTCAACGACACGAAGCTGGCGGACGACGCGTCTGAACTCGTCGAGAACCTCAAGAAGGTCGCCGCCCGCATGGAGAAGGGCGAAGGCACGTTGGGCAAGCTGACGACCGAGAGCGACATGTACGACGAGATCAGCGCCCTCATCAAGGATGTGCGCCAGATCGTGGACAACTATCGCGACACGACGCCGATCACGACGTTCGGTTCGCTCGCCACGGGCGCGCTGTAAGGAACGGGTCCATGGAGAGAGCTGAGATCCGTAGCCGTTTTGCCGCCGCGAGGGCGTTGCTGGAACAACCCAAGCGAATCCTCATTTCCGGGCATCTGAGTCCCGACGGGGATTCGCTCGGTTCGATGATCGCCCTCGCGCGCCTGCTGCGCGCGGCGGGACACGACGCCTGCGCGACGGCCGATCCGCACGCGCTCGGGAAGCCCGGCTTCCTCGAAGGGGCGGATGAACTGATTCCGCCGCGCAAGCTCAAGCGCCGGCGGTTCGATTTGTTTGTATACGTCGACGCCGCGGCTCCTTCGCGCCTGCCGCCCGAGGTGCGTCCGTTTGCCGAAAAGCTGCCGACGCTCACGATCGACCATCACGCGACGAGCCAGGAAACCGGTACGGTCTCGATCATCGACCCGACGGCCTCCTCGGCCGGCGAGCTCGTCTGGCGCTTCGCCAAGTGGATGGCCTGGCCGCTGGACCGCGTCGTCGCCGAGGCCCTGTGGGTCGCGATCGTCACGGATTCCGGTCGCTTCGCCTACGATTCGACGAAGCTGCAGACGCTCCGCGCAGCCGGCGATCTGCTGAAGTACGGCGTGCGTACGGCCTACATCAACGACATTCTCTACTGCTCCTTCAACACGAAGGCGGTCGAACTCAAACGCCGCGCCTGGCGCTCGCTCCACATCTGGAAGAACCGCAAGGTCGCCGAGGTCACGCTGACGCGCGACGACTTCCGCGAAGTGCGCGGCACGAAGGCCGAGGCGGAGGACGTCATCGAGATTCCGCGCCAGGTCGCCCGCAACGAAATCGCCTTGTTCTTCTACCAGATTCCCGATCGCACGCACGAGACGCGCGTGTCGATCCGCACGCGTGCCCCGTGGGACGCGACCGTTCTGGCGACGCGTTTCGGCGGCGGCGGACATGTCCGCGCCGCCGGCTGCACGGTAAAGGGCGGCATGGCGCTCGCCAAGCGCCAGATGCGCAAGGCCGTCAAGGATCTGCTCAAGGGCGACAAGGCGTAGCCGATTTCACAAGAAGGTTGGAACAAGATGTCGAAGAGGGTGTTGATCCTGACGGACGGCAAGGCCGGGCATGAGAACCAGTCGAAGGCTTTCGCGCGTGCGCTGGACTGCGACTTCGACCTGGTCGAAGTCCATTTCAAGGGCGCGGTCTGCAAGGCATTCTCCTACCTCTTCGACAATCTCGGCCTCGGCTGCCTCGGTCTGCTCGCCGCAAAGGACACGACGATGTCCGCACTCTGCGCGCGCACCGGCTACGCCGCCGTGCTCGGCACGGGTTCCGGCACGTTCTACGCCGCGAAGACGCTTGCGCGCCGCCTCGGCGTGAAGTGCGGCGTCGTCCTGTATCCGCGCGGCTACCGCATCTCGACCTTCGACTGCATCCTCGCGCCGGCGTTCGACCGTGCGCCGGCCGCGCCGAACGTAATCGAGATCCCCGCGAACCTCGTCGCGAACGACGCCGCCTTCTATGCGAAGGGAACGGAGGCTTTCCGCGCGAGGCATCCCGACAGCGGACGCCCCGCGCTCGGCGTGATCGTGGGCGGACCCAACAAGTGTTCGACGATGACGGCCGGCTGGATGCGCACGGAGCTGACGCAGATCTTCGCCGCGCATCCCGACCTCGAGAAATGGGTCACGACGTCGCGCCGCACGCCGGCGGATGTCGAAGCCGTCGTCGACTCGTTTCCGTTCGACTACAAGCTGCTCTATTCGAAGGACCGCTTCAATCCGATTCCGGCGTTCGTCTCGCTCGCCCGCGTCCTTTATGTGACCGCGGAGTCGACGGGCATGCTGTCCGAAGCCTGCACGTTCGGCACGGCCGACGTGCGCGTGCTCGACAACCTCAATCCGGGTCCGAACAAGTTCCGCCGCTTCGCCGAATTCTGCGCCGCGCTCGGCGCGAAGAAGATCGACCTTTCGGCCCCGTTCGCGGCGGCCCGCGCGCGTCTCGGTCTCTGAGAATCCGGCCATGTGCCGGCTTGGGGCGTTTCGGCGTCAAGGGGGCTGTGGACGGAAGTGAAACAAAAAAGCGAAGATTCTCGTGTACCCACTTGACGGGATGGGGAAAGAAGTGTAAACTTATGGCATCAACCCGCTACCAGGCGTGTGCCGGGGGCGGTTTTGTTGAATTGTTCAAAAGGATGCAGATAATGGATATCTATGTTGGTAACCTCGCTTACGCGACGACTGACGATGGACTCAAGGCCGCGTTTGCGGCGTACGGCGATGTTACCTCCGCGCGCGTGGTGACGGATCGCATGACGGGCCGTTCCAAGGGTTTCGGCTTTGTCGAAATGCCTGACCGCGCTCAGGCACAGGCGGCAATCGACGCCCTCAACGGTCAGCCCATCGACGGCCGTCCGGTTCGTGTGAACGAGTCGCAGCCCAAGCCGCGTACGGACCGTCCCCGCGGTGGTTTCGGTGGTGGCCGCCGCGATCGCGGCGACCGTGGCGACACCCGTTGGTAGCCAGAAGCGCGCAAGCGCGATAGGAAAGAGCCCGATCTTCGATCGGGCTCTTTTTTTGTGCGATGCGAGGAGACGGCGGAGCGTGATCTGCGCCTCACCGGGGCCAGAACTCTTCCGTGTACTTGGACGGAATGCCGACTTCGTCCTTGTCGAAGCAGTCGGCGAGTATCTTCCAGCCGAGGTCGAGGGCGTCGATCAGGTCGATGTTCACGGAGAGGTCCATCATCTTCTCCTCGAACATCGCGCCGTACTTGAGGAGCTTCTGGTCCCACGCGCTCATGCGGAAACCCATCGACTGCTTTTCGACGGTTTCCTTGTACTGGGCGTAGAGCTTGATCATGGCGTCCATGATCGTGCGGTGGTCCTTGCGCGTCTTGTTGATGTCGACCTTCTGTCCGTTGATGACGGCGAACTTGGGTTCGCCCCTGTTCACCTGCTGTTTCAGGCGCGAGAGCGAACCGAACGGTTCGATGCGGCCGTTGCGCAGATAGTACTGGC
>CADCPA010000054.1 GCA_902803135.1 uncultured bacterium
CGGCAGGCCGATGTCGCCCGTCACGTCCGTCGTGCGGATGTAGAACTGCGGACGATAGCCCTTCATGAACGCCGTGTGGCGGCCGCCTTCATCCTTCGTGAGGACGTAGACCTGACCGTTGAACTCGGTGTGCGGCGTGATGGTGCCCGGCTTCGCGAGCACCTGGCCGCGCTGCACCTCTTCCTTCTTCGTACCGCGGAGGAGCGTGCCGATGTTGTCGCCGGCCTGACCCTGGTCGAGGAGCTTGCGGAACATTTCAACGCCCGTGACAGCCGTCTTCGCCGTCGGACGGATGCCGACGATTTCGACTTCTTCACCGACCTTGATCACGCCACGCTCGACGCGGCCCGTCACCACCGTACCACGGCCTTCGATCGAGAAGATGTCTTCGATCGGCATGAGGAACGGCTTGTCGAGCTCGCGCTGGGGTTCCGGAATGTAGGTGTCGAGCGCGTTGAGGAGCTCCGTGATGCACTCGCAGCTCTTCTTCTCCTCGCCCGTCGCATACTTGACGGTGTCGTCGAGCGAAGCGGCCTGCGTGGCCGGATAGGCCGCACCGCGGATGATCGGGGCGTTGTCGCCGTCGTAATCGTACTTGCTGAGCAGGTCGCGCACTTCCATTTCGACGAGGTCGAGCATCTCGGCGTCGTCGACGAGATCGCACTTGTTGAGGAACACGACGATCTTCGGCACGCCCACCTGGCGGGCGAGAAGCACGTGCTCGCGCGTCTGCGGCATCGCGCCGTCAACGGCGGAGACGACGAGAATCGCGCCGTCCATCTGCGCCGCGCCCGTGATCATGTTCTTCACGTAGTCGGCGTGGCCGGGGCAGTCAACGTGCGCATAGTGGCGGTTTTCGGTCGCGTACTCGACGTGCGAGGAGGCGATCGTAAGAATCTTGGTCGCATCACGACGACCGGCCGACTCGGAGGCCTTCGCGACCTGGTCGTACTTGATCTCGCTGCAGAGGCCCTTGAGCGCCTGCACGTGCGTGATGGCGGCCGTGAGGGTGGTCTTGCCGTGGTCGACGTGGCCGATCGTGCCGACGTTCACGTGCGGCTTGCCGCCGCGGTCGAATGTTTCCTTAGCCATTTTGAGCTCCTGTGAGTTGTTTCCTTCGATTTGTCGCCAATTGGAGCCACCTAGCGGAATTGAACCGCCGACCTCATCCTTACCAAGGATGTGCTCTACCAACTGAGCTAAAGTGGCTTTTTTTGACAAGCTCATCCATTATATCAAAAGCAGCTGGGGAAAGGCAAGGGCGGAATTGAAAAAAAATGCGGGGCGCCGTCCAACGTCCCGCCGTGCGGAAAACCGCGCCCGCCCTCTGCCTCCGCTATTGCAGGAGGATCACCAGGGGCGACGTCATGATGAACGCGCGGTCCTCCGTTACGACCAGTTTCATGGCCGACCCCTTCAGATTGTCCTCCTTCGCGGGTCCCAGCAGGCCCTTCGCCGCCGACGTCATGAAGGTCGTGAGCCCCTTGAGGTTTTGGCGGTCCAGGATTTCGATCCGCGCCTCCCGCAGGTCGAACGAGCCCGAACAGACGATCATGTCGCCCGCATTGAGACGGATCGTGCCGTTCACCTTGACGCCGGCGTCGAGCGTGAGCGTGCCGACGGCGCCGTCGCCGCCGGGCGAAAGCACCCCCGAAATCTCAAGGTTGCCGTTGCGCACCGTGCCGGCGCCCGCGAGGCCGTGCAGCGCGAGCGTCGTGCCCATGAGATCGACCGCGGCGCCTTCCGCCACCGAAAGATCCACCGGCACGTCGACGACCGCGGACGTGTCGAGCAGCGGCACTTCGTCCGGCCCCAGCTCGAGGTTGTTCCGCTGCTGGCGCTCGCCGAAGCCGACGTTCCACACACGGACCTCGTTGTACGACGCCTGCGGATCCGGATCCTCCCAGAACGTCGAGCAGTTGAGGTTCGCATAGGTCTGCGTCATTTTCGCAACCGACCAGGTCGACACGTACGTCACCGAGCCGATCATCTCCTTCGTCTCCGTGTTCCACAGGCGGGCGATCACATGCGTATTGCCGCCAACGGGAACGATCGTAATGGCCAGATAGCATTCGACGTTCAGCGGACAGAGGCCCGAACCCAACTTGTTTTCGCAATTCGCCCCGCTGCCCATGACGTAGAGAGACGACGCCTTTTCCTCGTTGGGATCGTTGCCCGACGTCAAGGTAAAGAGAAGGCTGTCTTCCTTCTTCGCACCGGCGGAAAGGCATTTCTCCCACGTCTGGCGCCCATGCAGCGTCAGCCACATCTCGAGCGTCACCGGACCCGTCGTCGGCAGGAGGTTGGCGCCGAGTTCGATGAAATCCTGGTTCTTGCCGCCGGCCAGCGTCTGGACCTGACGCGCGTCCGGCGTGAAGTCCCACGTGCCGCGCTTCGTCGCCGTGCGGCCGCCGACGGAGTCCGTCCAGTCGCCGTTGAACCCCCAGCGATGCGTCAGGAAGTTCTGATGGCGGAGCTCGGCGGACGGATGATCGGGGTAGACGTTGTCGTCGATCGACTCGTCTTCGTCGCCCGGCAGACGGTCCGGCCCCATCCGCACGTGGCGGTCGGCATCCGCCTCCGTAATCGCCGTGTTCCACACGCGCATCTCGTCGAACGCCACGTTCGGCACGGCGTTGTTCCACCACGACCAGCCGAGCCAGGCGCGCGCTTCCGCGCCGAGGGATGCAACCGTCCAGGCGGTCTTCACCGAATGCGCGCCCACCCGTTCGCGCGTCCGCGCGTTGCGCGTAAAGACGTTCACCACCGAGCCGCCCCCCGGCGCCGGCGTGATTACGACCGCGATGTAGTATTCGACGCCCGTCTCGAACCGGCCCGGCCCCGTCTCGTCGCCCGTCGCGCCCAGCAGGCTGAGGGACGACTCGTCGCCCGCGTCGCCGCCCGTGGACAAGGTGAAGACGAGGCCGCTGGACTGGCTCGATCCGATGCTGAACAGCCGCTCGCCCGGAGTGTGGCTGTAGACCGTCGCCCACAGTTCGATCGTCGTCGCGCCTTCGTCGGGCAGCAGGCTTTCGCCGAGACCGATCATCGTCGCCCCCTCGCCGCCGCCGAGACGGATGCGCTGCCCGTCTTCAAAGGTCACATCGCCGGCCGAATCCGTCCGCACGGGCATTGCCTCCGCGCCGGTGGGCATCGCCCCCGCCGCACGGTAGTACGCCCCGCTGTTGTAGCCGCCGGCCAAATCGACCAGCGAACCGCTGAAATTCCAGCGATGCGCGAGGTTGCGTTCCCGGTCGGGCTTCCCGCCTCCCAGCACGAGCGTTCCCTCGTCGACGTTGAACGTCGGCGTCGCGGGCAGACGCTGCAGGCCGAGCGTGCCCGCGCCCTTCTTCGCAATCGCCGCCGTCGTATCCGGCGCCACGGGAATATAGCCCGCATAGACCGTGTTGTCGCCCGTATCGAAGGTCAATCCCCCCTCGCCGATTTCAACCTCGTCGACGAAGTCGAAATAGCTCGCGAGCGTCCCGCCCGAGCCCCGTACGCCCAACGTCGCGCCGTCAAACACGTAGGAGCCCGAAATCCGCTGTTTGGCCAGACGCCGCACGTTCAACCGGCCGCCGCCGCCCACGCGCACCGTGCCGCGGCTGCCGACCGTGACGGCATCCGCGTTCAGCGCGGTGCCGGACAGATTGAACGTCGCCGCCGCAAGCCCCGTATTGTCACGCGCAACCGCCAGTTCCGCAACCGTCTGCGGCTGCGCCGGCGTGCCGTCGAGCGTGAGCGTCGCGCCCGGCGCCACCAGCACCGTGTCGCCCGCGCCCGGCAGCGCACCGCCCGGCCAGGACGAAGGGGTCAAGTAGCTGCCCGTGCCCGTGAACGTCAACTCCGCGCCCGCGCAGATGCACACCGCGCCCAGAATCGCCCAGAACCAACTTGTCTTTCCGCTCATTCGTCGCCCTCGATTTCAAGAGATGCCTTCCACCGGCCGCGCACCTCCCACGACCCCGATTGACTTTTTACAGGATAGCAAAGGTCTTTCGTCCCGTCAAGGCTGTAGACCGAACCGAACACGGGCCAACGCCCCGTCGCGTCCGCACGCGTGAGGGTTTTGCAATTACCTCCGAAGCCTCTCCACAGCATCGCCGGGCAACAGCCGCGACGCGAACAGCAACCTTTCGGCGTCGCTTCGCGCCTGCACTATCGCACACCTCCCAGCTTCGCGCCACTCCCTTTCCGCCAAGTTCGGCGATGATCTCCTGCATCAGGCGGGGAGGAATCGCGGCCAGGGTCTTTCGGCAGAAATCTATGTCGCCTGACATGTAGCCGCCTTCGGTGTAGAACTCGACGGCGCTTCCACCAACTACGACAAGAGGGAACCCATGCCGCTGGAACAAGGTGGTAATGAGCCCCGACAACTTGAGCGCACGCTCAAGAAGATCCGATGTGGACTCTATGTCCGCCAACGCTGCCTTTATGTCAATCTCTGCCATAGTCGCAATCCACGGAAACAAAAAGTATTATAGCACAATTCCGGATGCGCCGACCGCGCAATCTTCGACCTTCGCGGCTACACATAAACCGCCCCGTTCGGGTTGACGAGCGGGACAGAAAATGATAGGCTTTACCGTGAAATGAAGACGATGTCGCAGCGGAACTTTCCGACGAGGGGCATCCGTCGCCCGTCTATCGGGAAATCTCAGAACAGTCGCTGCGGCGGCTTGCCCAGGTTGGCGGACACAAGGCATCTTAGCAAAAGATACGATTGACAGACCATGACAACAGATGCGGCGTTCCAGAAGCTTGCAAAGTCAAAGTTCAGGAGCCGGTTCCGCCTTTCGGAATCGGACAGGAAGTACATCGCCGACAAGGGTCTGGAGACAATCCGCCGCCATGCCGAGGATTTTGTGCGGACGCGGCTCGCGCCTGCCAATCCGCCGAACGACGGCAGGCAGACGCCGATGCGCGGACACCCCGCCTTCAAGGCGCAGCACGCCTGCGCCTGCTGCTGCCGCAGCTGCCTCGAAAAGTGGTGGAAGGTCCCGAAGGGAACGGAAATTCCGCCTGTACGCCAGTCTCGCATCGTCGACTTTCTTATGGCCTGGATCTCGCGCCAGCTCGGCTGAGGGCTGTCGCTCGCCGACGGCTCAATGGACTACGACAAACTCCTCGCATGGATTCGCGAGCATGAAATGACGCAAGAAACAGGAAAATAGGAATATGAAAACAGATTTCGAGAAGTTCAGGAAATGGCGCCACTACCAGGTGGCTTGGGCGATAGTGCTAATTACTTTGGCTATTGTAAATATCTTTTTATGGGGAACCGGTTCCAGCTTTGCTCCTTCGATTGCCGGACTCTACCTGGCATTCGCGGGCTTGAAGACACATAGCTATTCTTGTTGCCCGCATTGCGGAAAATCTTTCATGTCAAAATGGACAGGACGCGACGCAGCAGGCCGAAACTGCACCAAGCGAATAGAGCGCCACCAGTCAATTCTGTGTGTTCATTGTGGTCAAGAGATTGACACAAACTAAAGGTCCAACAGGATGAGGAAATGGATGACAAAGAATTACTGATCGGACACGAGTTCCGGCATTTCAAGGGGAACCGCTATCGTCTCGAGGGATTCGCAAAGGACTCCGAGACTCTGGAGGAGATGGCCATCTACCGCGCGCTGTACGGCGACGGCGGACTTTGGGTGCGCCCGGCGAAGATGTTCTTCGAGTCAATCGAGCGCGACGGCAAAACAATGAAACGGTTTGAACTAATTGAGGAGTAAGGCAATGAAAAAGAACCTTGGAAAAAAGAACAGGATGTTCCCGATGCCCGTCCTGATGATTGCCACCTATGGCGAGGACGGGACGCCCGACGTGATGAACGCCGCATGGGGCGGGATTACTGTCCTGGCAAACGCCTTCTCCGCCGGCAAAGCGCTGTATTCATGACACTGAAAAACACCGCAACAAACCGAACGAAAACATCACAACTAACCGAACGAAAAGTCAGC
The DNA here is from genome assembly GCA_902803135.1 of uncultured bacterium. Classification (GTDB taxonomy): domain Bacteria; phylum Verrucomicrobiota; class Kiritimatiellia; order RFP12; family UBA1067; genus RUG572. Next base: position 5,967 of record CADCPA010000054.1, read on the forward strand.
AACTAACCGAACGGTTGCGCCGACCAATAGAAATATGATACAATATACGCCATGAACGGCTATAAAAAGCGCATATTGGACTCCGTGCTGGAGCGGCGTTTCAAAACCGCCGGAGCCATACTTCTTGAAGGGATAAAGTGGTGTGGCAAGACCACTACCTGCGAGCAGTTGGCCAAGAGCATTATTTACATGGATGAACCTGAGAAGCGCGATCATAATCTACTGATGGCGCGAATCCGTCCGTCCGAAGTCTTGGACGGCAAATCGCCAAGGCTTATCGACGAATGGCAGATTACGCCGATTCTCTGGGACGCGATTCGCTACAAGGTGGATCATTCCGATAAACGTGGGTTGTTCCTGCTGACCGGTTCTGCCGTCCCTGCTAACGAAGACGAAATGAAGCACAGCGGAACAGGGCGATTCGCTTGGGTGAAAATGCACACGATGTCCCTCTACGAATCTGGCGAGTCATCGGGAGAGGTGTCGCTTGGCGCGCTCTTCGACGGCATGGACTGCACTGGCGCACATCCAGCCGTCTCGCAGCTTCCGGAAATCGCCAAGGCAATTTGTCGCGGCGGGTGGCCGGTCGCATGCGAGTTGGCGGGAGAAGAATCCCTCGATCCGGCGTTTGACTATCTAGACGCCGTTGTCAAGCGCGACATCTCCAAGGTTGACGGCGTATCGCGCAACGAAGACCGCGCCCGTCGCCTGATGCGCTCGTATGCGCGGCTCCAGGGCACTCAGGCCACGGCAGCGGTCATCAACGCGGACCTTGCGTCAAACGAGACGAGCTCCTTTGACAACGACACGGTGTATTCTTATCTTAATGCGCTTAAGCGAATCTTCGCCGTTGAGGACATGCCGGCTTGGTGTCCCAATCTCCGCAGCAAGACGCCCGTCAGGACATCGGACACCCGCTATTTCGCCGATCCTTCCATCGCGACCGCCGCGTTGCGCATAGGGCCGAAGGGCCTGATGGAGGACTTGAAGACCTTTGGATACCTGTTTGAAACAATGGCGGTCCGCGACCTTCGCGTTTACGCGGACGCGCATCTGGGCGACGTCCGCCACTACCATGATGCGAGCGGACTGGAGTGCGACGCCGCCGTGTCGTTGCGCGACGGACGGTACGGACTTGTCGAGATCAAGCTTGGCGGCGCGCCGTTGATCGAGCATGGGGCGGAGACGCTCAAGAAGCTCGCTTCACGCCTCGATACGACGAAAATGGCGAAACCGTCGTTCCTGATGGTACTGACCGCCGTCGGCGACTGCGCCTACACGCGACCCGACGACGGCATCATCGTCTGCCCCATCGGGGCGTTGAAGCCATAAAGACATGGACACCCATTCTCCATTCGATCACGAGCAACTTCCCGCTGATGACCTGTTCTCAGCTGGGACGTATGCTGCGAGCCCGGCGAGAGTGCGCTCAGAGGCGCAAGAACGCGCAGCAGAACTGATTGCACGTCGTACGCTTGCCGTCGGCAGCATACTGACTAGCGACAATGCCGTGTTCCATGTCGCGATTCTCTCCGCGCTTGCAGATTTCCGTTCCCGACATGAATTCGAACCGCTGTACGAGGACCTACGCGAGGTTGTTTTAGGCGAGTCTCAAAATCCGCGCCAAATCGAAGAATTCAACGCAGATCTCAAGCAGCTCGAGGAATGGAAGCTTGTAGGTCGCCGTATCGAGAAGATGCGGGTACGGGGATACCGCGACAACAGGCGGCAGAAATTCCGCTTCCGCATCTGCGACGATGCGGCGTCGTTCGTGGAGTGGTTACGCGCTCGACGGGAGGAGGACCTCAATCCACGAGCGGCGGACACTGACAACCTGCTTGGCGCGCTCAAGTCCGCGCTCGCGGAAATCCTGCGCCGGTTGAAGTCTGGCGAGCCGGATGCCGACACGGCGCGCGATGTCATGTACGGTATCCAGCGTGCGGATGACCTGACGGACGACGTGGCGATGAGCCTGCAGAAACTCGACAAGCGGCTTGACGACTTTGTCCGCGCCGCGTACGACATTTCCGAGGCCAGGGAGGTCATCGAGGAACTGGCCATCTTCCGCGACAGGTTCATGAACCGAATCGGACGTCTCCGGCAGGAACTGGTCCCCGAGATCGGGAAACTGCGTGCGCCGCGACAACTCGAACGCCTCGCCCGGTGCGAGGGCAAGTTTCGCGAGGAGATTGGAAAGTTACGGCACTTTGCCCCCGGAAGGGTTCGCGCCGTCAAAGACGTATTGGACGAACTCGCGCGATTCTATGATGCCGGCGGACAACTTCAGGAACTCATGCGCCGTGTATCCGATTCCGCGCGTAACGTCTGGAAGAAGCTCAATGCGAGGCTTCGGGAACTGGAGCGCCGCAACCGCCGTCTGGAGGACATCTCCATGCGTATAGCCGAGTTCGCCGAGATGCCGGAAGGCGAAGTCCCAAGCGCATGGCTGCGCGGTTTCCTCCAGACGGCCTCGATGGTCGGAGACATGCATGTCCGTCCTGGCGAGAAGTCATATTTCCGCAAGCCGAATTTGCAGAAGTACGGCGAGCCAGAGCGCATAAAGTCGTGGGTCACGGCACGTTCCGAGTCACCGGATGCGCCGCGCGCGACGTCAATGGACGAGGCTCGGCTCAATGAGCTGGACAAGTGGCTCGTGTCGCACGGCATAAAGCCATCGCGTCCTGGCGAGGTATGCCTGCTGTCATCCTGCGGCGTCACCGGCGACGAGGATTTCCGCAAGGTGGTGGAGCTTGCCCGAAGCACGATACTCGGGCACGGCGTCCGTGCGGCGAGGATTGGCGTCAGGGGCGAAGTTCGTCCTGAAATCGCCGCGGAGATTCGCCTTGACGGACGCAGACTGTCGTTTGAGGAGCTCGAATTGACGAAATCGGGAGGTGCGGGATGAACTCGAAAGAGTCAAGGCTCGAGGAGATCATGTCCGAGAGCGGACAGAACGAGCAGAAGGTGCAGAAGATACTCAACATTCTTCTGGAGGCGCCGTATTTCTACCGCGACGACGACCTCTCGCTGTTCCTGTTCCTGTCCAAGTACAAGCGGGCGTTTGCGGGCTTCTTCAAAAAGTTCTACGGTTGGGACATCATTGTCGATCCCAAGTGTGCGCGTCTCTACAAGCCAGCCTGGTACAACGAGAAGGTTACGGAGGTCAACCGCGACATGTTCAACTTCACTCGCCGCGATGAATGTGTCGCCTTTCTGCTTCTCCTAGAATTCTTCGAGCGCCAGCTGCAGGAGCAGTCCGTCTCCACGGAGGAGAAGGAGAATCTGCGCTTTCGCTTCGGCACGTTCCTCGAGTTCGCATGCCGGCGTTTCCGCGAAGTGTTTCCCGAACGGACGGCGTTCTACACCGACGAACAGGTGCGGAAGACCGTCCGTGCCATCATGCCGTCGCTCCACAAGTACCGGTTCTTGCGCGAAATACCCCGAGGAGACGAGGACGTGAAAGACGACGACACGATCTACGAGTGTCTGCCCGCCATGTGGCTGTACAAGGGCGAGCGCCTGGCGGCAAGCCTATCCGACGGCTCCATGCCGCAGGGCGCGGCGGCTGAAGGGAGGGAGGCGTAAAATGGCAACGAAAAGAGACTTCTTCAAGATTGCCAGAATCCGCTTCGTCAACTTCCACAACCTTGGCACGGGCGTCGTGGACTTGCCCGGCGGCGGGCACCTCTTCCTCCTTGGCGACAACGGATCGGGGAAGACGACGCTTCTGGACGCGATACACTACGTCCTTTCCGCCGGCGACATCGAGTTCAACGCCGCCGCGCGCGTAGCGGGCGCAAAGAACGCCGGCGGGCGCAAGGTGCAGGGCGTCGTGATGCGCTATAATGTCGAAGCCGGAGGCCCGCTCAACAAGGACGGCGGCATCACATACGCCGCCCTTGAACTCACCTCGCCGGAATCGGGGCGCACGGTGTCGATCTGCGTCGGACTATCGGCAACGAACATGGATGTCGCCTACGACAGCTGGGGCGGCATGGCGGACGTTCCCGTGGCGGACCTTCCCCTGACCGTGGAGGACGGCGGGCGAACGCGAGCGACATTCCGCGACGAGTTCGCCAAGCGCATGAAGCTTGCGGGCGGAAACTACTATGCGAAGATCGGACAATACGCCAATGCCGTGGCGGAGCGATTCTTCGACGACGCCGAAACATACCGCAACGTCTGCCGTATCCTCGCAACGGGTAAAGCGTACCGTGAGATTGCGTCCAAGGCGGGCAACCTCAACGAACTCTTTCGACAGCTTCTTGAGGAGCCGAACCGCGAGACGTTCACGGGACTCGTTGACGGGCTCAGGTCTATCGACGAGAGTCGCGAACGGCTCGATCGCCTTGAAACGCGGCTTGAATTCCTCCGCAAACTGAAACGAGGACACGATACGCTGGTGCGGACCAGGGAAAACATCGTCTGCGCCGCCTGGCGGCGGGCCGACATCAAGTTCTCCGATGCGATGACGCGTGAGCGCGACCTTGAAACCGAGCGGGAAAAGGTTGTCTCGGAAATCAATGCCGCGAACGGCGATTTTGAGACGTTGAAGCGCGAGCGCGACGCCGCGCAGGCTGAACTCCAGGACTTGAAGGCGAAGGATGCCTCGGGACTTCTTTTGCGAGAGAAGCAACTTTCACAGGAGGTGTCGGACATTGATGGTGAATGCCGAAAGAAGGACGCTGCGAGCAGAAAAGCTTATGAGGCAGCGCACGAAGCGACGGAACAAGTTGCAGAATCGAGGCGCAATCTTTCGGAAGAGGCAAAGAAGCGGGCGGTTGTCCTCCATAAGCTTGCAGCAGACGTCCCAGTCTCGGTCATGTCCCTTGTTTCGGTGCTTGACGCCGCCGCAAAGTCCGATGCGCCTGAAGAGTCCGATGTGAACGCTGACGGACTGCGCAGCGAACTTTCCGCCGCAGCCGAAAGCGCTGCCACGGAGCGAGGAGAAAGAAAGCGTGACGTGGAGAGCGCAAAAGGTGATGTCGCGCGGCTTGAAAAGGAAATTGCAGAGCTTGAGTCCCGCAAGGAACCGGATCCGGACATTTCCGGATTCGCCGCCGCAAGAACGGCAGTCGAGGAAAAACTCTTCAAGGCAACGCCACTCTATCTCCACATCGAGCCGCGCGCAGACGTGAAGGCTGCGGAAATCGCCGCGTTTGAACAGGTGGTGGGCGATACGCTGTTCGGCACGTGGCTTGTCGAGGAAAGCGAAGCGGATGCCGTGCGCATGGAGTTCTTTCGGCATCACCGGGAGCAGTCCATTTACGTGCGGACGGGCGATTTCTCCTCTCCTGCCGAAACCGACTGGGTGGCCCGGTTCGTCGATGCGGCTGAATCCGATCCGGACGCCGTGCTTGCGCTCAAGGCCGCGCTTGCCGCGCGCGGCGGATTACATATGAAAGACGAAGTCGATACGAAGATCGTCGCGTTCCGGGGACGCGAACAGCCGCTTGCCGCGGTGAAACCACGGCTTCTCGGGTCTAAGCATCGCCAGGAGGAACAGAAGCGGCGCATCCGTGCGAAGCGCGAAGAACTCACGGCGGCGGAAAAGAACCGCGACGCGGCACTCCGGCGCGTACGCGATGCCGAAGCGGCGCTTGAGCGCGTCCGCGAGCTGGCGAAAGCGGTTGATACGGCACTGAATGCGTGGGCGAATGGGCGCGAGCAAGTTCGCAGCGCGAAGCAGGAATTGCTGCACTGCACGGAAAAAGCCGAACGCGCGGCGGCTGAGGCGGATGAAACGCGCGGTCGGCTGGAGCGGATGCGCGAACAGCTAGAATCCGTGCGCCTCAAGATGAAGAGCGAGGGCGTGAGCGCGGCGCTTGAAAAGAGGATCAAGTCCGTTGAGAATCGCATCCGCGACATAGAAGGCAAGATTGAGTTTGCCATTCAGCGACGTGGTGAATCCACCCGGCAGATTCAGACAATCGACTCGGAAATCGTTGTGGCGCGGAATCGCCAGCGTGCGGCCGAGGCGGACCGCATGGCGTCGGAGAAGATGCTCCCCGGCGTCGCCGCGTTTGTTGAAGATCGACTTGGCGAGGCTGGATCGTCCGTGGCATCGCTAGATTCTTTTGTTGAAGAACTGAAGCGCAAAGCGACAGAAGGCGAAACGACGCTTTTGCGCGACATTTGCGAGCCCATCGGCTATGATTACGCGTTTCGGTTCGATGCGACGGCGTGTACTCTGACCGACCAGCGCGGCGAGACGATTGACTCTGTTCTGGAAAACGAGAGCGCACAGTACGAGGCGCAGAAAGGAATAATTACCGAGAGAACGCAACGCCTTTTCCGCGACATTTTTGTTTCTGAAGTGCTGCGCAAACTTTGGGAGGACGACCAGCGGCTTACCCAGCTTTCACTCAAGATCAACACAATGCTAAAAGACCGTTATTTCGGTTCCAGCCGCTATTCGTTCGGGCTCAAGCCCGTGGCGGATTACGAATCCCTGCTGGTGCTCATCAGGAAGTACACGGCGTACGGAGCGGGCGAGGACGGTGAGGAGATATCCGATTTCGTGGAGGCGCACAGGGATGCGATCCTCAATGCGCAGCCGGGTGAGATACCGGAGATGTTCGACTACCGCCACTGGTACGAGTTTCAGCTGAAGATGGTCACACGCGACAACGAGGGCAAGATTATCGACCGATCGGTGAGGTCTGTCGGTTCCGGCGGTGAACAGGCCGTGCCGAACTATCTTCTCATACTGACCGTAGCCGCGTTTCTCTATCAGGGACGCGCAGGCAACCAGTCCCTCCGGCTTCAGCCGCTCCTTTTCGACGAGGCGTTCTACGGCATCGACGCGGCGAGACGCGACCAGTTGCTGTCCTTTGCGAATGATCTCGGTCTTCAGCTCTTCGTCGCTTCGCCGGACCAGGACGGCGTAAAGAAAGAACTTCCGCGCACGACATCCCTCTTCGTCGTCAAAGACGAGCATTTCGACGTCCATCTCTATCATTACACGCAGGACATCACTCCAAAACAGACGGACCTTTTCGCAGAGCCAAGGCGCGAAGCCACCGGAGCTCCCGAGTTCTCGTCCGTCAAAGGAGACGAACAGTGAACCTTGCAGCGGAGATCGCGTCAGACCGGCGCTTGAAAAGCCTTGCGCGCAAGTTCGCGCGGCGCACGGAGAGCGAGGGACCTCTGCCGCCGGAGATCTCCGTTCCTGCCACGTCCGAAGAGTGGGTTGTGATTGCGGAACTGGGACACATCCTCAAATTGGCAAGCCGACAGGAAGGCAAGAAGGCCGTGTTTGCCATACCGTGCGACAGGCGCACCCCTGCGGCATGGGCGTCGTTGCGCGAGTTTTTTGCACCCGCAGTCCGTACGGACTGCGGCTCGGACGAAATATTTCGCCGCGCCAGGAACATTGCCCCCAAAGACATCGTGGATGCGCTGACGGCAGACGAGATCATCGTCCGTTTCGTCGGTCGAGGGGATAACGCCGCGCGTGAGTTCCTTCGCCTCCTTGAATGGACAGTAAATCGTGTCGGAAAGGATGAACCTGGAGAGACGACGCTTTCGCAAGTTGGTTCAGACATATTTGGCGACAGTAAATTACTTCGTTCCGGAATGCGCCGCACTGTATTCGAGCGTATTGCATCTGCCGCTGCTGGGCTGTGTGCCACGGATGGCGCACGAAATGCGTTTGCACGTCTGGGCATAGAGGAAAATCCGTTCACGAGCAGCGTGACTGTGTTCGCCCCATTTTCGTTTACGCTTGAAACGGGCAATGACTTCGACTATCCAGAAAGGATGTTTCGCGCTGGACTGGCCGTACAACTGCCGCGACAGACAGTCATGCGCATTCGCAACGTACGCCTTGCGGACAGGTTCAACTGCATCGTCACGAGCGAAAACGCGGCGCCGTTCGAGCAGATTGTCAGGGCGGGAGTGCCTTGTCTTTACACGGAGGGATATCCCAATGCGGCGGTCTTACGTCTACTGGGGCTTTTTGCGACGCAAGGAGCCTTCGCAGAACACGCCGGAGACGGAGACCTCGACGGATTTCTCATTGCAGATAGGATTGCCGCCGCAATACCTGTCAGGCGGATCGCCGCCGCCGAAGTGTTTGATTCTGATTTGGTTTCCAGACGGCCCGTGTCCGCCAGCATGCGTAAGCGCTGGGAAGCATATCTTTCAGCACACGAAGATTTTGCGCACACCCATGCGCTTCGATTCGCCATGGAGCATGGCTGGCCAGAACAGGAAAGTTATGCAAATATTTGTCCGAGGAGGGCGCAAGGAAGCTGGGAACATCTTTGAGAAAGTGAGGTGGCAATAACATTATGAACTTCAAGTACGGCAAGAAGGAGATGGAGTACCTCAAGTCGCGGGATCGGCGGCTGGGGGAGGTCATCGACCAGATCGGGCGCATCAGCTGGACGGTTGAGCCCGACCTTTTCTCGGCCATTGTCCAGAACATCGTCGCGCAGTAGATTTCCGGCAAGGCGGCGGAGTCGATTCTCGCAAGGGTCGGGGAACTGCTCGGGGAGATTACGCCAAAAGCCGTTGTGAAAACCGACATAGAGGCCTTCCGCAGTTGCGGCGTTTCGCAGCGCAAGGCGGAATACATCAAGGAGTTCACGGCCAAGGTCGTGTCGGGCGAACTCGACCTTGACGCCGTCGCCCAGATGCCGGACGCAGAGGTGATCGCCACGCTCTCGTCGCTGCGCGGCATCGGCGTGTGGACGGCGGAAATGTTCTTGCTCTTCACCTTGCAGCGTCCGGAAGTCTTGAGCTACGGCGACCTCGGGATCCATCGCGGGATGCGAATGGTCTACCGTCACCGCAAGATCACGAAAAAACTTTTCGCAAAATACCGCCGCCTCTCGCCCTGCGGCAGCGTCGCAAGTCTCTATTTCTGGATGGTCGCCGGTGGTGCCATCCCAGGCCTCACCGATCCGGGCGGAGGGACGCAAAAATGACAAGGGAATAGGGAATAATGAAAGACAACCAGACTTAACTGAAAAGACGCTCGCGACCGAGCGCAAGACCAGGATCCGGACGAGAACGTCTATCCCGTCGTCCTTTCCGAAGATGAAGTCGAGGACGGGATCCGTAGCGGCACCATCTTCGACTCGAAGACGCTCTCCGCCTGGCTCTGTTGGAAGATTGCGAGGTGGTTTTGGAAACACGGCATCATTTTTCATGCGTCGGCAGAGGGATATGCCGCCCTACCAACGCGCCGCCGCCGCACAATTCCTGACAACTCCCCATTGCGCAAAACGGCCATACATGATAGAATGATATCACATTTTGAAATCATTATGAAATCGATCAACGGAGGCACGACATGAAGACAATGACAGTCCGCAACATTCCCGACGAGGTGGCGCTTCTGTTGAAGGGAATGGCGGAGACATCCGCAACGAGCATCAACACCACGGTCGTGAGGGTGCTTGCCGCCGGCGTGCTCCCCCGCAAGGGCAAGCGGGTGAAAAGCGATTTCTCCAAGTACTGCGGCGGCTGGTCGCAAAAGGAATTCGACGATTTCGAAGCTGCCGTCGCGGACTGCGAACGAATCAATCCGGAGGATTGGAAATGAAGGTGTGCCTTGACACGAACGCCTACAGCAACCTTCGACGCGGCAACCAGAAGCTTCTTGATTTGCTGAATGGATGTGACGAAATCCTCGTGCCGGCGGCGACATGCGCCGAACTGACATACGGATTCCTTCGCGGCGGCAGAATGGACGAGAACGAGTCATTGCTCAACTCCTTTCTGGAAGAGGAACACGTTTCGTTCCAGCCCGTCACACAGTCCATCGCGGAACGATGGGGCTACGTGAAAGCCGCGCTTGCGCAAAAAGGCACGCCCATTCCCGAAAACGACATCTGGATCGCCGCAACCGCGCTTGAAACTGGCGCTCGCCTTGTTTCCTACGATCATCATTTCGACGCCGTCGGCGGCCTTATCCGCATTGCGCCATGATCGGTAGGGCGCGTTGTCCTCAACGCGCCCTACCGGCGTGCGCCGCGCACGGGCACGAAATCGGCCAGACGACGGTCGAAATCGACCTTCTCCACGCGCACCTTCATCTTCGTGCCGGGCTCCCACACGCGGCCGCCGCCTTCGAGCGTCTCGTTGAAGTCGTTCCAGCGCACATAGGCGTCCGACAGCGTCGACACATGCACCATGCCGCCCACGGCGAGGTCGGGCAGATCCACGAAGAGGCCGTAGCGCGTGCACTTCGACACCACGGCGTCGAAGCAGTTGGCGACGCGGGGCGGCGTGTCGGCCGCGCCCTTCTTCTTCGCCGCCTTGCGGCCCTTGCCGCCCTTCTGCTCGTCCTCCAGCACCTGCTGGAGGTAGCGGAACTTCTTGATTTCATCCAGAGAGCGCTCCGCTTCGTCCGCATTCTGCTCGCGTTCGGAGCAGTGGAGCGCGGTCTGGTTGAGCCAGGTCAGGTCCACGCGGCCGCCGCGCCCGGCGATCCAGGATGCCAGCTGGCGGTGGAGCACGAGGTCGGGATAGCGGCGGATCGGACTCGTAAAGTGCGCATAGAACTTCTTCGCGAGGCCAAAGTGGCCGATCTGCTTGGCCGAATAGAGCGCCCGCTTCATCGACCGCAACACCATCACCGAGAGGATGCCCTCGAGCGGCGAATTCTTGATCCGCTTCAAGAAGCGGCCGAGATTCGCCTGATTCGTCAGATCGCCGCAGGAAATGCCCAGTTTGGAGAGGTTCGCACGCAGCTCCTCGAGCTTTTCGGGATCCGGCGCCTCGTGGAGGCGCGCGAGGATCTTCACGCCGCGCGTCCAGAGTTCCTTGGCCACGGCCTCGTTCGCCGCAACCATGCACTCCTCGATCATCTGGTGCGAGGCGTCGTACGGACGCACCTCGATGCCCGTCATCATGCCCTTGGCGTCAATCTTGATTTCCGCCTCGGGCACGTCCATGTCGAGCGCGCCGGCGTCGAAGCGGTTCTGGCGCAGCTGCTGCGCCAATTCATGGATGGCGAGAATCGTCGGCCTGTGCCGCGCAACCTGCTTCGGCAGCTGCGTTGCGGCCCCGTCGATGAGCGACATCACCTGTTTGTAGGTGAAGCGCGCCTTCGAGCGGATCACGCTCTTCGCAAACGAGCGGGCAATGCAGTTGCCCTTCGCGTCGTAGGTGAGGAACGCCGAAAATGCGAGACGGTCCTTGTGCGGCACGAGCGAACAGACGCCGTTCGACAGCTGTTCGGGCAGCATCGGCACGACCTTGTCCACGAGATAGACCGAGGTCGACCGGCGGTAGGCCTCCTTGTCGAGCGCGCTCATCGGCGTCACGAAGTGCGAGACGTCGGCGATATGCACGCCGAGAATGCGGTGGCCCTTCTTGTCCGTCTCCAGCGATAGCGCATCGTCGTAGTCGCGCGCCGTCTCGGGATCGCAGGTGAAGATGAACTTCTTGCGCAGGTCGAGACGGCCCACGAGCGCGGCTTCGTCCATGACGACGCGCTCGGCCTCGGCGAGGACTTCGGACGGAAACCGCGCCGGCAGGCCGTACTGCTCCATGACCGCGCGCGTGTCGAGCGACGGATCGTCCGCCGGGCCGATCACCGTCGTGATCTCGCCCTCCGGCGCCAGCCGCGGATTGTCCCAGCGCACGAAACGCATCACCACGCGGTCGCCGATCTTCGCGCCGTTGGCCGTCGGCACGATGAAGGCCTGGCGGTAGCTCGGCGACAGCGGCTGCACGCGCACGAAGCGTCCAACCGACACGAGCGTACCGACAATGGACCGCGGCGCGCGCTCTTCGATGCGGATGATGCGTCCTTCGGGACCGGTCTTGCCGTTTCGCGGCTCTTCGCGCCGGCCGACGGAACGTCCGCATTTCGACACCGGCGGACACACCGGACGACGCTCCTTGACCTTGATGGTCACACGGTCTCCCACGAGCGCCGTCCCTAAATCTTCACGATCGATCCAGAAGGCTTCATTCGTCTCCGGGTCGACCAGAAAACCCGCACCGTTGCGGGCCATATGTAGTTCGCCCGTCATCGTCCCCGTCTGCCGAGGGGACTGCTGGTCTCTCAGTTTTTGCTTTCTCTTATTCATTGTTGCGGAATAGTAGCATAAAAAATGAGTATCTGCAAGGTCGGTTGACGAGAAAGACGGAATTTGCTATCATTCAACTAAAATGTGAAGTTGGTTCAACTAAAATGTGAAGTTGGTTTTCCGGAGATGTCCAAGGAGTCAAAACAGAGATGAACGTCTTTCAAACGAACTGGACAAAGAAGATGATCGCCTTTCTGGCGCTCGCGGCTTTCGTCAACGGCGCTTCGGCGGCCACCGCCAACTGGGCGGGCGGCGCGGCAGGCGACTGGGCAGTCGAGACGAACTGGGACCTCGGCGCGTTGCCGGCCGGCGGCGATCTGGTCGAGATCAGTTCGGGCACCGTGCGGATCAACGAGGGCGACGAGACCGCCTCGGGCGAAATCCGCATCGGCAACACCGGCGACGGTACCCTGGAAGTCACCGGGGGCGCGCACACCATGACGAGCGGCCTCTTCAACATCGGCCATACGCAGGGCTTTAGCGGCACGTTCCGCATGTCGGGCGGCACGTTCACGCTCTCGGTCCAGAAGGACCAGGTGACGCGCGTGGGCCGCCACGGCGCCGGCCTCTTCGAGATGACCGGCGGCACGTTCACGACGGCAAGCGACTTCCTGGTGCCCGCGTATGCGGACGCCACAGGCACAATGCGCGTCCTCGGCGGTTCGGTCACCCAGACCTACGGTTGGATCAACGTCGGCTATTCGGACAACAGTTTCGGCACGTTCGAAGTCGGCAACGGCGGCACGGTGACGCTCGCCGGCGACAACGCCCGCCTCTACCTCGGCCGCGGCGCGGGCGCGCACGGCGACGGCTTTCTCCGCACGGGCGGCACGCTCGAAGTCACACATGTCGTCGGGGCGGACGCCTCCACCTTCACCTTCGACGGCGGCACGCTGAAGGCCCACGCCTCCGCGCCGGTGGCGGACCCCTTCCTCGCCGTGCCGACGACCATCACCGCCAACGGCGCCGTCATTGACACACAGGCGTTCGACGCGTACGTCGGCATCGCACTCAACGGCGCCGGCGGCCTCACGAAACTCGGCACGGGCTCGCTCACGCTTGCGGGCGCGAACACCTATCAGGGTCCCACCCTCGTCTCCGCCGGCACGCTCGTCGTCCCTCGCGCGACCGCGTTGCCGGGCTTCGACCAGGCCGGGCAGATCACCGTCGCGGACGGTGCACGCCTCGTGCTCGGCGCCGAGTGGACGAGCGAGGAGATTGCGCTTCTGAAGGCCAACGTGAACTACCTCGGCGAAGGCGAGTTCACCGTCGGCGTGGAATTCGACACGACTTCGGGCGACCTCGTCCTCGCGGACGACCTCGATCTCGTCGACGGCTTCAACAAGGTGGGCCCGAACATGCTCAAGCTGACCGGACACAACACCTTCGGCGCCGCGCCCATCGTCAAGGATGGCACGCTGCAGGCCGACTTCGGTCAGGGCCTCGACGCGACGCAGGGCGTCGTGCTGCAGGGCGGCACGCTCTCGAGCGACAGCGGGACGCTCGTCGCGACGTTCGGCGACGGACCGGGCCTGATCGCCCTCCGCGGCACCGCCGCGGGCTTCACGGCACGCGGCACGCCCCTCGCCGTGAACTGTGCCGAGGGCACCTGCACGTTCGGTTCGGACCTCTTCCCGATTTCGACGTTCATCCTCAACGGCGCCGACGCGGACGCCACCGTCATCTGGTCCGCGCCGCTCGAACTCAACGGCACGGAATCCAACCTCCGCACGGACGCCGCGACGGCCGTCGTCGCCGGCCCCGTCGTCGATACGCCCCTGACCGGCAAACTCCACAAAACCGGCAACGGTACGATGGTCTTCAGGAACGATTTCAACCACAACCGCGTCTACCTCGACGACGGCGACGTGCTCTTCACGAACCACACGTTCACCGCGATCTACCTCAAGGCAAATGCCGGACCCGACCACCGCGTGGACATCGCGGACGCCACCATCCGCTGCGCGGGCGGCGACGGCTTCAACATCTCCAACGACAGCCGCGTCTACCTGCATGAAACGGGCGTGATGGAGCTGAACAACTTCAACGCACCCGCCGGCGACTTCACGGCCGAGCCGGGCGCGGCGCTCAACGTCACCGACCAGTTCTACGGCGCCAAGGGCGTGTTCAACCTGGACGGTGCCACCTTCGCGCTCGGCGGCGGCGACGGCAAGTTCCGCATCGGCAACGGCAACGGTTCCGACTACCACTTCCGCGTCAATGACGGCCGCGCCTCCTCGGGCGGCACGGTCTCCGTCGGCTACAGTGGCGGCACGGGTACGGTGCACCAGGCCGGCGGCATGTTCACCACCGATACCTACCTCTTCTTCGGGCACAAGACCGACAGCTGGGGCTACGGCGACTTCCGCGGCGGCCAGATGTCTCTGCCCAGCACGGACACCGGCACCTTCGCCGCCGGCTACGACGGCAACGGTTTCGTGACGGTCGACGGCACGGCGGACATCGACGTGAACTACCTCACCTGGATCGGACGCAACAACAACGTGCAGTCGGGCGTCATCCGCCTCAACGGCGGACGCCTCTCCACCCCGCAGGTGCGCGGCACCGACAAGCGTGACGGCGACCGCATCGCCGGCGGCGCGAACCGCGCCCTGATCTTCAACGGCGGCACGCTGCGCGCCAAGCCGATGGCGGGCAGAGGCAAGTACGTGCTGAACGACGGCGGCTTCATCCGCGAACTGACGCACCTCTGGGTTACCGAAAACGGCGGCACGCTCGACACGGACGGCAACGACATCTCGCTCACGCAGCCGATTACCTGCGACGCCCTGCCGATCCACCGCTGGAGCTTCACGGACGGCAGCCTGGTCGACGAGATCACCGGCAGGGAAGGCACCGTGACGGGCTTCTCGTCCCACGACGACAACGAGCAGATCACCCTCTCGGGCGGCGCCTCCGGCCAGTCGGTTATCGACCTCGGCGCCAACATGATCCCCGCCATCGACGAGCCCTTCACCCTTGAAATCTGGGCGACGGCAATCGGCGTGCAGAACCACAGCCGCGTCTTCGACATCGGCAGCAGCACGTCGGACTTCCTCATGCTGAACTGGTCCAACGGCACCGACACGGGCAATGTCAAGTTCGAGCTCCGCCACGCCGGCACGCAGAACATGGCAAACAACATCCTCTCCGGATTCGGCACGGGCCGCGAATATCTCATCACGGTCACCGCCGCGCCGAACGAAGAGGGCAACTGGGTCTTCAACGTCTACAAGCGCTACGCCAGCACCGGCGAACTGCGCTCGTCGGCCTCGTTCACCGCCCATCGCGGCTGGACGCCCACGCACCTCAAACAAGCGCACTTCTACCTCGGCCATTCGCAGTTCACGGCGGACAACGACGCCAACGCCCGCTACAACGAAGTGCGCGTATGGAATCGCGCCCTCACCGAGGAAGAGCAGAACGAAAGCGCCCTGTTGGGGCCGGACACCCTCCCCACCTTCGGCTCGCGTGTCGCGAAGGACGACCGCCTTCCGTTCGTCAAGGCCGGCGAAGGTTCGCTCACGCTGACGGGTGCCAATGCCTACTTCGCGCCCACGCGCGTCGCCGCCGGCTCGCTCGTGCTCGGCATGGACGCTTCGCTGCCCGAAGGCGGCGACATGACGGTCCACGCCGAAGCGACGCTCGACCTCGCCGGCAAGAACGCGACGTTCGGCGCGCTCGCCGGTGAAGGCAAGGTCCTCCGCGGCGGCACGCTCGTAGCCGAAGATGCCATTTGTCCGGGTACCGACGGTTACGGCACGCTGGAAGTCGAGGCGTCCGCCCTGTACGGCACGCTCCGCGTCGCCGGCGACGACACGGGCCACTGCACCAAGCTCGTCGTCACGACGCCCGATCCGACCGCTCCCTTCGACCTTGCGAACCTGTCCTTCGAGGTCGAGGATACAAGCGTGCTGTCCCCGAGCGTCGTCTATACGGTGCTCGAGGCGCCGCACGGCCTGACGGGCGCGTTCAGCAGCACGAACCTCGCCGGCACGCACTGGAATCTCACGATCGACGCCTCGAGCGTCAAGCTCCGCAAGCCGGGCTTCGCGGTCATCATGCGGTAAACCGGACGTTTCGATTCAATTAAAGACGCGCCGCGGCTCGAAGCCGCGGCGCGTTTCATTCGGCAACGTGTGCCTCGACGACGTTTACTTGACGTCGCCGACCACCCACACGGCGTATTCCCTGACGTGCTCGGAAACCGCACCGTCGATCAGCTTCTGCAGATCGCCCTTGCGGCAGCCGCACGCGCAGCAGCACCAGCGGAGCTGGTCGAGAATGAACGTCTGCACGTACTCGTCCTTCGTCTTGTGATACGCCGCCATGAGCGCAAGGTTCCACGTCTTGCGCTGGCAGGGCGACGCGCCGGGCGTGCCGCACCGCTTCTGGCAGCCGTTCGGACGCCCGATCATCGCGTCCATCACGTACTGCGTGACGGCTCCGATGATCGTGAGGTCCATCGGATCGGACTCATAGGCGCCCTTCACGCGCGCGAGGAGCGCTTCGGCGTCCTTCTGGTCCCACACGTAGGCGGCAAGCGCCTTCGGGGTGGTCGCCTCGGCCAGCTTGGCGTCGTTGGCGTTCTGCCACTCGACGGCCATCGGGTCGCCCTTCTTGGAGGACATGGCCGGACCGTAGTCGAAGTACGGATTCGGGTCTTTATACTGATTAGCCATTTTCAATTCTCCCTTTCTCAGCCGAACATGTACTTCTTCCACGGTTCACGCATGCCCTGGTAGAGCAGACGGTCGGCGGCCTGGTCGTCCACCGCGTGGAGCGTGTCGGGGTTGAACTTGAAGCCGCGGCCGAGACGTTCCGCCACAATGCCGAGGTTGAACATCGTGCAGGAACGGAAGCCGTTCGATTCGTTCAGCGCGAACGTCTTGCGGTTCTTGCAGGAATCGATGAAGTCCGTCTGCTGCGGTGCCGGTTTCGGCAGCTCGGCGAGGGTCTTCAGCACCTTCTCCTCGGGCCACCAGCCGTTGTTGTCCTTGATGCGCAGCGTCTTGCCGCCCGCCTTCGGATACACGCAGAGGCCGTTCGCGCCGCGGAGCAGCGGCTCGCCCTTGAGCGTCTCGTCGCCGTCAAGCGTCACTTCCGTACCGTCCGCATACGTGAGCACGAGGCGGTCGAAGCGGCCCACGGCCTCCGGATGCTGGCGCGGGCCCTTGTACGCCACCTTGACGGGGCTCGTCTCGTCCTTGCAGAGCAGGTACTGCAGCGGATCGAGATAGTGCTGCGCCATGTCGCCCAGCCCGCCGGAATCGTAGTCCCAGTAGCCGCGGAAGGACGTGCCGGCCCGATGGTGCGTATAGGGTTTCCACGGCGCCGGACCCAGCCACATGTCCCAGTCGAAGTCCGCCGGAATCGGTTCGGGGCGCGCGTTGACGCGGCCGGACCAGCCGAACTTCCAGCTGAAGCCCTGGCCCGCGCCGAACGTGCACTTGATCGGCCCCTTTCCGAGGAGACCGTTCTCGACGATCTGGCGGATCGGCTCGACCGTCGTGCCGAAGCCGTAGAAGCCGCCTTCAAATCGGAACCACGTGTTGAGGCGGAACATGCGCTTCTTGGCCTTCACGACCTCCATCACGCGCTTGCCTTCGCCCACCGTGCGGGTCATC
>CADCPA010000055.1 GCA_902803135.1 uncultured bacterium
AGATGTCCGAATTCTCGCTCTACGACAAGGACGGCGTGCGCCAGAACCTGGGGTTGACCAAGGCGGCCGTGGGCACGGCCCCGGCGGCTATCGCCCCGGGCCAGTTCGTGACGCCGCTCGACTATGCGGTCGGCGGCGGCGGCGGCGAAAGCGTGGACAAGCTCTTCGACGGCAACCTCCAGACGAAGGTCTGCTTCACCGGGGCGGCCCTGAACAACGAGAACGATCAGAACCTCTGGCGCACGGTGGTGATGCGTCTGGCGGACACCGCCAATCCGATCGTGTGCTATTCCTTCACGACGGCGAACGACTCGACGCCCGCGCGCAGCCCGGCGTGGTTTACGCTCGAGGCGAGTCCGGACGGGGTGAACTGGACGGAGATCGACGCCAAGAGCGACTGGCATGACGGCCCGACGGCGACGTTCACGGAGTCCGCGCGCTTCACCCACGCGAAGACGCAGGACGCGCTCGACGACTATGAGCTGGATGCGCTCGGCGCGCTGGCGGTTTCCGACGGCGCGGCGGTGGTGAACGGTCCGGCGCAGGTGTCGCTCGAGGGCGGTGCGGCGACGCTCACGGGGCTCGTGCCGCTCGACGTCGAGAACGATGCGAACTGGACGTGCACGGCCCAGGCGCAGCGCTTTTACGACGCCGCGGGCAAGGACGGCTTCTGGTTGCTCTACGGCCAGGGCAACCAGGCCGGCGCGGCGTTCCTCAACGAGCGTGTGGACATTCTCAAGCCCTGGCGCGTGACCTTCACCTATCAGGCGCGCAAGGGGGCGTCCGGCCAGTGGGCCGACGGCCTCGCCTTCTGCCTCCACAACGAGGCGGACGGCGCGAGCTTCTGCGATACGGGTTACCTGGGCGGCAGCCTCGCGGGTGCCGTCAATGCCGCGCATCCGTCTTGTGTGTCCTTCTGGTTCAACCTCTACAACAGGGAGAACTGCGGTTGGGCGCTCGGCGGACAGAAGTTCGAGACCGCGGAGGGCGCGCTGTCGACGGAGGCCGAACGCCATTCGGCGACGGGCTACGACGTCGAGCTTTCCTGGGACGGACACAAGCTCGTCGGCCGCGTGTGGTATGAAGGCGCTCTCGTCTCGACGCAGACGCGCGAAGCCGATCTGCGTGCGGTGGCGGGCCGCGGCGCGGGCGACTGGGACGGCAAGGCGACAATCGGCTTTATTGGCGCGACGGGCGGTTCGGCGGCGAACATGTACGTGCGCAATGTGCGCATCTACGTCACGCCGGAGGCAGATGCCGTACCGGCCTCCACGGTGTCGGTGCCGGCCGACGCGTCGGGTACGCTCCAGGCGCTCGGCGACGAAACGACGATCGGCTCGCTCGTGTTGGGCGACAATGCGGCGCTGACGCTTGCGGCGGATTCGACGATGAAGGCGGCGGATCTCGACTATGCCTTCACGGCGTCGACGCTGAAGGCGGCGGGCACCGCGGAGGTGACGATCGAGGGCAACGGCGCGGGCGAGGGCACGCTTCGCCTCGAAGAACTGTGGGCGACGGGCGGCAAGGTCGTCGTGACCGGCGGTCGCGTGGCCGCGGCGGACGGCACGATCAAGATCGTCATTCCGGATACGGCCCCCGACGGCGTCATCACGCTCGTCCAGTACCACAATGCGGTCTGGGCGGGCGCGGCGCCGCAGCTGCAAATCGTCGGCGATACGGACGAGGCGACGAAGTACCGCCGCTACCGCGCCTACTGCCGCGACAACCGCATCTTCGTGCTGAACAGCCTGGGAACGGTGATCCTCTTCCAGTAGGAGAGTCGAAGGTTGAAGGTTGAAAGTTGGGAAAGGTAAATCGATGAGAATGCATGGAACGAAGGGGTTCGTGGGTGCGCTGGCGCTCGCGTGCGGATTCGGCGTGTCGGCTGTGGAGGTCGCCGGCAATCTGGTGGTCGACCTCAACATGTCGAATGTGACGGGCATCGCCGAGGGAGGCTATATCGGCACCTGGGTCAACCAGGCGACGGGGGCGGACAAAGTCGGCGATTTCGTGCCGGTCAACGAGGGGAAGGGCGGCAAGTTCGCGCGCGTGAACGGCGTGCCGGCCGTCCAGTTCGACGGCAACGCCGATTCGACGATGTGGTGCCCCGACGCGCTGCCGGCGACGGTGGTCGGGGCCGACACGTGGTCCGCCGAAGCGTGGATCTACAACCCTTCGCTCACGCAGTCCACGGAAACCTATTTCTCCTGGACGTATCGCGGCAGCGCCAACAAGTGCATGGAAATGCGCTACGGCACGGACAACGGCAACGCGATCGAGCACCATTCGAACAACATCGGCTGGAACGGCATTCCGGCTGCGAACGCGTGGCACCATGTCGCCATCACGCGCGCGGCGAACGGCGACGAAGTGCTGTACCTCGACGGCGTGTGGCGTTCTGCGAAGGACAAGTACACGGCGCTCGACCTGCCGACGGGCGGCAACTTCCACATCGGCGGCGTGAAGAACGGTTCGGCGACGGGGAACTTCGACGGCGGCATGTTCTTCTCGGGCTACCTCGGGATGATCCGCGTGCATTCGGACGGTCTTACGGCCGCGCAGGTGCGTGCGAACTACGAGGCCGAACGTGCGACGTTCCAGGATGTCTGGACGGGCACGACGGGCGCGTGGCGCGACGCCGCGAACTGGCAGGGCGGCCGCGTGCCGACCCAGGCGGCCGTCGTCGCGAACGGCGGCGTCGCGACGATTTCGGACAACGTGGCGCTCGCCGGGCTCGCCATTGACGACGGCGGCGTCGTCGTCGACGGCGGCGCGCTGTCGCTGACGCTCTCCGGCACGGCTCCGCTCAGCTCCGGCACGGGTACGGGGGCGCTGACCGTCAAGAGCGGTTCCTACACGGGCCCGACCGTGGCGACGGCCGGCGCGGGCGGCGGCGGCACCTTCACGCTCGCGGCGGGCCAGTCCGGCGCGGCGGCGAATACGGCCGTCGTGACGATGCAGAGGGAGTTCAACCTCTCGTCGGGCGGTACGGGGCGTCTCGTCCTCGACGACGGTGCGGCGATGTCCGTCACCTCCGGCTGGTTCCGCGGGGCGCGCGGTTCGGCCGCGACGGCCGAGCTCGTCGTGAACGGCGGCACGCTCACGTGCGCCGACTGGTTGCTGATCGCGACGGACGGCGGCCGCGGTACGCTGACGATCAACGGCGGCTACGTCAACTTGACGGGTTCCGGCCTTGAGTTCACCTACGCGGGCAACGACGAGACGCAGAGCGGCATCCTCACGCTCAACGGCGGCACGCTCGAACTCAAGCGTTTCCAGAACGCCAATACGGCCGGCACGCAGAAGATCTATTTCAACGGGGGCGTCTTGAAGGCGCGCGAGACGAACGGCAACTTTCTCGAGAACCGCTATGACGCCTGCGTCGTGCAGGCCGGCGGCGCGATCTTCGAGACGCCGTCGAACTATGCGATCGACGTGAAGAACGCCTTTACGGCGGACGGCGGCACGATTGTCAAGCGCGGCACGGGCCGCGTCAATTTCTCGGACGCGTTCACGTTCCCGGGCCCGATCGCGATCGAGCAGGGCTCCTGCAAGTTCGTCAAGATCCAGAACCTCTCCGCGGTCACGCAGCTGACGCTCGGCATGGACGCGGTCGTGATGTGCACGGAGGCGGGCGGCGTGCAGGCGCTTCTCGCGAAGCTCCCGGCGGACAGCGCGGCGACGATTCTCATCACGAACGAGAACAAGAACGACGACATCGACCTCACGGGCCACCCGAACGTCAAGCTCGGCTACTCGGGCGACTTCACCTACACGGGTACGATCACGTACGATCCGGCCGCGACGCCGACGTACGCGTTCCTCCAGAACCAGGGCGTCGTCAACGTGACGGACGTGCTGAAGGACCAGTCCGGACGCGCGACGAAGCTGCAGGTGAAGGGCCTTCCGGGCGATGGGTACAAGCTCGTCCTCAAGGCGAACAACACGTTCACGGGCGGCATCACGGTCGACACGGGCATGCTGCAGAGCGATACCGCGCAGGGTTTCGGCACGACGGGGCCGATCACCCTCCTGAACGGCGGCGAACTCGTCGTCAACAACGGCGACATCGACGTGCAGGCGCTCATCGACCGCATCACGTCCGACTCCTTCGGCTCGATCGTCTTCTGCAGCGCCTCGAAGAAGGACGCGAGCCTCTCGCTCGTCGGCCACCCCGGCCTCTACCTCGGCGCGTATCCGGGGCACAACTTCACCTACACGGGTCAGATCGAGTGGGACGGCAACGAGGCCCACTTCGGCGGCGGCCACGGCGTGTTCAACAACTCGAGCGGCGGCTTCCTGTACCAGCCCGCGACGGGAATGGCCGACAAGGACGGCGTGCCGTTCAAGATCGTGGGCGCGCTCCCGGGCAACTTCGGCCTGAACGGCGAGAATCCGTTTACGGGCAACATCTCCCTCTCCAACGGGGCGGCGGTGTTCTTCCGCAACAACGGCGCGGCCTACGGTGCGACGGACATCCCCGAGGATCCGCAGCACTTCTACTTCAACGGCGGCGACATCCGCCTCGGCGATCAGGCGACGACCTTCCCCGCAGCGTTCGGCGTGACGGTCGACACGCTCGGCATGCGCGCGCACCTGTGGAGCAACTCGACGCTCACGTTCTACGGCAGCCTGCACGGATCGGGTGCGATGACGATTTCGGACAACGGCCGCATCGTCTTCGGCGGCGCGGCGAACGACTACACGGGCGCCGTTTCCCTTAAGGACAGCTGCCAGTTCCAGATCGGCTCGGACGCCGGCTTCAGCTGGAATTTCGCGACGTCGCTGCCGACGGTGGTGAACGGCGGCGCGCAGCTCATCCTCTACATCCCGGCGGGCCGCACGGAAACGTTCGGCGCTTCGCTCGGCGGCGGCCATCTCGTGAAGGACGGCCCCGGCCGCCTTGCGGTGACGGCACGCCAGTCGGCCGCCGATACGCGGGTGACGCGCGGCACGCTCGCCGTGGCGGCGGACGGCCTCCTCTCCGGCGGCCTCACGCTCGAAGCGGACGGCACGCTCGAAATCGGGAACGGCGCGACGGTCACCGTGGGCGCGCTCGACGGCGCCGGTGCGATTACCGCGCCCGAAGGCACCCAGGCGACGCTCGTCTTCACGGGCGGCACGTTTACGGGCACGGTCGCGTCCAACGTCAAACTCGTCAAGACCGGCACCGGCCGCGCCGAAATCGTGTTCGCCGGCGAAGCCGGGAACCTCGAGGTGCGTGAAGGCACGCTCGCCGTACAGGCGACGTCGATCGCGCATCCCGTCGTCGCGGCAGGGGCGACGCTTGAAATCGCGACGCTGGAGCGCGGTCTCTTCGGCAAGTACTACAGCGGCGTGGACAACTACTCCGACTGGCAGAACGTCATCGGCTCGCTTGCCGGCATGGCGGCCTTCGAGACCGCGCGCACGGCCGAGGCCGAGGCGTATTCGACCGGCATGGGCGCGACGTTCGTCGCGCACGGCAACAACGACCGCTACCCGGGCGACTTCGGCTCCAAGGATCACTGGATCGCCATCTGGCGCGGCCGCTATTGGGCCGAGACGGCCGGCACCTACGCGTTCGCGACGGCGTCCGACGACGGTTCCACGGTGTTCATCGACGGTCAGATCGTCGTCTCCAATGTCAAAGACCAGGGGTGGAGCGACGCGCAGCTCGACTCGACCCGTCGCGAAGTCACGCTCGCGCGCGGCTGGCACGACATGGTGGTCGGCTTCTACGACAATACGGGCGGCAACGACATCGGCATCAAGGTGTGGCGTCCGGACGGTTCGGCGGATTTCCTCGACAACGCCAGCCTCTATCCGCCGGAAAACAAGCCGGCGGCAATCGGCGACACGTCGGCCATTGCCGGTACGCTCACGCTCGGCGGCGGCGTGCCACAGCTCGTGTTCGACGTGCCGGCAGGCGACACGTGCGATCTGGGCGCGGGCGTTGCCGTCGGTGCGGCGACGGGCACGTTTGCCAAGAAGGGCGAGGGCACGTTCGTCTACGGCGCCCATGGCGGAGCCGCGGATCCGGTTTCGTTCAGCGTGGAGCAGGGCACGCTTGCGCTCAAGGAGGCGACGAACGTCGGCACGCTCGACATTGCGGCCGGTGCACGCGTGACGGTGTCGGGCAAGCGCACGGCCGACTACCGCGGCCTTGCGTTCGGTCTCTACGATTCGACTGACAACTCGTACGACAGCTTCAAGACGCTGGACGCGTTCCGCACGTTCTTCTATGCGACGCAGCCGAACTACCTCGGCAACACGTGGGACCTCGGCTGGGGCGTCCTCAGCTCCGACGCCACCAACACGGACTCCGCGAGCAACACGTGGCGCTTCCCGGACCGGTGGACGAATGCGGACTACTTCAACAACGCGATGACGGGCTACATCTATCTGCCCTACGACGGCCAGTACAGTTTCGGCGCCCGTACGGACGACGGTTTCGTGCTGTACGTCGACGACGTGCAGTACCACTTCTACGGCGGCGTTTCCGGCAAGCCGGACGATCACAACTCCGGCTGGAAGACGCTCGCGAAGGGCTTCCACAAATTCGAGTTCGCCTGGCGCGAACACGGCGGCGGCCAGTATGTCACCGTGTCCATGAAGGCGCAGAAGGCGGACGGCGGCACGTTTGACCGCTTTGCGGCTTGGACGCCGGTGCCGCAGGAGCTCCTCTATCCGGAGTTCTCGTATGTGACGGGCCTCTCGGGCGCCGGCACGCTCGACCTCGGTGCGGGTGAACTGTGGGTCGACCAGACGACGGATGCGTCCTTCATCGGCACGATCGCAGGCTCGCAGGGCGGCTTCCTCGTGAAGGACGGTGCGGCGACGCTGACGGTCGGCGGCGACTTCACGGGCGCCGACGGCAGCTTCGCGGTCGCGGGCGGCACGCTTGTGCTGAAGCCCGCGGCGGATTTTGCCGGCGCGGGCGGGCTCGTAATCGAGAAGGGCGCGACGCTGGTCGTCGATTCCGCGTCGGCGGCGACGTTCGCGGGCGATCTCCGCGGTGCGGGCACGCTCGTCATCCGCGGCGGTGCGACCGTCACGGTGGCGCGCAGCAACCGCTTCACGGGCGAGGTGCGTGCGATCGACGGCCGCTTCGACGTGACGTCGGACAGCACGGCGCATGCGCAGGGCTATCGCGTGACGGCGGCTCGCGGCTCCGCGGTCGGCGTGGTGGCCGGCGGCGCGGATCTCGCGCTCGCGGCGGCGCCCGAGGACCATACGTTCGAGGCCAAGTTCTTCCGCTTGACGGTGAAGCGCACGCACGGCGGCGACATTCTGCAGATGTCCGAATTCTCGCTCTACGACAAGGACGGCGTGCGCCAGAACCTGGGGTTGACCAAGGCGGCCGTGGGCACGGCC
>CADCPA010000056.1 GCA_902803135.1 uncultured bacterium
AGATGTCCGAATTCTCGCTCTACGACAAGGACGGCGTGCGCCAGAACCTGGGGTTGACCAAGGCGGCCGTGGGCACGGCCCCGGCGGATATCGCTCCGGGCCAGTTCGTGACGCCGCTCGACTATGCGGTCGGCGGCAGCGGCGGTGAAAGCGTGGACAAGCTCTTCGACGGCAACCTCCAGACGAAGGTCTGTTTCATCGGGGCGGCCCAGAACGACGAGAACAATCAGAACCTCTGGCGCACGGTGGTGATGCGTCTGGCGGACGCCGCCAATCCGATCGCGAGCTATTCCTTCACGACGGCGAACGACTCGACGCCGGGGCGCAGCCCGTCGTGGTTTACGCTCGAGGCGAGTTCGGACGGTGTGACCTGGACGGAGATCGACGCCAAGAGCGACTGGCATGACGGCCCGACGACGACGTTCACGGAGTCGGCTCGCTTCACGCATGCCGAGACCGACAAGGCGTTGGACGGCTATTTCTACGGCGACACGGTGCCCGTGGCCGTGACCGGCGGAGAAGCCCTGGTGAACGGTCCGGCCGACCTGACGCTCGGCGGCGGCGCGGCGACGCTCACGGGCCTCGAGCTGCAGGATACGTGCGACCTCGACAAGTGGCAGCTCTCGCAGCAGGCGCAGGCGGATGCCGACGCGCTGGGCACGAAGGGCTTCTGGATTCTCTACGGCGAGACCGACAAGGGCGGTGCGGCGTTCCTCAAGGAGCGCGTCGACGTGTCGAAACCGTGGCGTGTGACCTTCACGTTCGCGGCCCGCAAGAACAGCAGCGACAACTGGGCCGACGGTTTGGGCTTCTGCATCCACAACGAGGCGGACGGCGCGGGCTTCTGCGATACGGGCTGCCTGGGCGGCAGCCTCGCGGGCGCCGTCAATGCCGCGCATCCGACGTGTGCGACGTTTTGGTTCAACGTCTACGGCAAGGAGAATTGCGGCTGGGCGCTCGGCGGACAGAAGCTCGAGACGGATGCCGGCTTCCTCTGCGAGAAGAACGCCCGCTTCTCGAAGGACGGCTACGACGCCGAACTCGCCTGGGACGGCCATCAGCTCGTGGGCCGCGTGTGGCATCAGGGCGCGCTGCTCGTCACCCTCATGCAGGAGGCGGACCTTCGCGCCCTCGTCGGCGCGGGCAATGAGAACTGGGACGGCAAGGCGACGCTCGGCTTCATCGGTGCGACGGGCGGCGAAGCGGCGATGATGTACATCCGCAACGTGCGCGTGTACACGACGCCGGAAGCGGTGCCAGCGGCGACGGCGGCCGTCGATGCGGGCGCGACCGCGGCGCTGACGGCCTTTAGGGACCAGACCGCGCTCGGTTCGCTCGAACTCGGGGCGGGTGCGACGCTGAACCTCGCGGCCAACGCGGGCCTCAAGGGCGCGAACCTCGACTATGCGTTCACGGCGGAGCGGCTGTCGGCGACCGGCAGCGCGACGGTCAATCTTGCGGACAACGGCACGGGCAAGGGCACGCTGCGCGTGGGCGGTCTCGTGGCGGACGGCGGCCGCGTGGTCGTCTCGGGCGGACGTCTGGCGTCCGCTGAGGGTCCGATCACCGTGGTCGTGCCGGACACGGCCGCCGACGGCGTGACGACGCTCGTCTCCTTCCCGGATTCCACGTGGCAGGGCGAGGCGCCGACGTTCACGGTCGTGGGCGATTCCCCGACCGCGACGAAGTACCGCGCCTATCGCGCACACCTCAAGCCGGGCCGCATCCTGGTGACGAACAAGACCGGCGCGCTGGTGTACGTGCGCTAAGGCGCGGCGGAGGGATTACTTGCCGTTCCCGCGGATCGTGGCGTTGCGCCAGTCCTGCTTGAACGGCAAGTCCCACTCGCCCGTCACCTGGACGAAGAGCAGCGCGACGCGGTTCTGCTTCCAGTTGGCGTAGGCCTCGGTTTGCAGGGCGCCGTCGTGGCCGAACCAGTCGCCGTACTGGCGGAGTCCGAGCGAATAACGGTCTTTGTCGGGGTACTGCGCGCGGGCGAGCTCCAGAATCGATTCATGCGACAGAATGCGCGTGCCGTCCGGGGCGCAACCGTCGTTCGCGAGCATCTGATAGAACTTCATGACATCGCCCGCACGGCCGTAGAGGCCGCCGCCCGCTTCGACGAAGCGGGGTTGATAATGGGGCTTGATTCGCTGCGCCCAGCCGTCGTTGCGTCCGTCCTCGTAGGGCTTGGACTTGGCGACGCGCGCGACGTAGGTGCAGCGCGAGAGCTGCTCGGGGGTCGGATGGAAGGTGAGCTCCTCCGTCTTCAGCGGTTTGAAGAACGTCTGCTCGAGGTACTTGTCGTAGGGCATCCCCGTGACGATTTCGACGACGCGTGCGGCGACGTCGATGTCCACGTTCGAGTACTGGTGCTGCACGAGCGGATCGCGCACGAGGCCGGTGCGGACCGCATCGTCGGCAATGTCCGCCAGCGACCGGCACGCGTCCATGTGGTCCGTCGTGAACGTGAAGCCGGCGACGTGCGAGAGGCACATGCGCAGCGTGAGGACGACCCTGGCGGGACGGCGGTGCACGGAGCCGTCGGCGGCCTTCTCCTTGACTTCGATGCCGGCGAAGGAGGGGATGTACTTCGACACGGGGTCGTCGAGCTTGAGGAGCCCCTTGTCCACGCAGGACATCACGGCGGCGCCGCAGAAGCCTTTGGACATCGAGGCGATCCAGAAGAAGGTGTCCGGCGCGAAGGGACGGTTCTTCTCGGGATCGGCGAGGCCGATGTAGACCGTGTCCACGCGGCCCGAGACGGAGAGCATCGAGACGGCGCCCGCGATTTCCCTGCGGTCGACGTAGGGCTGGAGGATCTGAGCGATCGTGCCGGCCTTGGCGGCGGAGAGACGGGCGAGGGCGTCGCCGTCCGTGGTGGGGGCGTCGGCCTTCGGCACGGCGCCGGCGGTCCAGACTGCGCCGGCGGTCCACAGGGCGATGAGCAGATGTTTCATGGCTTCCTCTTTCGTGTTGCGGATTTCATATTTGGAATCTGAAATGCCGGTTCCGTTCAGCGGCCGTCCCACGGGATGACGGCGGGGGCGTTGTCCGCGTGTGCGGCGAGATGCTTCTCCAGCCAGACCATGTCGTACCAGCGTCCGAACTTGCAGGCGCATTGGGTGAACGTGCCGACGAGACGGTAGCCGAGCTTTTCGTGGAAGCGGCGGCTCGATTCGTCCAGCGCGGGATCCGCGCCGCGGGGCGAGGCGAGGCAGGCGTACAGGTTGCAGATGTGCTGGCGGGCGAGGCGTTGCTCGAGGGCGGCGTAGAGAAGGCGTCCGAGGCCCTTTCCGCGTGCCCCGGCGTCGACGTAGATCGACGTCTCGACCGACCAGTCGTACGCGGCGCGTCCCTTGAACGTGTCCGCATAGGCGTAG
Source organism: uncultured bacterium (assembly GCA_902803135.1). Classification (GTDB taxonomy): domain Bacteria; phylum Verrucomicrobiota; class Kiritimatiellia; order RFP12; family UBA1067; genus RUG572. The sequence goes on from CADCPA010000056.1 coordinate 3,384, forward strand.
CCGAGGACCCGCCCCGTCGCGTCGACGGCGACGAGATAGGGGTAGCGCGCCGTGGTGGCGGCGATGCGGCGGACGAATTCCTCCGCCGTCGGCGCCGTCGATTCGAAGGTGATGGCCGTCGTCTCGACATAGGGACGGTAGATCGCGGCGAGGGCCGCGGCGTCTTCCGGGCGGACGGGCCGGATGGTGGCGGACAGTTTCATGGGCGGTCAATAGTATAACATGGCACACCGTGAACGACTATGATATAATACGGACCTATGGCAAAAAAGGTGCTTTTCTGGGGACGGTTCGATCCCGGCTACTCGCGCAACCGCGTGTATGCCGCGTTGTTCCGCGAGCTGGGTTGGGAAGTCGAATGCTTCTTCGTGAAGTGGTTCCCGAAGTTCGGCGATGTCGAGGCGGCGGTGCGCGGCCTCGGCCGTCGTCCGCTCCCCGATCTCGTGTGGGTGCCCGTGTGCCGTCAGCGCGACATTCTCGCGGCGTGCCGCTGGGCGCACAAGCGCGGCATCAAGGTGATTTTCGACCCGATGATCTCCGCGTGGGACAAGAATGTGCTCGAGCAGCGGAAGTGGACGGCGGACGAGCCGCGCGCGAAGAAGCTCCATGCCCGCGAGACGGTGATGATGAACATGCCCGACATGGTGACGTGGGATACGTCGTGCCATCTCGAGTTCTGCGCGAAGCAGTTCGGCGTGCCGCGCGAGAAACTGCGCGTGCTGCTGACGGGGACGGACGAGTCCGTCTTCAAGCCCGTGCCGGAGGCGCCCGCGTCCGCGCCTGGCGAGCCGTTCAAGGTGCTCTACCATGGCGCCTACCTGCCGCTCCACGGCACCGAATACATCGTGGAGGCCGCGCGGATGACCGAGAAGGAGGGCATCCGGTGGGACTGCCGCGGCTGGGGCGCGTACAAGGCCGAGACGGAGGCGAAGGCCGCCGGCATCTCCAACATCCGTTTCCTCGACAAGGTGCCGTACGTCGACGTGCCGAAGGTCATTACGGCGCACGACGTCGTGCTGGGCGTGTTCGGCACGACCGAAAAGGCGTCGCGCGTGATCGGCAACAAGGTGTACGAGTGCATGGCGTGTGCGCGTCCGACGATCAACGAATTCTGCACGGGCTATCCGCCCGAGGCGAAGGACTGCGCGGCGATCAAGTTCGTGCCGCCGGGCGATGCGCAGGCGATTGCGGACGCCGTCAGGGCCTACCGCGACGATTGGGCGAACCGCGACCGCTACTTCGCCGCGGCGCGCGCCTTCTTCGAGAAGTTCCTCTCGATGCGCGTCATCAAGGAACAGCTGCGCGCGATTGTGGACGAGACGCTGGCGCTCCCGTGAGCCGGTAACAGTCCTGAGTCCCCGCCCGAAGACCTGAGACTTGAGACCTGAGACCTGAGACCTGAGACCTGAGACTTGAGACCTGAGACCTGAGACCTGAGGCCTGAGACTTGAGACCTGAGGCCTGAGTCCCGGAAGCAGACCCCGCGTGACCCCCTTGATTTTCATTATCCATTTTCGGGTCGGCTGTGGTATAATATCTGCCGTTTTCACCAGAGGAGCATTGATGGCTACACTTGACATGCTGTGCGCGATTTCGCCGCTTGACGGACGCTACGGATCCAAAACTTCGGATCTGCAGGGCGTCTTTTCCGAATACGGTCTCATTCGGCGCCGCGTGGCGGTGGAGTGCGCGTGGCTGGCGGCCCTCTGCGCCAACGAGGCGCTGATCGAATGCCCCGCGCTCACGGCGGACGAGGCGGCGCAGCTGCAGGCGATTGCCGACAACTTCTCCCTGGCCGACGCCCGGCGCGTGAAGGACATCGAGAAGACGACGAACCACGACGTGAAGGCCGTCGAATACTTCATCAAGGAGAAGATCAAGGGCACGTCGCTTGAAAAACGCGGCGAATTCGTCCATTTCGCCTGCACGAGCGAAGACATCAACAACATGAGCCACGCGCTCATGCTGCGCGACGGCCTCAAGGTGCTGCGTGCCGCGCAGAACGAGATGACCGACAAGCTCGCCGCGATGGCGCATGAGTTCGCCGCCGTGCCGATGCTCGCCCACACCCACGGCCAGCCGGCTTCTCCGACGACGCTCGGCAAGGAGCTCGCCGTCGTCGTGGCGCGTCTCCGCCGCCAGCAGGACGAAATCGACCGCATCGTGCTGCCGGCCAAGATGAACGGCGCCGTCGGCAACTTCAACGCCCATCTCTCGGCCTATCCCGACGTCGACTGGGAAGGGCTGGCGCGCGGCGTAATCGAAGGGTTCGGTCTGCGCCAGAACCGCCTCACGATCCAGATCGAGCCGCACGACGGCATGGCGGAGCTCTTCGACGCCCTCCAGCGCTGGAACACGATTCTCGTCGACTTCGACCGCGACGTGTGGACCTACGTTTCGATGGGCTACTTCAAGCAGCGCACGATCAAGGGCGAAATCGGCTCGTCCACGATGCCGCACAAGGTCAATCCGATCGATTTCGAGAACTCCGAAGGCAACCTCGGCCTCGCGAACGCGATGCTCGGCTTCCTCGCGCGCAAGCTGCCGATCAGCCGCATGCAGCGCGACCTGACGGACTCCACGGTGCTCCGCAACATGGGCGTGGGCTTCGCGTACGCGCTCGTCGCGGTGAAGTCGACGCTGAAGGGCCTCGGCAAGCTCGAGCTCAACGCCGCGCGCCTGGCGGACGACCTCGACCACAACTGGGAAGTGCTCGCCGAGCCGATCCAGACGGTGATGCGCAAGGTCGGCATGGCGAACCCCTACGAGCGCCTCAAGGAGCTCACCCGCGGTCGCCGCGTGACGGCCGAAATCATGAAGGAATTTGTCGAAGGGCTTGAATTGCCGGCCGCGGACAAGGCGCGCCTGCTGGCAATGACGCCGGCGACTTACGTGGGCATGGCGGAGAAACTCGCCGCGCTCGTCTAAGAGAAAACAAGGAAGGATCAAACTATGAAGTTCGTGATGATTGCGACGGCCGCGCTGTGCGTGGCGTTTGCGGGCTGCAACAAGGAAGAGGCCCAGCCGGCCGCTCCTGAAGCTCCGGCGGCGAAGCAGGATGCCGCTGCGACGGTCGAAACGGCCAAGAAGGCCGTGACGGACGCCGCGGATGCGACGAAGAAGGCCGCCACGGATGCCGCGGAGGCGACGAAGAAGGCCGCTGCCGACGCCGCGGAGGCGACGAAGAAGGCCGCGACGGATGCCGTCGACGCGCTCAAGAAGACCGCTGACGCCGCGACGAAGTAAAACTTCGGTGCGACCGGATCAGGGTCGGGAGGCGGGGAGAAATCCCCGCCTTCGTTTACTAAAGTTTCAAGTTGCTTTTCCCCCGTTAATTTGATATAATATCACCTCAATTTTTTCACCAAGGAAGGAAATTCAGCATGAAGATGATGTGGCAGCCCTCGAGGATTAAACGCGCGCGCAAGATCGGTTTCCGCGCCCGCAAGGCGACCAAGGGCGGTCGTAAGGTGCTCGCGCGGCGTCGTGCGAAGGGCCGTAAGCGCCTGACGCAGATCTAATAGGGGCGTCGTAAAGCCCATGTCCACGCGGCTCCCGGGGACGAAGTACAAGCGTGTCTTCGACCAGGGGCGTCCGTTCCGCGGGCGCCTCTTTGCCGCGTGGGTTTTGCGTTCACCCGACGCCGGCCGTCAAGCCGGCGTCGTCGTTTCAAAGAAGAGCTTCCACGATGCCGTGGACCGCAACCGGGCCAAGCGCATCCTCCGGGAGGGATTCCGTCTGATGGCGCCGAGCCTGGTGGCGGATGCCGACTGGGTCTTTGCGGGGCGTGCGTCGCTGGGCGGCAAGCAGACGGCGGACGTGATGGCCGAGATCCGCCATGTGGCCCGGAAGCTGGGCTGCCTTGTGGAAGCGGGCGGGAAGAAGACCGTCGGGGCGGGGGCGAATCCTTCGTGAAGCAGATTCTGATTCTGTTCGTCCGAGCCTATCAGGTCGTGCTTTCGCCGTTGTTTCGCGGGTGTTGCCGGTTCGAGCCGAGCTGTTCGAACTTCGCCATCGAGGCCCTGCAGGTGCATGGTGCGGTCAAAGGCTCCCTTTTGGCGGCCTGGCGCCTGTTGCGGTGCCATCCCTTCGGCTCCCATGGGTACGACCCGGTACCGCCGAAGGGCTGTTGGAAAAACCATTTCAGGGATGAAGAGAAGAACCGATGAACAAGCAAGAGAAGATCATTGCGCTGCTGCTGGGCCTGGCCCTGGCGGGGTGGCTGTGGTACACGATCGCGGAGCAGAAGAAGCAGGCCGAGGCGCGTGCGAAGGAGGCCGTGGCGGCGCAGATCGCGCAGGCGCGGCAGCCGAAGACCCGGCCGGCGGCGGAAGCCCCCCAGGCGGTCCAGCCCGCGGCGACGCCGGCGCCGGAGCCGGCGAAGCCCGCCAAGGCGAAGGCGCCCGAGCGGCTGTTGAAGCTGGCGAACGACCAGGTCGAGCTGACGCTGTCCACGCGCGGCGCGGTCGTGAAGTCCGCGACGATGCGCAAGTACGCGCAGAAGGTGGGGCCGCTCTCCGACGCGAATCCCGCGCTCGTGCTCGACTTCGCCGCGGCGCCCGCCCTGGCGCTCGAGGGCCTGGCCGGCGTCGACGCGGATGAGGATTTCACGGTCGCCGAGCAGGGGCGGGACTTCATCCTCTTCAAGAACGACGTGCTGACGCGCCGCGTGACGCTCAAGGCCGACTATCGCATCGAGGTGTCGGAAGCGTTTGCGCATCCGGACGCGGCGGCGGCCCACGGCCTGTCGCTGGGCGCGGTTTCGATGGGGTCCTCCAAGAACGACATCCTCTCGATCGACTCCTATTCGCTCGGCGGAAAGAAGCCGAAGGTCGTACACCACGGCGACGACGGCGATTCGCCGCTGAAGAGCTATCTCGTGGCGATGGCGGGCGGCTGCAGCGGCTCGAAGAGCGCGGCGGGCATGCCGGTGACGTCGACGGTCGACTATCCCGGCTCCCAGGGCTGGGTGGCGGTGAAGAACCGCTTCTTCGTGTCGGGCCTTGCCTCCTGCACGGAGGCGAATCGCGGCTTCCGCGCGACGATCATGCGCGATCCGGACAGCCAGACGTACGTGCTCAAGAGCGTCGCGGCGTCCGCATTGTTCGCCGGCACGCCCGCCCAGCGCGACTACACGCTCTATCTGGGCCCGAAGAAACAGGCGCTGCTCTGGGACCTCGGCATGAAGGACGTGATGGAATTCGGCATGTGGCGCTGGCTCTGCTATCCGCTCGTGTGGGTGCTGAACGTCTTCAATTCGCTGATTCCGAACTACGGCGTCGCCATCATCCTGCTGACGATTCTCGTGCGCCTCCTCTTCTGGCCGCTGACGCACAAGTCCACCGTCGGCATGCGCAAGATGCAGGAAATCCAGCCGCTGGTGAAGGAGATCCAGGCGAAGTACAAGGAAAATCCGCAGCGTCTCCAGCAGGAGATGATGAAGGTCTATCGTGAAAACCATGTCAACCCGATGTCGAGCTGCCTGCCGATGCTGGCGCAGATTCCGGTGTTCATCGCGCTCTTCACGGTGCTCCGTTCCGCGGTCGAACTGCGCTATGCGCCGTTCCTCTGGATTTCGGACCTCTCGGAGCCGGAAGCGCTCTTCGCGAGCTGGTTTCCGTTCGGCGGACTCAACATCCTCCCGCTCCTGATGGCGGGGCTGACGATGCTGCAGAGCAAGTTCTCCCCGTCCACGGGCGACAACAAGCAGCAGCAGATGATGATGATCATGATGCCGCTCATGATGCTCTTCATGTTCTACAACTTCCCGAGCGCGCTGTCGCTCTACTGGGCGCTCTCGACGGCGTTCGGCGTGGCCCAGGCGTGGTGGATCCACAAGCGCGGCACGCCCGGCAGGAAGAAGTCGCCGGACGGCGCGCTCGACCCCGATTCGGTCGAAATGCCCCAAACGCGCCAGATGCGTAGACATCAGTAGTTGAGAGTTGAAGGTTGAAGGTGAGAAGGTGAGAGGGTGAGGAGATCACAATGAACGAAGTTGTTTCCACGGAAAAGGCGCCGAAGGCGCTCGGACCCTACAGCCAGGCGATCAAGGCCGGCGGTTTCGTGTGGTGTTCGGGCCAGATCCCGATCGACCCGGCTGTGAACGCGGTGACGGCGACGACGATCGAAGACCAGACGCGCCAGGCGATTGCGAACCTGAAGAACGTCCTCGAGGCGGCGGGTGCGGGTCTGGACAAGGTCGTGAAGACCACGGTCTTCATCAGCGACATGAACGACTTCGCCGCGCTCAACGCGGTCTACGCCGAACTCTTCGGCGAGACGAAGCCTGCCCGCAGCTGCGTGCAGGTCGCGCGCCTGCCCAAGGACGTGAAGGTCGAGATCGAAGCCGTCGCCGCCCTGTAGGGGGAGGATGCTGTCATCTTCAGCCGGGAGATTGCATGAACGGGACGATGAAAACAGGTTGGGCGACCTGGATCGTGGCCGTTGCACTCTCCGCGGCGGCGGAGACGGCTTCCTATGAGGCCTTCCACCGGCATCTCTGCGATCCGGCGCGGATGATCTACAAGGAGCATTCCGGCCAGACCGAGGCCAAGGCCCGCTTCAAGGGCGCAGCGGCGATCTGGTGCCAGGCGATCTTCTTCGACATGGCTGTGAACGCCGTGCGCCGCGCGCAGGAGACGAATGCGCCGGCGGCGGAGCGGCGGCGTCTCCTCGAGCGGATGCGCAAGATCTTTGCGGGCGAAAAGGCCCATTATGCGGACTTCGACTTCGACAATCCCGACGAGAACAACGGCTGGTTCGTCTACGACGACATCATGTGGTGGGTGGCGGCGCTGGCGCGCGCGGCGGCGGTGGACGCGGCGAACGACGCGCCGCCGTATCTCGACCTTGCCGAGAAGGCGTTCCATCGCGTGTGGTACGGCAGCCCCAAGGTCGGCGACACGGGGTCGTACGCCGATCCGGCGAAGGGACTCGGCGGCGGCATGTTCTGGCAATGGCAGCCGATTCCGAAGGCGCGTCCGAACAAGGCGGGCGACTTCCGTTCGGCTTGCATCACGTTCCCCACGATCATCGCCTGCTGCCTGCTCCACGACCGCGTGCCGGCCACGCGCACGGAAGGGAATGCGGCCCGTCCGACGCGCGCCTTCTACAAGGCGAAGGCGATCGAACTCTATGCCTGGGGGCGTACCACCCTCGTACCCGATGGCGCCCGCGTGGCGGACGGCATCCACAAGGGCGGCCCCGAATTCCACGACCATCTCTACAATCAGGCGACCTACCTCGGCGCCGCGTGTCTGCTCCATCGCCTGACGGGCGAGGCGCGCTATCTCGCGGATGCACGCAGGGCGGCGGACTACATCCGCGACACGATGTGCCGGCCCGCCCCGGATGGCACGCGTCTCCTGCCGGTCGAGCGCGGACCCGAACAGGGCGTCTACGCGGCGATTTTCGCCCAGTACATGGACCTGCTCGTCCATGACCGCGGTCAGAAGCAGTATCTCCCCTGGCTGCGCGCCAACATCACGGCCGGCTGGCGCAACCGCGACGCCCGCGGACTCCAAGATGCGCGTCTGGGCCGTCCGCTCCGTCCGGGCGCCGACGTGCAGAGCTACGATGCGAGCGCGCTTCCCGCCCTCCAACTCCTCTTCGACTGACCGCACACGCATGTACATTCTTCTGGCAGAAGACCAGCGGTCGATCCGCGATGCCCTGACGATCCTTCTCGAAAGCGAAGGGTACGAGGTGTGCGCGGTCGCCAACGGGGCAGAGGCGCTCGCACGCTATCAGATGCGCCGTCCCGATCTGCTGCTGCTCGACATCATGATGCCGAAGAAGTCCGGCCACGACGTCTGCCAGGCGATCCGCGCCCAGGATCCCGACCTGCCGATCCTCTTCCATACGGTCAAGGACGGGGTCGAAGACGAGCTGATCGGCCTCGGACTGGGGGCGGACGACTATATCGCCAAGACGGCGCCCGAACGGGTGAAGCTCGCGCGCATCGCCTCGGCCCTGCGCCGCGTGTCGAACGCCGGGGAGCGAACCGACTGCACGTTCGCCTTCGGCCCCTGGCGCGTCGACGGCATGAACGACCGTCTGCGGGGGGCGCAGGGCGAGGTCGTGCCGCTCACGACGCGCGACGTCGAGATGCTCCGCTGTTTCGCGCTTCATCCCGGCGAGGTGTTCTCGCACGACTATCTGCTGGCGCGGTTCTGGGGCGCCGACTACGACGGCAACGACAACGCGCTCGCCATCGGCCTCTGCCGTCTGCGCGAAAAGCTCGGCGAAGCCGGCCGCCTGCTGCGCACGGTCTCCGGCAAGGGCTACTGCTACCAGCCCGATGTGGAGCGGACCGTTACACAGGGTGTCTGTCGCGTGAAAGGCCGGTGAAATGTTTTTTCCCCCGATCTGTGGTTGAATGTCCGCGTGCACTCCGGGAGCCGACGGCGCAGCCGCCCCCGCGCGGGCACGGCGGAGGAACGGACATGGAATCGATGGAACAGCAGGGGCGGGCGAATGCCGTCCGCGGCGCATGGGGCGAAGACGTGGCGGCGCAGTATCTGCGCACGCGGGGCTGGCGGATCGTCGGGCGCAACGTGCGTCCCTGCAAGAACGACCGGCGCTGCGAAATCGACCTCGTCATGCGGGACGAGGAGCGGCGCATCGTCTTCGTCGAAGTGAAGACGCATCTGCGCAAGTCGCCGCGGGAAGGGCGCCTGGCCCGCATCGACCGACGCAAGAAGCTGGTGCTGCTGCGGGCGTGCGCGAATTGGGTGATGCGCAACCGCTGGCATGGCAATTTCCGCTTCGACGTGGTGGAGGTGTACGGTTCTCCGGCGGGCGAAACGCCGCCGGAAATCGACCACATTGAAAACGTGCCGCTCTTCCCGCCCAAATGGCGTTTCTGGTGACGCCGCCGCCTTCGTCGGAACGGGCGGGCGCCCATTCCCATGTTCCCCGCGATATGCTATACTAGGCGTCATGAAGAAACTGTCGATTTTACTGAGTGTTCTGTCGGCTGCGGCGGCCGTGGGGGCGGCCGGGACGGCGAAGGACGACTTCTCCTGGGTGCGGGGCGTGTGCTACATGCCCGATTCGAACCGTCGCGAACAGGTCGTGCGCGAGCTCGGCTACGGCAAGCGCATCGGTCTGAACACCTGTCGCTTCTGGCTCGCCCCGTGGAACTGGAAGAAGGATCCGGCCGCCAACATCGCCTGGGTGCGCGCCAACGTGCGCCTCGCCCATTCGCAGGGCTATCGCTCGATGCCGATCCTCTTCAACGGCAACGGCCTCGACCCCGACTATCTGCTCGCCGACACGAACTGGCCCGATCTCGCCGCCTACGCGACGGCAACTGTGAACGCGCTCAAGGACGAGCCGGGCCTCTTGATGTGGGACGTCATGAACGAGCCCGAGTGCAATCCCTGGATCGCCGCGTCGCCTGCGGGCGAACGCGACGCGCGCCGGAAGCGCATCCAGACCTTCGTGCGCAAGGCCTGCGCGCTCGTGAAGCAGCTCGACCCCCAGACGCCGGTCACCGTGGGCTACACGACCTCGTGGGAGAGCGAGCCGACCGTCGACTGCGTGGACGTCTTGTCGTTCCACGACTACAGCGGCACGCTCAAGACGATCGAGGACAACTTTGCAAACGCCGCGCGCATCGGCAAGGCGCACGGCATCCCCGTTTTGCAGACCGAGACGGGCTGCCTCGCGCGCTGCAACCCCTACGACCTCGCGCTCGCCGCCTGCCAGCGTCACAAGATGGGCTGGGTCGTCTTCTGCCTCATGATTCCCGGCCGTTGCGATTCCGAACACGGCATCTTCTATGCCGACGGCACGGTGCGCGATCCGGCGACGATTGCCGCGATGATGGGCTGCTTCCGCAACCGCGACGTGGCGACGATCGTGCCGGGTCTCGCGAACCGCGAGGGACAGGCCGAGCGCTGCATCAACGACATCCGCAAGGCGCTGACGGAAAAGACGGACGACGCCTTCGACTACCGTCCTGCGAACGCGGCGAAGCTGCTCGAGGCCTGCGAACGCGCCGCGAACCTGCTCGAATGCTGCGATCTCGTGCCGATGGCCGTGCCGCCGACGGCGAAGATCGCCGCGTGGCGCAAGATGGAAAAGATTCCGCTCGCCGAGGTGCGCGACTTCGCCTACGAGCTGGGCCGGCGGTTGCGCGAAGCGTGCCAGTTGCTCTGACGGACCGTTCGATTTCAGACTTCGAATCTGAAATCCGAGCGTCCCGTTTAAGTTTTCGAAGATCGACAATCGTCAAGTGCAGAACGGACGGATTCAGTCAAATGACACAGCAGATCAAACCTATCTTCCTCGTCATCAGCGCGCCTTCGGGCTGCGGCAAGTCGACCCTCATCGACCTCCTGCTTCAGGAATACCCCGACATGGAGTATTCCGTTTCCTGCACGACGCGCGCGCCGCGCGGCGAGGAGGAGGACGGCATCGACTACCACTTCCTCACGGTCGCGCGCTTCCAGGAGCTGATCGCCGCGGACGCGTTCCTCGAATATGCCGAAGTGCACGGCAACTACTACGGCACGCTCAAGCAGCCGGTCGTCGACGTGCTGAACCAGGGCCACACGATGGTGCTGGACATCGACGTCGCCGGTGCCGCGAAGGTGCGCCACTATGTGAAGCACCATCTGCCGCCGACGGATCCGCTCAATGCCGGCTTCGTGGATGTCTTCATCAATCCGCCGTCCCTCGAAGAGCTGCGCGCGCGCCTGGAAGGGCGGGGAACCGATGCGCCGGACGTCATCGAGCGCCGCCTCGCGAACGCCGAGGGCGAGATGGCCCGGGCCGGCGAGTACATGTACCAGGTGACGAACGACGACCTGACGATCGCCTACAAGACGCTCTGCGATCTCATCGACGTCAAGACCGGCCGGATGTAGGCCGGTGTTCCCGCCCGCCTTCGCCGTTTGGCGGCCAACCGAAGCAGGGGGACGTGCACCCCTCAGCGGCGAGAAAGGAAAAGAAATGAAACAGCTGATGATGTCGTCCCTTCTGGCGCTGATGGCCGGCCTGACTGCGGCGGCGCCGGCGAAGGCCGCGCCGCAGAGTGCGGAGCCGGCGAAGACCGTCGCGCCGGCCGGCGAGAAGGAGCGCCTTGTCGGCCTCTTCTACTTCCTCTGGCTCGGCGAGCATGGACGCAATCCGCCGCGGGACATCACGAAGATGCTGGCAAAGGACCCGAAGGCCGGTTCCAAGCCGGACGATCCGATGTGGGGTCCGATCGGCTTCTACCACCATTGGGGCGAACCGCTCTACGGCTACTACTACTCGGACGACGAATGGGTCGTGCGCCACCACATGAAGCTCATCATGCAGGCGAACGTCGACTTTCTCTTCTTCGACACGACGAACGCCGCGATCTACGAGAAGAACGCGAAGCTCGTGATGCGCGTTCTGCAGGAATACCACGACCAGGGATGGAAGATTCCGCAGGTGATGTTCTACACGAACACGAAGTCGGGGGCGACGGTCGAGCGGCTGCTGGAGAAGATCTACCGCCCGAAATTCGCGCCGGACACCTGGTTCAAGCTCGACGGCAAGCCGGTCGTGGTCGCCATCGAGAACGAGTGTTCGGCCGAGGCGAAGGACTTCTTCACCATCGTCAAGTCGCAGTGGCCGAACGAGGCGGCCAAGAAGGGCGGGTGGCCGTGGATGGACTTCACGCGCCCCCAGCGCCTCTTCCCGGGCGAAAAAGTGGACAAATCGGTGATGAACGTCTCCATCGCGCAGCATCCGCAGCTTCGCTTCGGCGATTCGGCGATGTATGGCGAGCAGGGCAACCGCGGCCGCGCGTTCCACAACGGCCGGAACGATCCCGCGCCGGACGCCTGGACGAAGGGGTACAACGCCGCCGAGCAGTGGGCGCGCGTCTACCAGGCCGATCCCGACATCGTGCTCGTGACCGGCTGGAACGAATGGATTGCCGGCCGCTGGCAGGGCACGAAGGAGCGTCCGCTCCTCTTCGTCGACTGTGCGAACGCCGAGTACTCGCGCGACATCGAGATGATGCGCGGCGGCTACGGCGACTCCTACTTCCTGCAGCTCGTCGACAGCGTCAGGCGCTACAAGCGCCTGAAGGAAGACACGACGCCGAATCCGCCGGGCCAGACGAGGCGCTTCCGCTGCTTCGAGGATGCCGGCATGGCGCGCAACGCACCGGGTTACGGCCAGACGTACACGAACGACACGCAGCGCAACGTGCCGAAGTGGATCGACGTCAGCCACACGGCGGACTCCGTGCGATTTGAAGTGACGACCGTCCAGCCGATCGTCGGACCCAAGACCGGCGACTGGATGCGCATCCTCGTGAACGGCAAGCCCGTCAATGAACTGGGCTCCGCGACGGTGAAAGGCGACTGCATGCGGCTCTCCGTCTCGCGGAAGAAGCTCGGAATTCCGAAGGGACCGTTCAAGCTCGACGTCAAGTTCGTCGACTCGACGGTCGCGTGCAAGGATCCGATGGACTGGTACGACCACGGCGTCGCGGCTCCGCTCGGACGCCTGCCGTTCGTCTACCACGGCGCCGACAAATGACGGGCGCCTGTCAGCTTTGGCCCGCGCGCGTCCAGCAAGAGATGGATGACAGAATTCCCGAAAACTGATATACTTCAGAAACCATGGCAGAAACATCTAAATTGGCTTTGAACGTCCTCAAGGCGACGGGACTCTATTCCGACGAGGCCCTCGCGAAGATCGTGGACGGGCGTGCGCGGAATGTCGAAATGGGCCTCGTGGAGGCGGTGCTCAAGTTCGGCGGCGCGAAAGAATCCGACTTCCTGAAGAAGACGGGCGAATTCCTCGGTTTCGACTATGTCGAACTGGAGAAGGTGCAGCCGCGTCCCGACGTGCTGCAGAAGCTGCCGGCAAGCGCGGTGTACCAATACAACGTGCTGCCGCTCAAGTTTGCGGACGGCGTATTGACCGTCGTGTCGAGCGATCCGTTCTCGACGATGGCGGCGGACGGCCTTCGCCTTGCGGCGGGCTGCCCCGTGAAGATCGCCCTCGCGCCGCGCGAGGAGATCGACAAGGCGGTCAAGAAGTTCTACGGCGTCGGCGCCGACGCCATCGAAAAGATGATCGAAGACGGCCGCTACGCCGTGGACGACGACGACGGCTCGATGTCCAAGATCGACGTCGGCGCCGAGGGCGAAGAGGCTTCGATCGTCAAGTTCGTGAACCGGATCATCGCCGAAGCGGACCGCCAGGGCGCGACGGACATCCACATCGAGCCGCAGGAAACCGAACTGCGCATCCGCTACCGCATCGACGGCATGCTCCACAAGGTCGACGTGCCGCCGCAGCTGAACCGCCTCAAATCCGCCATCATCAGCCGCATCAAGGTCATGGCAAACCTCGATATCGCCGAAAAGCGCCTGCCGATGGACGGCCGCATCGGCATCCGCCTCGGCGGCGAAGACATCGACATCCGCGTGTCGACGATGCCGGGTGCGTGGGGCGAGTCGATTTCGCTGCGTCTGCTGGCGAAGAGCGGCAATTTCGTGAAGATGTGCGACCTCGGTTTCAACGACCGCGACTTCCGGGTGGTGGACAAGATCATCCGCCGTCCGAACGGCATCTTCCTGGTGACGGGTCCGACGGGTTCCGGCAAGTCGACCTCGCTCTGCTCCTTCCTCCACGAGGTGAACACGATGGACGTGCGCATCCTCACGGCGGAAGACCCGATCGAATACCAGATGGACGGCATCATCCAAGTGCAGATGAACAAGGACATCGGCCTGGACTTCGCGCGGACGCTGCGCGCGTTTCTGCGTCAGGACCCGGACAAGATCATGGTGGGCGAAATTCGCGACCGCGAAACGGCGGAGATCGCC
>CADCPA010000057.1 GCA_902803135.1 uncultured bacterium
CATCGTGACGGTGGAAGACGCCGCCGAACTCCGCCTTGTGCAGCCGCATGTCGTGCGTCTCGAGGCGCGTCCGCCGAACATCGAAGGCCGCGGCGCGGTGACGATCCGCGACCTTGTGAAGAACTGCCTCCGCATGCGTCCGGACCGCATCATCGTCGGCGAATGCCGCGGCGGCGAAGCCCTCGACATGCTCCAGGCCATGAACACCGGCCACGACGGCTCGCTCACGACCGTCCATGCCAACTCGCCGCGCGACGTCATCTCCCGTCTCGAGACGATGGTGCTCATGAGCGGCATGGAACTGCCGTCCCGCGCCATCCGCGAGCAGATCGCCTCGGCCGTGGACATCATCATCCACGAATCCCGTCTCTCCGACGGTTCCCGCAAGGTCGTCGCCATCTCCGAAGTGACGGGCATGGAAGGCCAGCAGATCGTGATGCAGGACATCTTCCAGTTCCGCCAGTCGGGCATCGACGAGCGCGGCAAGGTGCTGGGCCAGTTCCGTCCGACCGGCGCCATCCCGACCTTCTACGAGCATCTCAAGAGCCGCGGCCTCCATCTCGACACCGCCATCTTCGATCCGAACAAGAACGTCGAAGTGCGCCTCGAACGCGTCGGCAACTGATTCCAAGGGGAAAGATGACCGAGCATGTCTAAAGAGGTTCTCATCCTGTGGAGCGCCGTTGCCGCCGTCGGCATTGCGTTCTTCTCCTTCGCCCTCCTCTTTGTCAGCGCGCTGCACGAGGGGACGGACAACTATGCCTCCGCGATGGGCAAGGAGACGAGCCAGCAGTTCGAAGACGTCTTCATGTTCGTCTCGCCGGCGAAAATCGCCAAGCTCGGCCGCATCTCGGCCCTGACGGCGTTCTTCCTGTTCTTCATCCCGCTCTTCAGCTTCACCAGCGCCCTGTCGACCATCGCCGGCATCGTGCTCGGCCTCGCCGCCGGCGCCTTCGTCTTCACGCTGCCGGGCCGCTACGTGCGCATCCTGCGCGAACGCCGCCGCCTGAAATTCAACGAGCAGCTCGTCGACGCGCTCGGTACGATGTCCAACGCCCTGCGTGCCGGCTTCTCCATCAACCAGGCCTTTGAAAGCGTGGTTGAAAACGGCGAGAAGCCGATTTCCCAGGAATTCAGCGTGCTCCTGCAGCAGATGCGCGTCGGCCTCAGCTTCGAGGACGCGCTGGCCTCGCTCGACAAGCGCGTCGCCTCCGACGACCTCACGCTTGTCTGCACCTCGATCGACATCGCCCGCAAGACAGGCGGCAACTTGACGGAAATCTTCGACCGCATCTCCGAGACGATCCGCGGCCGCATGCGCATCGAACGCCGCGTGCGCACGCTCACCGCCCAGGGCCGCATGCAGGGCATCATCGTCTCGCTCATGCCGCTCTTCCTCGGCATTGTGATGACCATGCTGAAGCCAGAGGTGATGAAGCCGTTCCTCACGTCGCTCAAGGGCCTGATCTGCGTCGGCGTCGCCGCCGTGCTCGTGACCCTCGGCTGGCTCATCATCCGCAAGATCGTCAAAATCGAAGTCTGATCGCGCCAAAGGGCGTGAGCGCAATGAAAAGCGGGAATCCCGAACGGGATTCCCGCTTGGACTTAGCCCTGGCCGAAGTCCGGCTCGCGACGGCCCTGGAAGCTCGTGCGCGGACGCTTGTGCCTCTTCGCATTCGCGGGATGCACGAACTTCTTTTCCTTCTGGGGTTTGCCCCAGAATCGCGCGGAGGAATGGCGCGCGTTGCCCTTCTTGTTCTTCTGACCGCCGCGGATCCACGGCGCCTGCGGCAGGCCGTCGTTCGCCTTGCCGGCCTTCTGCTCGGCGGCTTGGGAGTGGAACGGATGGTCGCGGTCGACGGGAATCGTCTTGCGGATGAAGCGCTCGACCGCCTTCAGCAGGTTGCGCTCTTCGGGCGTGACGAACGAAATCGCCACCCCGCTGCCGCCCGCACGCGCCGTACGGCCAATGCGGTGCACGTAGCTTTCCGTTTCAAGCGGAAGCTCCATGTTGACCACGAGGTCGACGTTGGGCACGTCGATGCCGCGGCTGGCGATATCCGTCGCCACGAGCACCTGGATCTTGCCTTCCTTGAACTCCTTCAAGGCGCGCGTACGCTGGTTCTGCGACTTGTCGGAATGGATCGCCGCCACGGAGATCCCCTCCTTCGACAGCTTGCGCTCAATGCGGTCCGCCCCATGGCGCATGCGCGCGAAGACGATGACGCGATACCACTCGGGGTGGTTCTTGAGGAGGTAGATGAGGAGGTTGTCCTTATTGCCCTTGTCCACCAGCATGCACTTCTGGTTGATCTTCTCGACCGTCGGCGCTTCCGGACTGATCATGATCTGCATCGGGTCGTGGACGAGTTCGCCCGCGAGGCGCAGGATTTCCGGCGAAAGCGTCGCCGAGAAGAAGAGGGACTGCCGCAGCTTGCCCTTGACGCCGTTCGCCGTGGCGCCCGGCGCAACCGTGTTCGGCGGCAGTTTCGAAATGATGCGCTTGATGTCCGGCAGGAAGCCCATGTCGAGCATGCGGTCCGCCTCGTCGAGCACGAACATCTCGACCTTGTCGAGAAAGACCGCGCCCTGCGTCATCAGGTCGATCAGACGGCCCGGCGTCGCAATGACCGTCTCCGCGCCCCTCTGCATCGCCTTCACTTGCGGAACCTGCGACACGCCGCCGAAGACGACGGCAAACGGGAGTCCCGTATATTTCGAATATTTCGCCACGTTTTCGGCGATCTGCGCCGCCAATTCGCGCGTCGGGGACAGTACGAGCGCACGCGGATGCCCCGGCGTCGCCGGCTGGGCGCCCGCCTGGAGCAGCCGGTGCAGAATCGGCAGCATGAAGGCAGCCGTCTTGCCCGTACCGGTCTGGGCGCAGCCGATGAGATCGCGACCGTCGAGCAGGAACGGAATCGCCTTCTCCTGAATCGGCGTCGGCACCGCATAGCCCGCATCGCCGATGGCGTACTGGAGACGCTTGTCAAGCGTGCCGAAGACGTTCACTTCGAACGCGGCCGGCGGCGGATCCTCCGGCAGCGGCGGAATCTTCGGGGCGGGCACCTTCTCCGCCAGACCGAAATGGGGATTGGGGCGCCCCTTGTGCGGACGCTTGCCGTGCCGTTTGAACGGAGGTTTGCCGCGGCCGAAATTCTTGCCGCCAATGGGATAGTGGAAATCATCGCTGCTCATAAGTGGCGGGTAGTATATCATATTTCCCATGCCATGCGGACGGAATTTTGGTATAATAGGTCAAATCGGGCATTTGGGGCCCGTTGGATCGGGTATTTGGGGGCCCGTTGGATTCAAGTAGGTTCACACCATGCAACTTTCGCGACGTACATTTTTGACCGGCTTTACAGCCGCCGCAGCCGTCCCCGGACTCTTTGCGGACCCGCAACCGCGGCTCGACCCGAATCTCACGGTCCTGCTGAGCGACATCCATGTCAACGGTCTGGACGGCGGAGACAAATACCCGCGCGGCAAGCTCGCGCGCGTCATCAACGACATCCTGGCCATGGCCCCCTTGCCCGCCCATGCCATCCTCTTCGGCGACATCGCCTGGCTCCACGGCCGCAGGGAAGACTATCTCGCATCGGCCCCCGAATTCAAGCGCCTTTCCGACGCCGGCATCAAAATCACCTGGGGCATGGGCAACCACGACCGCCGCTCGACGTTCCTCGAGGTCCATCCGGACTGTGCGCAGGCGACGAAGATTCCCGGCCGCCTCGTGACCGTCACGGAGGCGGGTCCGATCGACTTCATCATGCTCGACGGCCTCCAGGGTACCGACGACCGCGGCTTGACCGACATGGGTCCTGGCAACGGCAAGCTCTGCAAGGACCAGCAGGACTGGCTTCTCGCGGAACTGCCGAAATGGAAGAAGCCCGTGTTCGTCTGCTCGCACTTCCCGGTCGGCGAGCTCTCCGTCGGGAACCAAAAGCTGGCCAGGTTCCTGCATGCGTGCCCCGCCGTCGCCGGCTATCTGCACGGACACGACCACCGCTGGTACAAGAACCTTCCGATCGAAAGCTGGAGTTCCCCGCATGTCCTTCGTACGCTCTGTCTCCCCTCGACGGGATACTGGGGCGACATCGGCTATGTCACGCTGCGCGTGGCGGGCGACCGTGCGGTCGCCGCCCTTCACGAATACGAATACTATTTCCCGAAACCGAAAGAGGAGTTGAAGCAGCTGCGCGAGGAGGACGAGCAGCTGTGGAAGGCCATCTGCGACGAAAACCGGCTCGCGACCTGTACCTTCCATCTCCCCCGCCCCTAATCTCCTCCGAGCCATGTGTCCCTCCACACCCCTTTTACGTCCCCGCACGCGCGCCTTCGTCGCCACGACCGCCCTGCTGTCCTTTATCATCGGCTGCATGACTCCCGAGCGGGCCACGCGCGAAGCCGATGAAACGGCAATTGCCCTTGCAACCGCCGCCTGGCAGGAACAGACCGGCTGCACCAACACGTTCGACATCACGCGTCCTGCGGACGTGTTGACCCTGCGCGTCTCGCTCGCCGCGCTGAAGCAGGGCGTCACCAACGCCGTCTTCCCGCGCATCGACGGCGTCGCCGAGCTGACGCCGTCCAACGGACGGATCCGCCTCACGCTGGCGGACGCCTTGCGCCTCGGCGCGCGCAACAACCGCGACTACCAGAAGCTGAAGGAGACCGTCTACCAGCGCGCCATCGCGCTCGACACGCAGCGCTACGCCTTCGACACGACGTTCAGCGGCTTCATCCTCGGCGTTCTCAGCGGCTCGCCCGAGATCGACAAGGGCACGGGCGGTCCCGGCGCCGGTCTGGCCCGCCAGTTTGAAAATGGCGCGACGATCGCCGCCAACATGGCCTTCGACGTCACGAAGATGATCCGCGAAGACTGGCATTCCTTCGGCTGGACCGGCGACCTCACCGCGAGCCTGCCCCTGCTGCGCGGCTCCGCCCGCGAAATCGTGCGCGAACCCCTCACGCAGGCGGAACGCAACCTCGCCTATTCGATCCTGACGTTCGAACGCTATCGCCAGACGTTCGCCATCCAGATCATCAGCGCCTACTACAGCGTGCTCCGTCTCGCCCAGAACCGCCGCAATTCGGACGACAATGAAAAGCGCCTGCTGCTGAACTTCCAGCGTGCCGAAATGATGTTCAAGGCCGGCCGCATGGACCGCATCCAGATGGACCAGGCCAAAACCGACTTGCTGGCCGCCCAGCAGACGATCATCGCCACGCAGCAGAGCTACGAGGACGAGCTCGACACGTTCAAGATGCTGCTCGGCTTTTCTCCGGAATCCCCGCTTGCGCTGGACGACAACGAGCTGGCGAAGCTGCAGGAGGCCATGGCCGCCCGCGCCGAAATCCAGCCCGATGCGCTGAGCGCCTTCCCCGTCGAAGAAACCGCGCTCGCCACGGCGATCGACGAACGTCTCGACCTCGCCGTCACGCGCGGCGACCTCGAGGACTCCGAGCGCGCCGTCACCGTCGCCGCCGACGCCTTGCGCGCCGACCTCTCCGTGGAAGGCGGCGGCACGTACAACGCGACAAAGGACAAGCGCAAAAACAATGTGGACGACGTCGTCGAAACCACGTTGAAGCTGAAGATCACCGCCCCGTGGGACCGCCGCAAGGAACGCAACGCCTACCGCACCGCGCTGATTGAGCTCGCGCAGAGCCAGCGCGCCTACGAAGAGGCGTCGGACAAGGTCAAGAACGAAGTCCGCGCCGGCTACCGCAGCCTCGTGGCCGCCCGCGCGACCTACGCCAACGCCGTCGAGTCGTTTAAGGTCGCCCAGATGCGCGCCAAGTCCATCGAGCTCTTCATGCAGTCCGGCCGAAGCTCGATGCGCGACATCCTCGAATCCGAAAGTTCCCTCCTCCGCGCCCGCAACGAACTCTGCTCGGCCGTCATCTCCTGGCACATGAGCGACCTCGGTCTGCGAAACAAGATGGGCATCTTCAACGTGGCCACCGACGGTTCGCTTGCCGCGCTGACGGCACCGGCCGAGGTTCGGAACTGAAATATGAAATCCGAGGAGACAAAATGAAACTGACGGGCAAGAAAACCAAATGGATCCTCGTGCTGCTGGCCGTCCTCGGCCTCGCGGGC
>CADCPA010000058.1 GCA_902803135.1 uncultured bacterium
CACCAAGATGATGAGGCCGGGCTTGTGCACAAGGCGAAGGCCGTTGGCTTCGTCGTCGCGGACGAGCTTGAAGCCGGCGCGCCACGTCGCGGCATCGACCTCGAACGTCACGTTCGCCGCAGGGGCCTTCTCCGCCGTCCATGTCATCACAAGACCGCGCTCGTGCGCAAACGCCGGCAAGCCCTCGCGCCCGGCAAGGTTCACCGTCACGTTCGCGGCGGCGTTGAACGTCACGGCGCATGTCGATGTGAAGGACGTTGACCATGTGCCCGTCTTCGACGACAGGTCGATCGTCGAGCCATCCAGCATCTTCACGTTGTGCCCGTACTGCGACAACGGCGTGAACGTGCCATAGACGTTGTAGGTTCCCGAACCTTTCACGCTCGAACTATTCATCCTGAACGTCAGGTTGCTCACGGTCGATTCGCCGTAGTGGCGCAAAGGCGTGCTGAAGTCGTAGCTGCCGCCCGAAAGGCCGTCCGTACGCGTATCGTGCCACCAGCCTTTGCTGTCAGACGTCGCGACGGTCGTGACCGTGCCGTTGATGATGGTGAGCTTGCCGGACGTGGCGCTGTTGTTTCCGCCGGAGACGTAATAGACGTCCGGATCGTTGCCCGCGTACCTGACCGTCAGCACATGGCCGCCCAGATCCCAGACGGCGTTGTCGGCCACGAGCCAGTCGTGCTGCTGCGTGTTCGTCGCGTCGAACACGAACTCGGAATCCGCCGTCAGACGGAGGTTCCCGATCGTGTGGTTCACCGCGCTCACGCCCGGGCCGATCGCGTTCAGCAGCGTGCCGCCCTCCAGCACGATGCAGTGGGCATTG
Organism: uncultured bacterium; assembly: GCA_902803135.1. GTDB lineage: Bacteria > Verrucomicrobiota > Kiritimatiellia > RFP12 > UBA1067 > RUG572. Next base: position 827 of record CADCPA010000058.1, read on the forward strand.
ACGTCCTTGTCGTTTGCGTCGATCGCCGCACCGGACGCGACGTTGACGTCGGAGCCATTGGGCCCGAACACGGAACCGGACGCGCCGAACCTCGCCGTGCCCTCGTCGATGAACGTGCCGCCCGTATGGGTGGATGCGCCAGATAGAGACACATACGCCCCAAGTCCCTGCTTCACCACCTTGACGTTGCCGCAGATCGCCGCACCGCTGTTCGTAACGGCCATGCCCTCGCCCGCGACAAAGGTGACGGTCGATGTGACGGCGCTGTTCGAATTCGTGATCGCCGCGCCGAGCGCGTCCGCAGAGACCGAGGCGAGCGTCAGGTCGTGTCCGTTGAGGTCGATCGTCGCGCCGTTCGCGATGAGGACGTTGCCCAATGCGCTCCAGTCGCAGTCGGCGGAAAGTACGACCGTATTGCCGTCAGAGCCGAACGTGAAGTTGCCGTCCGTGAACGTGACCGCCGCGCCGCCCCAGGAGATCGACATCGGCGCGTGTACGCCGTTCACGACCACGCTGGAGGTGCCGGTGGCGCCATAGCCGCCGCCCGTGTCGCCGCAGACGATCGTGAAGCGGTGCCAGCCCTCCGGCACATCGACCGTCGTGGCCATGCTGTTCACGTAAGATGGATTGACGACGATCCATTCGCCGTCGATGGCGAAGCCGAAGTAGTCGTCGAACATCTGCGTCACCGTCCACGTTCCGGCCTGCGCCGCCGTGACGCAGAACCAGCCGTCGTAGCGCACGCGCGACGTCTTGAGGTAGGTCGTCTGCCACGACGTAGCATCCCCATTGAGATTGGCAAGACTCGCCTCGGCGGACGAAAGAACGTTGAACATCCCCAACGGTACATCCCCGATGTTCGCGTTGGAGTTGAGCTTGTGGCTTCCGCAGCGCGTCGCGACATGCGCGTCGGGCGCGCCGAACTTGATCTCCTTCCACGGGAACGTCGTCACGCCATCCGGGATGCTGAACGAGGTCGTGCCGTCGATGACGACCGTCGTCAGGCTCATCGGCGCGGCGGTGATTGTCGCCCCGCCGGCGTTCACGCAACTCCAGTTCGCGGGGTCAAGGAGATCGCCTGTGTCGCCAAGGCCGGTCCACGTCGCCGTGACGGGCACGGTCGGATCGGCCCACTTCCACGTGAGGCGTACCTTCGCGCCCGCCGTGTAGGTGTAGCTCGCGCTGTCGTATGCCTCCGGTTCTCCCCACGCGCTGCCGTTCCACGTCTCGACCGTGTAGCGCACGGGGAATGTGGATTCGCCGACGGTGAGGCCACCTGCCGTAAACGTGAACGATCCGAATACCTCGTAGTCGCCCGCCGGCGTCGAGACGGGCGCCTCCACACCCTCGAACGGCACCTCGCACACCACCGTCACGTTCGCGTTCGTGAAATTGCCGCGATAGCGGATTTCATCGACCGTCCTGTTGTGGACGAGTTCCGCCTCTGTCAGCGCGCGGTTGTAGATGCGGAAGGCGTAGTAGTCGCCATTGATGGTTCGAGGCGTGATCATGGAAATGTCGTCGCTGTTTGGTCCACCGATCGCCCATGTCTGTCCGTTGACCTGCTTCTTCTTCTTGTTGTTGACGCCGGAACCCAACGCTGTCGTCTGCGTGAGATACACCTTGCTGTCATCGACCATCGCGTTGATGTACTTCCCCGTGAAGTTCTGCATTTTTGCGCGGGGGTAGGAGTTGTTGTTGTCGTAGAAGAAACTATCCATCTTCCAAATGAGTTCTGTCCCAGTCTTGTCAGTGAACATCCCGTGATCGTTTTCTGACGCGCCAAAGTAGGTCGGCCAATATTTGCCGGACCGTCCCGCCGTCTGCCCGGAGCCGGGCGGCGCATCCATGACCGCCTGGATCGTAAAGGAATAATCAAGGTCGATCGGCTCCGTCGTCCTGAACGTGCTGTTTTCCGCCGCCGTGAAGTGGTGGCCGAAGCCAACCCACGCCTTATGCGCGGTGTTGGACGCGCCGATCATCGGAACGTCGCGGTACGAGGAGGCGCGCCAGCGCTGCGCCATCGTCGCGTGGCCGTTGCCGGGGCCGAGGTTGCGGATGCCGTCGTAGTTGGCGACGAGACCCAGCTGCA
>CADCPA010000059.1 GCA_902803135.1 uncultured bacterium
ATGACGAAGTTCGTGAAGAGCAACGAGGCCGTGGTGATGGGCGCCCTCTACGCGGGGTGCGACCTCTACTTCGGCTATCCGATCACGCCGGCAAGCGAAATCGCCCATGGCGCCGCGAAGTGGTTTCCGATGCTCGGGCGCACGTTCGTGCAGGCGGAGTGCGAGACCGCCTCCGTCAACATGATGTTCGGCGCGGCGGGCGCGGGCAAGCTGTGCATGACGGCCACCTCCGGCCCCGGCTTCTCGCTCATGCAGGAGGGCATCTCGTATCTGGCGGGCGCGGAGCTGCCCGCCGGGATCGTGGACGTCAACCGCGCCGGTCCCGGCCTCGGCAACGTCTATCCCGAGCAGAGCGACTACACTCCGGCGGTGAAGGGCGGCGGACATGGCAACTATCAGTCGTTCACCTATGCGCCCGCGAGCGCGCAGGAAATGTGCGACCTGACGATCAAGGCGTTTCAGATGGCCGCGAAGTGGCGCACGCCCGCGATCGTGTTCGCGGACGGCCTCCAGGGCCAGATGATGGAGACGGTGCGTCTTCCCGAGAAGGAGTGCGAGAAGCCCGACTTCAGCGCCTGGGCGGCGCAGGGCGAGGCGAAGACGCGCGCGAATCTCGTGAAGTCGATCTTCCTCGACGCGGCCGCGCAGGAGGTCTTCAACGACCATCTGCAGCGCAAGTACGAAGACATGCAGGCGGACGCCGAAGCCCAGACGTATCTCGCGGACGACGCGGACCTCCTGATCTGCGCGTTCGGCATTGCCAGCCGCATCGCCCGCACGACGGCCGAAGTCTGCCGCCGGAAGGGCCTGAAGGTCGGCTGCTTCCGTCCGATCACCCTCAACCCGTTCCCGCGCGAGCAGCTCGCCGAGGTGGCGAAGGGCCGCAAGCTCATGACGATCGAGCTCGACGCCGGCCAGTTCGCCGACGACGTGCGCCTCAACCTCGCGAAGTCCGGCTGCGGCGCGGAAGCCGCGAGCGTGATGATGATCCACCGCATGGGCGGCCAGGTCGTTTCCGTCGACGAGGCGGTGAAGTCCGCCAAGATGATTTTGGGGAAGTAAGATGAAAGTCGTCGAACAAAAAGGAATGTATCAGAAGTTCCCGCGCAGCGGGAAGGACACGCGCGCCACCCATTATTGTCCCGGTTGCGGACACGGCATCATCAACAAGCTGATTGCCGAATGCTGCGCCGAGATGGGACTTCAGGACAACACGATCTTCGTCGACCCCGTCGGCTGCGGCGTGTTCACGTACTACTACTGGGACGCGGCGCACATCTCGGCCGCGCACGGCCGCGCCTCCGCCGTGGCGACCGGCTCCTGCCGCGCCCGCCCCGACGCCGTGACGATCGCCTACCAGGGCGACGGCGACCTCGGCGCGATCGGCTTCAACAACGCCTTCCAGGCCGCGTCGCGCGGCGAGCATTTCGCGTGCATCTTCGTCAACAACTCCCTCTACGGCATGACGGGCGGCCAGATGGCCCCGACGACGCTCGAAGGCGAGAAGACGACCACCACGCCGTTCGGACGCGATCCCTCCCTCACGGGCCATCCGCTCCACGTGTGCGAAGTGTTCAACCAGCTCCAGGCGCCGGTTTTCATCGCGCGCACGAGCGTGGCGGACACGAAGCGCATCATGGCGACCAAAGCGGCCATCCGCCGCGTGTTCGAGCTGCAAAAGGAGCACAAGGGCTACTGTGTACTGGAAATCCTCGCCCCGTGCCCCACGAACTTCCGCATGGACGCGCTCAAGGCCGCGGCCTTCTGCTCGAACGAGATGGAGAGGGAATTCCCGCTCGGCACGTTCCGCGACACGTTCAAGAACGCGTCCGAAGCCCCGGCCGCGCCCGAGGTGAAGGTCGAGAGCCCCTATCTCGCCGTGAAGCCGGTGCCGCAGGTCAAGACCTGTGCCGAGCTCTTCGCCGAAAAGGTCGAGGTTCCGCCGGCCGAGGACGATGCGTCCGTGCCCGAGCGCCGCTTCAAGTTCGCCGGCTACGGCGGACAGGGCATTCTCTCGCTCGGCCTCACAATCGCCGAGGCGGCCCGTCTTGAAAAGCGCCACACGCTCTGGTTCCCGAGCTATGGTCCGGAACAGCGCGGCGGCAGCGCGAACTGCTCGGTCGTCGTCTCCGGCCGGCCGATCGGTTCGCCGACGGTCGAGCACCCCGACGTGCTCGTGTGCATGAACCAGCCGGCCTACGAGCGTTTCGTGGGCGACGTCAAGAAGGGCGGCATCGTGATCGTCGACGCGACGGTGCCCGTGATCCAGCAGCCGCCGGAAGGCGTGCGGCTCGTCGTGTGGCCCGCCATCAAGATGGCGGAAGACTTCGGCGTGCCGAAGGCCGCGAACACGATGATGCTCGCCGCGCTGACGAAGCTCGGCTGCACGGGGCTCGCGACCGCGAACCTCGAGCAGGCCCTGGTGGCGAGCTTCGCGAAGAAGCCCGAACTCGGCGTGAAGAATCTGGAAATCCTCCGCCAGGCGGTGGAGCGTCTCTGAATGTGGCCAACAACGGATTGAAAGAGCCTATGCAGGAAGAAGCCAGCGGACAGAAGAAAGCGGCCGTCGTCGGCGTGGTGGGGCGGACCAACGCCGGCAAATCCACGATCGTCAACCGGCTCGTGGGCGAGAAGGTCTCCATCGTGAGCCCCGTCGAGCAGACGACGCGCAACACGATCCGCGGCATCGTCGAGGATCCGCGCGGACAGCTCGTGCTTCTGGACACGCCCGGCCTGCATAAGGCCGTGGGTCCGCTCGGACGCCTCCTCAACGGCATGGCCCGCGCGTCGAGCGCGGGCGTGGACGTGCTGCTCGTCGTCTTCGACGCGTCGCACGAGCCGCAGCTCGAGGACGACGGCTGGATGCGTCGCGTTGCGAAGGAGGCGCCGGCCAAGTGCGTGTTCGCGCTGAACAAGTGCGACCGTTCGCCGTTCTACGCGACGATGTTCCGCGACCTGTGGAAGCAGATCGCGGCGGAGAAGGACGCGGCGGGCAAAGATTCCCAGCCGGCGTGCGAGCCCGTGTGGGTCGACGTGTGCGGCATCAAGCCGCATGGCTGCGACGCGTTGTTCGAGGCGCTGTTCGGCCTTGCGGAAGTCGGGCCGGCGCTCTTCCCCGAAGACATCGTGACGGACTATCCGCGCAAGCTGGCGATTGCGGACGTCGTTCGCGAGAAGCTGCTCCAGCGTCTCCACGACGAAGTGCCGCACGAAGTCGGCGTCGTCGTGAACGACATCGCCGAGAAGCGGAAGACCGGCTGGGAAGTGGCGGTGACGATCTACGTGAACCGTCCGTCGCAGAAGGGCATTGTGATCGGTCCGGGCGCGCGGCTCCTCAAGGAGGTCCGCCTCTGCTCGGAGCCGGAGCTCTCCGACATGTTCGGCGTGCGCGTGAAGCTCGAACTGTGGGTCAAGGTCGTGCCGAACTGGATGAAGAACAACCGCATTCTCGCGGAGATGGGCTATCTCGGTTCCGAACAATGAGCCGCCTCCTCTCCATCTTGGCGCTGGCCGCCGTGCTGCTGGGATCCGTCGCCCTCGGGGCGGATGCGGACGACCTTGCGGTGGCGCGGCGGGCGCTGGGGGACGGCCTCTGGCAGCTGGCGGCGAAGCATGCCGCCGACGCGGCGGCCGTCGCGCCGTCGGCCGAGGTGCGGAATCTGGCGCGCCTGGTGCAGTTGGAGGCGCTGGCGGGTGCGGAACGCGCCGACGAGATGCTCTCCCGCCTCGATGCCTGGCAGGACGCGACGGGGGAGGGCTTCCGCTATTGGCGCGCGTGGGCGAACCTGCGCAGCGGGAAGGCCGATGTCGCGCGCACGCTGCTGGCGGCACCGTTTACGACGGGCGCCTATCCGGTGCTCGCACGGCGTCTGCTGGCGCGGCTTGAAGCGGATGCCGGCAACGCCGCCGCCGCGGATGCCGCCTACGCGGAAGCGGCCGCGGCGCTGGTGCTGGATATCGGCGCGCGCACGGAGAACGCCGTCGAATGGGCGCGGGCGAAGACACGGTTCGGCGATGCGGCCGGGGCGCTGGCGTTGCTCAAGAAGGAAGTGGAGCGGGAAACGCCGGGACCGGCCGGAGACGAGGCGCGTCTGCTGGCCGCCGACCTTTCGGCACAGACCGGCGATGCGGCCGGGGCGCAGAAGCTCCGCGAGGCTCTTGTCGCCGGCGGGACGAACACGGACGCGCGTGCTTTCGTATTGGCCTCCTGTGCGCTGTCCGAAAGCCTGCTGGCCGCCGGGGCGACCAACGACGCCGTGCGCGTGGCGTCGAATGCCGTGCTGCGCGCCCGCCAGCCCATGTTGGCGCAGCAGGCCGGGTTCGCGCTCGGGTTCGCGCTGTTCGCCGATCCCGCCCGCCGCGCGGAGGGTTATCGGCAGATATCCGCGCTCGTGCGCAAAGAGCCCGATGCGCCTGAAAGCGCCGCGGCGCAGCTTCGGTTGGCGGACGGTCTGCTGGCCGTCGGCGACGATGCGGCGGCGGCGCGTGAATACGAGGTTCTGATGCAGTCCTTCCCCGGCTATGCGCTCGATTCCCATGTGCTGGAAGGGCGGGGCTGGGCGTTCCTGCGGCTGGGGCGCCGCGCCGAGGCCGTGGGGCTCTTCGCCCGTGCCGCGCAGGTGGCGTCGAATGACGTCTCGCGCGCCCGCTGTCTGTTCAAGCAGGCCGACGCCCTGGCGGCGGACAACCGCTACGATGAGGCGGCGGCGACCTATGGACTCGTGACGAATGCCAGCTATCGGTCGGCCGCGGGATTTCGCAGGGCCGACGCGCTGCTGCGGGCCAAGCGTCCGGACGAGGCGGCGGCGGCGTTCAAGGCCCTCCGCGACGGTGACGATGCGACGGCGGTCGAGGCGGGACTGCGCCTGGCCGAGCTTGAGGTGTCGCTTGGCCGCCACGAGGACGCGATCGAGGCGTTCAGCATGCTGCTGGGCGAGAAGCAGGTGGCCCGCCTGACGCCGGAGCAGCGGGCCTATGCGCTGGCCGGCCGCGGCCGCGCCTTCTACCGCGCCTACCGGTTCCGTGAAGCGGAAGCGGACTTCGTCGCCGTCGGCAAGCTGCAAAGCGACCGCCGCGACGAGATGGATTTCCTCGCCGCGCTTTGCCTTTACGGCGACGGACGGGAACGCGAGGCGGCGGCGGCGGCACGGTCTTTGCTCACGCGTCTTCCCGATTCGCCACTGCGCGTGGATCTTCAGATGTGGCTGGCGACCTACGACGCCGGCCGGCGCGAATGGCCGGCGGCCATCGACGGCTTTGAAGCCTGCGCCAAGAACGAACGCGTGCCGACGCCGCGTCGCGTCGACGCTTTCGTGCGCGCGGCCCGCTGCGCCTTTGAACTGCCCGACTACCAGAAGGCGCTCGAGCTCGCCGTCGGGGCGATTACGAACGCGACGGTTTCGACCGGTACGACCAACGTCGTCGCGGCGTCGGACAAGGAACTGGCCGCCGCGGCCGCCGAGGCGCTGGTCATGCAGGGCGAGGCGCTGAGCGAACTGGGCCGCTTCGACGATGCGGAGCTCGTCCTCGAGCGCGCCATGCACGCCAACGGCGGCGAAACCTTGCAGCGGCGGGCCGCGCTGGCGCGGGCAAACTGCTACTTTGTGATGGGTGCGAGCGATGCGAACCGCTACCGCAGCGCGATCGAGGCCTACCGTGCCATTCAGCACGACGAGGGCTTTTCGGCTTCGCAGCGTCTGGCCGCCTCCTTCAACATGGCGCGCGCGTTCGAGAAGCTCCGGCAGCTCGACGAGGCGGCGGACATCTACTACACCCATGTCGTCTTGGCGTACTGGAACGGCGTGCGCGGCGAAGAGCCGGGCGAGGCGTCCGCCGACGGAACGTCCCGCCGCGTCTGGTTCGATGCGTCCGCCCGCCAGTATTTTTCCCGCGCGGTGTACATCCTGGCCGACTATTGGGAGTCGCGCGGCGAGTTGGAGCAGGCGATTCACATGCTCGACTATCTCGTGCGCGCGGACCTGCCGGCCAAGGACGAGGCGAAGCGGCGCATCACACGTCTGAAGGAGAAAGGTGGTTTGAGATGAATGTCTGGACGATGGTGGGAGGTCCCGTCTTCTGGCTCCTTGCGCTCCTGGGGGCGTCGAGCGTGTTCGTGTTCTTCAGCCGGCTGCTGAGCCTCCGCCGCGCCCAGATCGACTATCAGGATTTCATCCGCGGCGTCGCGAACGTGCTGGGACAGGGCAACCCGGACGAGGCGCTCGCCATCTGCGACGATACGCCCGCCCCGGTTGCGCGCATCGTCGCCGCGGCCATCCGCCATCGCGACGGTTCGGCGCGCGTGCTGCGCGAAACGGTCGATACGACGGGCCGCGCCGAGGTCGGCCGCCTCGAACGCCGGCTCGCGCTCCTGGCGATCATCGCCCAGGCGGCGCCGCTGCTCGGCCTCCTCGGCACGGTGTTGGGCATGATGCGCGTTGTGCTGGCGCTGAACACCGAAGCGCTCGTCATGCGCGCCGATCTGCTCGGCGGCGTCATGCAGTCGCTCGTCGCGGCGGCGGCGGGCTTGATCGTGGCGGTTTCCGTCCAGGTCATGTACGGCATGCTCCATATCCGCGTGGAACGTCTGATCGTCGACCTCGAGGCGGCGGCGAGCGAAATCCTCGCGCTGCTTTCCGGGTCGCGGCGGGAGATGGTGTCATGAACACGTCGTGGGGATGGACGCCGGCTCGTCCGGAGGGCATCTGGCGGCATGGCTGCCGTTGGGCGCGTCCGTTTACGGCGGCTGCGCCGTGGGTGACGCTGGCCTTGCTGCTGACGACGTTTGCCCTCGTGCAGGGCCGCCTCGCGGCGGCGCCGGGCGTCGTGTTCAATCTGCCGGCCCCGGCGAGCGGCGAAACGATCGTGCCGGGATTGGCGGCGGTCGTGCTGCCGGTCGTCCGCGAAGGCGTGTCGGGGCGCGAAACAATCGTTTTCTTCGACGATGCGCGCTATTCGCTGTCCGACGCGGCCTCGACCGAGGCGTTGCGCGAACGGCTGGGCGAACGGGCCGTCGAGACGGATAACAGCTTGCTCCTGCTGGCCGACGCGCGCGTGCCTTCGGGCGAACTGATGCGTCTGGTCGGTCTGGCCCGTGAAGCCGGCGTGGCGCATGTGCAGATTGCGGAGCGGCGGGAATGAGGCAACTGCTCCATGCCTGTTGGCCGCTGATGGCCGTGATGGCCTTCACGGCCGTCCTCGCCCTGCAGATTCCGCGCAAGGCGTTGTTCTTCAAGCCGGCGCCGACGGTGCAGGCGACGCCCTTTGCCTCCTTTGTCGAGTTCGACGGGGCGGCCTACTCCAGTTTGATGCAGAAGGTGCGCATGTCGTGGCAGATGCGCACGCAGGGAACGGGTCTGCGTACGGAGAGCCCCCTGGGCGTGCTCGATCTCGTCCAGGCCCCGGCCCGGCCGGAACCGCTCGCGCTGCCGGCGGCGTTTTTCGAGGCGCGCCCCGTTGCCGCGCGTCCCGCCGCCCGCGTACCCCTGCTGCCGCCGACCTTGGCGTCGGCGGCCGGCGGCAGCGTGCAGATGCCGGCGGACGACCGGGCGGCGCGCCGCCTGCGGGAGCGTCTGCTGGCCATTCCCGCGTCCATCCATTTCGAAACGGAAATTCCCGATCTTAAATGACCCCAAGTTGAAAAGTGACCCCAAGTTGAAATGAAGAGGTAAAAACATGATGACCGAAGAAGAGATCCTGAAGATTTTCGCCGACACGGGCGCGCTTCTGACCGGCCATTTCGAGCTCCGCTCGAAGCTGCACTCCGACCGCTACTTCCAGTGCGCGAACGTGCTGCGCTATCCGCGCATCGCCGCGAAGCTCTGCGACGAAGTTGTGGCGAAGATGAACGCGGCGTGCGACATCGGCAAGATCGACGGTGTGATTTCGCCGGCCGTGGGCGGCATTCTCGTCGGCCACGAGGTGGCGCGCGCGCTCGACACGAAGTGCGTCTTCGCCGAGAAGGTGCAGGGCGAGGGGCTCGATGCGACGGGCAAGCCGATCACCCAGCTCGCGATGCGCCGCTTCACGCTCCAGCCGGGCGAACGCTATGTCGTCGCCGAAGACGTCGTCACGAAGGGCGGCCGCGTGCAGGAGACGATCGACCTCGTGAAGGCCGCGGGCGCGGAAGTCGCGGCGGTCGTGCTGCTCGTCGACCGTTCGAAGGGTACGGTGAAGTTCGGCGATATTCCGATGTTCTCCCTCGTGCAGATCCAGCCCACGACGTGGGAGCCGTCCGCGTGCCCGCTCTGCGCCGCGGGCGGCCGCCCGGTGCATCCGGGCTCGTGAGAAAGGTGTCGGTATTCAGTGAGCGACGGCCGAAAATCTGCTACAATACTCTCATTCCAGGAGGGAATGGAGCGATGAAGCTGCTCGTAGTCGATGTGGGCAATACCTCGACGGCCGTTGGACTGTGGTCCGACGGTCGCGTGGCGCATGTCGCGCATTGCGATGGCGGTTTCGACGGAGCCTGCGTCGAGGCGGCCGCCTTGACGGGACGGCATCTCGTCGAGGGCTTGGCCTATTTGTCCGTCGTGCCGAAGATGGATGGCCCCTGGAAGCGGTTTGCGTCGGAGAAGTCGCTGCCGTTCCTGACGATTTCGTCGCGGCTGTTTCCGACGGTTTCCGCCGGCCGACGCGTCCGGCGGAAGGGGGCGGGTGTGTCTTCGCAGCCGCTGGCGCTCGACTATCCGAAGCCGGAGACGATCGGTGCGGACCGTCTGGCCGATGCGGCGGCGGCGGTCGACCGCTATGGCGCCCCGGTCGTCGTCTGCGACTTCGGCACGGCCTTCACGGCGGCGGCGGTCACGGCGGATTGCGTGTGGCGCGGCGGCGTCATCGCCCCCGGCTTCCCGCTGATGCGCGACTATCTCTACGAGCGCACGGCCAAACTGCCGCGGATGAAGCTCGGCGGACGCTGCCCCAAGATCGGCCGCTCCACCGAAGAGGCGATGCGGTTCGGCGCCTGGGTGGGCTACCGCGGCATGGTGCGCGAGATCGTGACGACTTTGAGCCGGAATTTCAAGACGGAGTTCAAGCTGGTCGCGACGGGCGGGTTTGCGAAATGGGTTTTGCGCGACATCGGCCTTCCGTTCACGATCGACCCGACGCTCACGCTGCACGGGGCGGGACTGCTTGGAAAGTTGGCGCTGGAAGGTTGAAAAGTGAAGATTTTCAAAAAGGGAATGACATGAAGAAATACGGTCTGCTGCTTCTGCTCGGCGCGCCGGTCCTGTTGGGCGGGTGCGGCCTGTTCTGGGACGATCCGTACATCCAGGTGTCGGAGGCGCCGCTGAACTGGTGCGAAATCCACTACTACAATGCGCGGAACGCACCGGTGCGCCGCGATTCGATCCGCATCTCCGGCACGGGCCTGATCGAGGTCCGCAGCGGCACGTCGCGCCGGGTTTCCGACAGCTTCGCGAAGGAGATGGCGGATCCGACCTGGGACGATTTCAACACCCAGAACTACTATGTCGATCCCCGGCACGTGCGCGAGGTGTTCCAGACGCTCGTCAACGCCGGCCTGCTTGACCGCGACAAGGTGATGACGGCCACGAAGTATCCCTCGCCGGGACGCTTCATCGCCGTTCGCGCGGCGTTGGACAACAAGACGTTTTCGGAGACCTACAACATTTTCGAAAAGGATCCCGAGCTGGCCGAGCGCCTGTTCAACGTCGTGCACGAGTTCAAGCGGCCGACGCTGGGACGGAAGACGTCCATCTTCGCGAAGCGTCCGGAACCAAAGGACGAAGCGGAGGGGAAGAAGGGCGACGGCAGGGACGGCGAGTCCCAGACGAAGGAGGACCGGTAAATGAGACGGGTTGGCATTGTGGGCGCCGGCCGCTTCGGCATGGCGCTCGCCCAGGCCCTGGCGGAGAGCGGGGCGGAAGTGATCTTGGTGGAAAGCAATGGCAAGCTCGTGCAGTCGGCCGCCAGCATCGTGAGCTCGGTGCAAGGCGACGCGACGGCGAAGCGCACGCTGGAGGAAGCGGGCATCGGCGACTGCGACGTCGCCGTGGTGGCGATGGGATCGAACATCGAAGCGTCGATCATGGCCACTGTGAACTGCAAGGACCTTGGCGTGGAGACCGTCATCGCCAAGGCGTCCAGCGAGCTGCACGGCAAGATCCTTGAGAAGATCGGCGCGGACCAGATCGTCTATCCCGAGGGCGACAGCGCCCGCCGTCTCGCCCATATGATCGCGACGCGCGGCGCTTTCGACCTGCTCGAGATTTCCGAAGGGTGCTCGATCGCCGAAATCGACGTGCCCGAGGTCTGCCGCGACAGGACGCTCGCCCAGGCCGACCTGCGCAACAAGACCGGCGTGACGGTGCTCTGCATCCGCCGGCTCGACGAGAATCCGAAGAGGCCGCGCACCGTGATGATTCCGGGTCCGAACGACCAGATCCACGCCGACGACAAGCTGATCGTCTTCGGCACGGCCAAGCAAATCGACGCCCTTACGGAGACCGATTGAGGGGAAGCGAAAATACTTTAAATTCCCCCTTGCGCGGGAGGGGGGAATATGCTATACTGAATCTGTTTTCAACTCCACGGGCTCATCGTTCATCGGTTAGGACCTCGGACTGTCGATCCGAAGAGGGGAGTTCGATTCTCCCTGAGCCCGCCATTCGACCGCCGCAAGGCGGTTTTATTTTTTTCTCGTGCGCCGTCCGTGCTGAAGTTTGCTATAATAGGCGCATGAAAGAGTTTGTCGACGTAACGTTGCTGGCCGTGCTTCAGGGCGTGGCCGAGTTCCTGCCGATTTCAAGTTCCGGGCATTTGGTCATTCTGCAGCACATTCTCGAGGTCCCGGAGGGTCTGCGCATGCGGTTGGAGGTGTTTCTGCATGCGGGTACGTTGTTGTCCATCTTCGCCTTCTACTGGCGGCGGCTGGCCCTTCTGGCCGCAGGCGCGTTCGGCGCGGCCGGTGCCGAGGCCCGGAAGGCGGCCTGGTCGTTTGCGGCCCGGTTGCTGCTCTCCACGCTGCCGGCGATCGCCCTCTATTTCACCTGCCATCGTGAAATCGACGCGTTGGTGACGAATGTGCGTCTGGTCGGCGGGCTGTTGATGCTGACGGGCGTCGTACTTCTGGGCACGCGCTTCCTGCCGCAGGGCTCGCGCGCCGTCGACTATCTGAAGGCGCTGTTCATGGGTGTCGCCCAGGCGTTTGCGTTGCTGCCGGGCGTGTCGCGCAGCGGCATGACGCTGGCGGCGGCGCGGGCCGGACGCGTGTCGCCCGAGTCGGCGGCCGAATTCTCGTTTCTAATGAGCGCGCCGCTCATTCTGGGCGGTGTCGTGCTGGAAATCGCGAAAGACGGGGTCGAAACGGGTGGCATGTCTTGGGGCGTGCTCTTGTGGGGTACGGCGCTGTCGGCCGTCGTCGGCTATTTCTCGCTGGTGCTGTTGCTGAAGGCCTTGAAGGGCCCCTGGTTCTGGCTGTTCGGCCCCTACTGTCTCCTCGCCGGCCTCTGCACGGTGCTGCTCTGCCGGTGACGGATGACAAAGGACGCGGTATTTGTTTTGCGCGCGGTGCGGATTTTGGTACAATGGTGCGCAGAGACAGTTCGCACGAGATTGAGCAGGAGGGTGAAACCATGAAAGAAAATCTTTTCGCGGCCATGGTCGTATTTGCTCTGTGTCTTTCGCCGGCCGTGGCGGAAGACGCCCCCGCATTGGGCGTTACGCTCAACGGCGACACGTTCGAAGTCGCCGTGCCGGCGAACGCCTACGACGACACGTCGAAGCTCTACCTCGTGTGGGGCGCGGGCGACTGCGGCGAGAGGATTTCCGCATGGCCGCGCGCCAACCGCCGCGCGTACAACGGCGCGCTCTCCGCCGCCGCCGCGACGTACCAGTTCAGCGCGGCGGGAATTCCGGCCGGCAGCATGGTGCGCGCGATCGTCACATCCGACGTGCGCCTGATCGACGGCTGGGTGTCGATCGGACAGGACCAGTACGTCAACACCGGGATCAAGGGCAATGCGGCGTATGGCGTGGAATTCCGCTACCGCCGCACCGGCGCAAGCGGAGCGTGGGCCTCCGTGATCGGCAGCCATCTCGACAACTTCACGGTGGGACAGCGTGACAGGGATGTGAACAAATTCTACCTTCGATACCGTACGAAGGAAGCCGGCAATCCTCTCTTCACCATCGGCGACACGTCCGTTCCCCATACGTTCAAGATATTCAACAAGACATGCTGGCTTGACGGAACCTCGGTAAAGGACAAGCTGGACGACGGCACCATCGGAACCGACTCGGACAACATCCTCGTGGGCTCCTCGAGCAACGGGAGCGGCACGTCCGGGCGCTACTGCTACGGCGAGTGGCACTCTGTGAGGATATTGGACTCGAACGGCTACGACATGGTCCATCTCGTCCCTGCGATTCGCGGCAACACCGCCTCGCCCGAAGGCGTGTTCTACGACACCGTGACGGAAACAGTGTTCGCAAACGCGGGATCGGGCACGATCGGCTACGATACGTCCGCCAACGTGACGGAGACGATTCCGTTCACGACGGCGTGCTCGGCGGCGCTTCCGACGGGGATGACGGCGTACTGGACCGGACTCGGCGACCTCGCGAACGTGAACGACCCGGCGAACTGGGCGTGCACGAACGCGGCGGGCGTGGCGGTGAGTGCCGCGCCGGACGTGAATACGATCGTGTACGTGAAGGACGCGGCGAACTTCAACGTCCCCGCCGGGCAGAAGCTTTCCTACAACGAGCTTCACATCGAGAACTGTTCGCTTTCAATGAATTGCGACTGGAGCGGCCTCGCGTCGTCCGACACCGTCGATCCCATCTACACGTGTCTCGACGTCCCGAAGGGCGCCTACATCGACACCGGCTTCTCTCCCAACCAGAACACGCGCGTCGTTCTCGACATCACCGTGCGCGGCACGCGGGAGTCCTGGTTTGGCGTGACCGACAACGGCGGCGGCAACTGGTGGAAAACCAGCGTGTTCGGTGTCAGCAACGACGGGGGCGGCATTTACAGCGGTTTCGGCGATACTGGCGGCACTGTTGGGCCGGTTGCCGCCAACGGGCGGCACACGGTTGACTTCGACAAAGGCGTGCTCAAGATTGACGGCGCGACGCATACGACGCGCTCCGGCCAGACGTTCCAGCTGACGCACACGCTTTATCTTTTCGCGGACAACAAGGCCGGCGGACTCAACATCAAGGACAACAACCCGCCGGTACGTCTCCATTCGTGCCAGATCTACGACGATGGAACGCTCGTTAGGGACTACGTACCCGTGCAGAACGGCGGAGAGGCCTGCCTCTACGACCGGGTGAACGGCACCTACGCGCGAAACATCGGCAGCGGCGCGTTCACGGTGGGGCCGGGCGACAAGGCGGGATTCTACAATGTGACTCGCCCGGCGCGCATCGACGGGACTGTGGATCTTGCGGGACATTCCCTGACGCTTGCGCATGCGGCGGGAACCGGCACGATAACCGACACCGTCGGCGGCGGCGAGCTGCACGTCAACGTGGCGGACGGCGAGACCGTTGAAAACTCCACGTTGACGTTCGCCGGGCAGATGAAGCTCGTCAAGGACGGCACGGGCACGTTCGTCGGCGCGAAGGCGGGGCAGACGTACACCGGCGGAACCGTGGCGATCGAAGGCTGGCTCAAGAGCGGCGCCTACGACGGCGCGTGGGGACCGGCGAAGGCGCTCGTCACGATCTGCAAGGCCGCGGACGCCGACACGGGCGCCGGCTTCGACTGGGCTGGAATGGCCAACGGCAGCACGACGACGCCGTACAGCTTCAAGATCGCCGGAACGGGGCCCGACGGCGACGGCGCGATGATCTCGTCGGCGTACTTCGGCGGTA
>CADCPA010000060.1 GCA_902803135.1 uncultured bacterium
CCCAGCACGGGCGTCACGCGCGCGGCATTGCCGCTCTTCGTGAGGGCGTGGATGAGATAGTCGACCGGTGCCGTCTGACGGCCGTAGTTGCCCAGACCCTGGAAGTTGAAGCCGTCGGACCACGACGATGCCCGCGCCGCGGCGATCAGTTCGTCGAGCACGGGCTCCGCATCGTCCACGAGCGCCCGCGCCACGGCGACGGCCAGGCGGTGCGCGTCGGTCGTCGCGGCAGCATGTTCCGCGGCGAGCAGCGGACGCGCTTCCGCCGGACGCTCGAGGATCTTTTCGAGTCCGGCGAACTCGTTCGTCGTCAGTCCGGAGACCGCGGCGGCGAGTTCCGCATCCGTCACCACCGTGTCCGTGTCGGTCAGCACGCGTTCGTCGAGACATCCCGCCGTGACAAGCTCCTGCTGGATCGCGGATATGTTGATGGCGCGAAGATCGCCGGTCGGCACGGCCGCGGCGGCCGCAAGACCTGCGGCATAGCCCTGGTTCTGCACGTCACGCTGCATGCGGATGATCGGCATCGCGTCGCGCGTTGCGGAAATGCCGAGGCCCGTCGCCAGCACGCCCGCGAGACGGGCCGGCAGCAGCGCCCGATACGGCAAGTCGGCCGAAAAGGCCTTTCCATGGGGGCGTTCCCGATACATGAGCACGTCGGAAACGGAGAAGCCGTGCATGTCGTAGTCGCTCGTGCCGTGCATGATCGTATCGCTCCACGTGCGGTTGCGGAGGATGTCCCGTTCATTCACGACCACGTCGCCCACGATGCGGCGGCGCTCGCGCGCGCCCGAGAGCGGATCGCCCACGTTGTAGCGCGACGGTTTCGCACCCGCGCGGGCCCGCCATGCGAAGTTCGACAAGTCGCCGGCGTCGTTCGTATTGAGGAATCCGAAATCCGTATTGAAATAGCTGTTGCCAAGCACGTGGTAGGTTGTGCCGGCGCCCTGCATCGCGAACTCGCGCCCTTCGAGGAACTGCGTCTTGCAGCCGGCCATGTGCGCAAGTTCCGCATTGCCTGTCGCGTCGATGAAGACCTTCGCGCGCACGACGCCGCGCGTGCCGTCCGGCAACACGACAACGACGCCCGTCACCTGAAGCCGTCCGGCGCCGTCGGTTCCAGAGATCACCACGCCTTCCACCTGCGAGCCGAAGAGCACTTCGGCCGCGCCCTGCGACACGACCGAGCGACGCATCCACTCGGCCTTTGCCTGCGCGTAGACCCAGCCCGTCGCGGCGACGCCTGCATCGAGCTTCAGCTTGGAAAAGCCGCGGTTGCAGCCCTTGTAGTATTTGCCAATGCGGCCATCCGTCGTCACGCCGCCCATCGTGTGGAGATACTCGAGGCCGACGACCGAACGCCCCTTCTCCAGCGCGGCGATCGCCGCCGGCGCGCCGGCCGTGCCCATGCCGACCACGGCGACGTCTGCCACCGCCAGCACGGGCAGCTCGCCGCCCGCGGAGGTGCAGACGGCAAGGTTTGTCACCGTCGAGGCGATCCCAAGCGGACACGCCAGGCGTTCGCGGATCTCAATGGACGCCGCCGTCGCCGACGCCACGCCGCAACCGATCTCATCGACCCCCGCTGTCGTTGCGGCACGGGCCGCTTCTGCGCCAATGCGGCGCCCAAGCGCGGTCTCGATGCCGGGGGCTGACAGCTTTGCCGCCAGGCTACGGTCGATGTCGGCGGCCTGTCCGAGCACATAGAGCCCGTCGATACCGGCCGGCTGGAACGCCCCCAGCGGTGCGGCGTCGGACGAGGTCCAACTCGTAATCGCCGCGCGGCCCACGATGCGGTCGGGCGTCACATAGAACGGTACCTCGCTCGCATCGGCGAGGGACGGCGTCCAACCGTCGTTGCGCATCCGCTGCGCAATCGCGTTCGCCGCGAGCCAATCACCGGAGGCGAGCGGGAAGCGAGCTGTCAGACGGTAGAGGGAAATCGGATAGCTTTTCTCGGCGCCGGCGGGGATCATCGAGGCGTCATTGCCCGGGCTCAGCGTGAGCGAGGCGGACGGCGCAGAAGCTTCTTCCACCGCGTAGCCGGAGAGGTTGAACGAAAGTCCCGCCTTGGCGATGAGCGAATACGTGAAATCGACCTCGTTGCCGTCCGGCACGGGACGCAACGTGCAGGCGCGACGGGCCACCACGCCCTTCTCCGTCGCATCGACGATGCATTTGGCGCGCACGACCTGACGTCCGCTCTTGTCGGCGAAGACGACGCCCGCCAGGCGCCCCTCCGGCGTCTTCACGACGTCGCACGCCTGCAGACCGCCGAGAAAGGGAACGTCCGCCGCGGCCAGACACGCGTCAAGCGCCTTCTCGTAGACGAGCGGAGCATGCGCCTGTGAAACCCGCACGCCCGTGTGGGCGGAGATTTCGCCCACGAGCATGCGCTTCGAGCCGGTGGCGCGCGTGGCCGTCACGCGGACGGCGCATACGGCGGTCGGCTGTGCGAATTCAAACGTATACGAACGGCACGTGTCGCCGTATTCGAGACCGGTCTCGACCTCCGCCGCGTGCACGGAGCCCACGGCCGACGTATAGTTCACGCCATCGGAAGACACCTGCACGGAAATGCCCTGCACGTCAAAATCGCCGCCGGATGGACGGAAATAATAGTAGAAAACGAGGTCTTCCAACGTCGTGTTTCCGGAGAACGTCAACGTCCACGTCACCGATGCCGCATCATACTGCACGCTCTCGCTTGCCGCACTCGACCGTGCGCCATCGGTCAGTTTCTTGTTCGAGGGGTCCGGCTTCGACGAATTCGGCGTTGCATCCGCCGTATAGGTAAAAGGTGCCGTTTCCGGCACGGGCGCGAGAGCGGAAAAGGCCGCGTCCGTCAGCGGTTCATCGTCCGACGGAATCGCCAGACGACGCGGCAGGACGATTTCCTCGGCGAGGTTGCGGCGCGGGGCGGCGAGAAAGACGGACGCACCGGCTTCCTTGGCAGACACGGCGGCGGAGACGGCCGCGAAGGTGCCGCCGACGACGAGAACGTCCACATCCTGCATCACGGGAAGGTTGCGGGCGGACTCCACCTCGTCCACTCCGAGCGTGCGCAGGACGTTCGGCAGCGTCACCCGCGCGATGCCCTTCTCGTTCGGATGCACGCCGTCCGGCACGAGTCTCAGATACTCGGCGGACGACAGATCGGCCACCAGACGCTGCCACCGGGGGGCATTGTCGATCAGCAAATAGCCGTTTTCCGCCGCCACGCGGCGGTACATCGCGAAGTGGTCCTCGAGGTTCGTCCGATTGGACAAATTCGAGCCCGCCACGGCGACGTACGGATTCATCGTCTCGAGAATGATTTCGCAAGCCGGACGCGCGGCTTTGACCGCGGCGATGATCGCCTTGAGATTCGCCTCGGCAGCCGCCAGCGCCTCGGCGGGTGTCTTGCCGGTGTTCAGGGAGTCCGCTGCATCGTTCATCGAAAACTCGATCAGCACGGCGTCCGGATTGGCCGCAACGACTTTCGACTGGACGTTCGCAAGGCCGGTTGCGGAATTCTTGCCGGAGAGGCCCGCGTTCACCACGGTTGACTGTCCCGGCCAGCGTGCCTCGAGCGCGGCGGCCAAACCATCGACCCACCAATGGCTCTGCACGGTGAGCGACGTGCCGTAGCAGACGATCTTCTGGCTCTCGCCCGCCTTCAGTTTTTCAACAAAACCCGCCGAGGCCTCGACACAGAAGGCCATCAGGGTGCAAACCGCCAATAAACTTGCTCTGAACATCTTGCGCGGATCCTAATTTTCTCGTGGCGTCCAACCACCGACACCATCTTGCCTTAACATCTTGAGTCAATTGTATCAAAATGCCGCGCATCTGGCTATACATCATTTCACGACGCCGGGTCGGCGGAACTGTGCTATAATCTGCAACGGTCCGTTTGCACGCGGGCCATCGCAAAGCAAGGAGAAAGACAATGAGCTGTAGTTTATACGATGCGCTGACGGCCGACATGAAGGCCGCGATGAAGGCCAAAGACAGGACGGCGCTGAACGCCATCCGCGGCACGATCGCCAAGGTCAAGGACCTCACGGTCAACGCGGGCAAGGAGATGACGGACGACGCCGTGCTCGCGGTCGTCGCCAAGGGCGTCAAGCAGCGCGAGGAATCCATCGCGCAGTTCACGCAGGCCGGACGCGTCGACCTCGCCGAGAACGAGAAGGCCGAGATGGAGCTCCTCCGCAAGTATCTGCCGGCTCAGCTCGACGAAGCGGCTGTCGCCGCCGTCGTGAAGGAAGTCGTGGCCGCCCTCGGCGCCACCTCCAAGAAGGACATGGGCCGCGTCATGAAGGAAGTCATGGCCCGCGTCAAGGGCCAGGCGGACGGCAAACTCGTCTCGAAGCTGGTCGGCGCCGCGCTGCCCTGAGGCCGGTCGTGCGACACGTCTAGTTCGTCTTCGCGGGATCCCACACGGCATAGCCCACGAACGAGTCGGCACAGCCGTAGTAGAGGTGCCACTTGCCCTTGTAGAAGACAAGTCCTTCCGTGAACACCGTGCCGTCGCGGTACTGGCCCGTGCGTTCGAAGTCCGCTTCCGGGCGGAAATACGGCACATCGAGGCGGTCAAGGAACTTCTCCGGTTCCGCCGCGCTGAAGAGCGCCTGCCCGCCGCAATAGGCGCCGCGCGGGAAGCGCGGATCGGCATTGTCGTCCTTGCTGTTCTTGCCATTGTAGAACACGACGATGCCCTTCTTCGTGAGAATCGCCGCCGGCCCCACCTCCGTGAGGGCGCTGTCGAACAGCCCCTTGCGCGTGCGCATGATGGTGCCCCCCGGCGCCCAGTCGACCAGGTTGTCGCTGTAGGCGATTTCAAACGCGCCTTCGCCCCAGTACATCACATAGCGGCCATCGATCTTCGTGATCACGTAGCGGGACGGATCCTTCGCGCTCGGCGCCTGCACGATGACGGCGGACTTGCTGAAGCGGTTGATGTACTTGCCGTTTTCCGCTTTCGCGAATGCCGGGCCGTGCTTCTTCCAGCGCTTCAAGTCGCGCGAGGTGGCCACACAGAGCCGGGCGACCTTCTTGTTCCACGAGGTGTATGTGCACACATAGAGGCCGTCTTCGGTCATCGCGACGCGCGGATCCTCGCAGCCGCCTTCCCAGTCGAATTCCTTCTGGTCGTCTTCGCAGGGGAAGAGAACCGGCGCCGAGTCGCGCTTCATCGTGAAGCCGTCCGTCGTCTCGGCGTAGCCGACACGCGACGTGCGGCTGCCGATGCCCGTGAACGTGTTGTCCTCGGCACGGTACAGCACGACGATCTTGCCGTCCTTCACCGCCGCCGCGGGATTGAACGTGTCGCTCTCCTCCCACTTGAGCAGGCGCTTGCGCATCGGACACATGAACGCGACGTCGCGCGGAGCGATGACGGGGTTCACGCCTTCCGGTCGCACAAACGGACCAAACGCCCAGTCGGGCAGCGGCGCGCTGGCCGACGCCGGGTATTCAAAGGGCTTCGGGGCCTCGCGGACAAGCGACCGGCCCTGCGCGTCCAGCAGGTCAAATTCGGAGAGCTGGATGCGCGGACCCGTTCCGTCCTTCGCCCCGTCATCGCCCGCGTTGCTGAGAATCAAGAGGCGGAAGTACCGATAGGCCCGGGCCGGCGAGAGCGGAAACCGCATCGTCTTGAAACGCGCGTCGAACGTCTGGTCCGCACGCTCGTCCAGCACATCGAACGTCCGGCCATCGTCCGAACCGAGCAGGTGCCACGTCGTCGGGTCGCGCGACTGCTCGTCGTTGGCGGACGTCAGAGCGTAGGCCGACGGCTTGACCGCCTTCGGCGATTCGACCTGCAGCCAGGCCGTCGCGCCGAAGCACAGCCACTTGGACCCCTTGTCGCCGTCGAAGGCCTTGACGGCCTTCTCCTTCGCCGGACTCTTCACCTCGCCGGAGGACGAGTAGACAAAGGAGTCGGCCGCAGCCGCGCCGCACAGGGCGGCAACGGCCAGCGTCAGCACGAAGGAACGGGCGAGCTTGTTTTCGCTTCTCATCTCTGAACCCCGAAATGCGTTTACTTGCGGAACGTCACACGCGAGAACTGGACCTTCTCCTCGCCATGGTGCGCGGTGACCACGAGCTTGAACGCGGCGGCCTTGACCGGCTTCGCCAGCGTGAAGAGCTTGATGTCGTTGCGCCGCGCGAACGAGATGTCCTTCTGCGTGTCGACGAGCGTCCAGTCCGTGCCGTTCTCGGAGGCATAGAGCTCCCACGCCTTCGGATCGCGGCCGGCGTAGTCGTTGCCGGAAGCGACCGTGTAGCTGGCCACCGTCGCCGGCTCCTTGAGCGTCGCCTGGAGCGTCAGCTTGCCCTTCCAGTCGCAGCAGAGCTTCTTGCCCTTCTCCGCCACGAACGCCATTTCCGGCGCTTCGGCCTTGCTGAAACCCGAGGCGTCGCCCGTCACGGACGCGATCGCAAGCACCGGCGCATTTTCAATCTTCTCGGCCGCGGCCCGGGCGACGCGATAGGCCGCCGTGCGGGCCGTCGCACCGTCCGTATAGGGCAGAAGGCCCGGAATCTTCGCCACGCGCACATTGCGGAAGTAGGGCTTCGCGCCGCCGTGCATGCCCTGGAAGCCGATGCGGCCCGTCGTCGGGATCTCGGCCCACGGCGTGCTCAGCCACGGCGGGATGTCCGAACCGTCCGGATTCTTCTTGGCATCCGTCCACACGGAGATGTCCGCGTCGATCGTCTCGACGCCGTTGACCGCGACCTTGATCTTCTGACCCTTCGCCGTCACCGTCATGTGGTTCCACTCGCCGGCCGGCTTGGCAGGCGTCGCCTTCGGCCCCAGATGGCCGTAGAGCGAGGAGTTCTGCAGACGGGGCGGATCCTTTTTCCAGCGCTCGTGGTTGTCGTCGAGCAGCTGGATCTCGATGGAGCCGGGAATCCAGTTCGCCGTGTCGATCGCATAGATCACCACGCCGGAGTTGGCGCCCGGATCGAGCTTGTAGTCGAAGTCGAGGATGAAGTCTTCATAGTCCGTCGCGGACCAGATGGCGTTGTCCTTGCTCGCGGTCATCACGCCGTCCTTGTCGATCGTCCACACGCCGGAATCGAACGCCGTCGTCTCCCACTTGACGTCCTCGAAAGCCGGACCCTTGGCCAGGCAGCACGTCTTCGCCGTGCAGCCCACGCCCGCGGCCAGCGCCACCGCGCCGCCCATCAGCATCAACTTGTTCATATCGTCTTTCCTTTATTTGTCTGAGTGTAAATCTGTTGGACACTGATACCCAAACGGGCAACCCACTTGCTCAGGGCCGGTCGGAGAGCACCTGGATGTTGCGCACCGTGATGCGCACACCCTTGTCGTTGTTCCAGCGGATGCCGTCGTCCGGCTCGGGCACATAGGCGCCCGTGTCGTTGTACAGATACGTGTCGAACTGCGTGAGGCGGCCGCCGGCGAGCTTCGCGACGGGAATCTCCTGCGTGACGGTCAACCACGTGCCCGGCTTGCCGTAGGCCGTGAGCACGCTGCCCTTCGCGCAGTCCATCGCGCCGAGCACGACGGCGGACTCGTTGTTCTTCTCGCGCGTGGCGCCCCACACGCGGGCGCGGCCGTTGACGAGGAGCTTGAGCCAGCCGTCGTTCAGCGGCTTCTTCGCATGCGTGCACTCGAACTTCACGTCGTAGCGCACGCACACCGTGTAGTCCGCATGGTCCTTGAGGTCGAGGTCGGCCGCCGCCGCCGCCACGAGGTGGTGGGCCTCGACGCTCGTCTCGCCCGCCAGGAGCGTCGCAAGGACGCGCGGCGTGACACGGCGTAGCTGGAGAATCTTCTCCGCCTCGTCGAGCGAGCGGACCGCACGGTTCACCTGGAGCTGGGTCGCCTGAGCGTGCGCCGCCACGGCCGCAGCCGCCTCCACCAACTTGCGATAGGCCGCCGCGGATTCCGGCGTGTAGCGCGCGAGGTCGCGCACGCGCGCGTCGAGGCGGGCCTGGAGCGCAGTCTTGTCCACCACCGTCTGATAGCCGATGTTCTGCCGCGCCGCGGCGACCATCTGCGCGGCAACACGCAGCGCCACCACGCTCTCGCCCGCGAGCGCGCGGCGCGCTTCGTCCAGCTCTTCCTTGTAGCGGGCGATCTTTCCGGGACAGTCGCAGCCGCCCGTGAGCTTGAGGTCGAGCACGGCCTGCAGCTTCTCGCGCTCCTCCTCGAGCGTCACGTCGACGACGCGCACGCCCGACAGCTTGGCGGTGACCGACGCCGTGTTCTTGAAGGCATCGCGGAAGTTGATGTTCATGAAGAAGCGGTCGATGCACGACCAGTCGATCTTGCCGCGCGAGTAGTTCGTCTGGCCGTCCGCCCGGAAACCCTTGTCGACAAACGGCAGGCCGATCGTACCGTCGGGATTCTTCGTCGCCAGCGGAATCACGACCTCAGTCGTGCCCCACGACGTCACGTACTTCGTCACGTCCCACCCGTAGTTGTGCTCGTTGTTCTGCGTCATCGTGCCGCCGAACACCTGGAGGTCCGGATCGTTGTCCTTCTGCGCGACGTCGCGCGAACGAAGCTTGATCCAGCTGCCGCCCGCGACCGCCTTCAGGAACGGCACGTCATAGGAGGTCGGCGTCAGCGTCAACGTGAAGCGCAGCTCCAGCTTCGTCGGATCGTGCGAGAGGAAATTGCGCTCGACCTCGCGGCCCTTCGCGTCGCGGATGCGCGCCCAGTCGATCCAGAGCGACTTGCCGTTGTTGAACGAATAGGACTTGTTCGCGCTCGGGAAGTCCGCCACTCGATAGCGGTAGTCGCGCAGATTGTTCTTCACGACGACGAGATCCTCCAGCGCCGCGTCGACCTGCGCCTGCGTGGCGGCCGGGTTGAAGAACACCTCGCGTGCTGTGCGGATCTGCGCAGTGTAGGCGGCGAGGGTCTGCGGCTCGTAGTCGTCGCCCACAACCTTCACGCGAATCGCGTCCTCAAGGGCTTCGCGGTCCACGCCGACGGCCGCCGCCTTCTTCGCCGCCGGCTTCTTCACCGCCGGCGCCGGCGCCGTGCCGCGCACGTCCGTCGTGTCGGGCTTGTCCGCCACGACCGCCACCGGGAAGGACGCGCGCTTCACGCCGCCCTTGTACGACGCCTTGACCGTGATCGTCACGAGCCCGGGCTTGAGGCCCTTCACGATGCCGGACTTCCCGACGGCGGCGACCGACGGATCGGACGACGTGAACGCCAGCTGGGCCGCGGAGCCCTTCAGCAGACGATCGTCCTTGAGGCAGAGCGTCACCGCGGCGGAGAGACTGCCGCCGACCTTCACGGCGACGTCGCTCGGCTTCACCGTCACAAGCTTGAGCGTGTCGGCGAGCGCACCCGTCACGCGCACGGACTTGCGCGCCTTGATGTCCGTCGAAGACGCGCCGATCTCGATCTGGTAGTCGCCCGTCGGCACGACCTTCTTCGTGCCGTCCCAGAAACAGCAATCCGCCAGGTCGATCACCATCTTCGCCGTCTTCGTCTGGCCCGGCCGGAGGTCGACCTTCGCAAAGGCCTTGATCTGCTTGGCGGGGAGGGCCGCGACGCCGGAGAGGGCCTTCGGGTAGACGACATACGCCTGCACGACTTCGGAACCGGCGCGACGGCCCGTATTCGTCACGTCGACGGAGACGACGAGCTTTTCATT
This sequence comes from uncultured bacterium, assembly GCA_902803135.1. Taxonomy (GTDB): domain Bacteria; phylum Verrucomicrobiota; class Kiritimatiellia; order RFP12; family UBA1067; genus RUG572. The sequence goes on from CADCPA010000060.1 coordinate 9,633, forward strand.
GACGTCCGCCGTCGTCTTGTCGACCGTGGCCTTGCCGTACGCATACGTCGTGTAGCTGAGGCCATGGCCGAACGGGTAGTCCACCGCGCCCTTGAAATACTGGTAGGTGAAGCCGCCCGCCGGATAGTCCTTCTCGTCCGTCCGGAACTTCTCCTTGAGACCATACTGGCGGATGCCCGGCAGGTCGCTTTCCTTCGCATACCACGTGAACGTGAGCTTGCCCGCGGGGTTCACGTCGCCGAAGATCTGACGCGCGAAGCCGACGCCCTGGCCCTGGCCGTTCTGGGAGGACCAGAGAATCGCCCGCACCTGGTCCTTGAACGCGCCGAGCTCGACCACGTTGGACGTCTGGAGGAAGAGAATCGTATTTGAGTTGATTGCCGCAACGTTCTGGATGATCTGCCCCTGCCGGCGCGTGAGCCCGAGCTCCTCGCGGTCGTGGCCTTCGCTCGAGTCGGCGTGCTCGTCCGCCGCCATGACGATGACGTAGTCCGCCAGGCGGATTTTGTCCCGGTCCGCCGGTCGAACCGCCCCGTCGTCGCCGAAGGTCGAGACAAGCGACAGCTGCGCCGCGCGGTTGTGCACGAAGAGGTAGTCGTCGAGACCCGCAAACACGGAGATGCGGTTCTTCTCCTTCGGCTTGCCGCAGTAGTTGCCGAGGAAACAGGTGTC